>JBKQRF010000113.1:0-27333 GCA_052144055.1 Candidatus Limnocylindrales bacterium
GAGCCTCCGTGTGCTGCTGGTTGCTGACACTCCCAGCGTAGCGAGGGCTCTCGCGCCGTTCTCAGCCCCGCTCGCGCCTCACCCCGCGTCCAGCTCCGGTGTCACGGACGTATCTGGACGAGGACACCGCTTCGGCCGACTTCGGCGCCTGGCGTGGTCAACGGACGGCCGCCGCCGCCTGTGCGCTGCTCGACCGGCGCATGAACGGTGTCGGCAAATGTGCGATGTCCACGCGCTGGCGCGGCAGCGCCCTTCCCGAGGGTGGTGTCAACACCCTCAGCGGGTGTTGAAAGTGTGGACATCGTGCGGCTGAGGGCTCGTCCGGCGCACGCGATCATGTCGGACTGCGTCGCGAAAACAGGGCCGGCCCAAGAGCGACGGCCCGGAAGCGACGCAGGTTACCATGGCCCACGTGGAGCCATCCGAGCCGCTGATCGACCTCATCCGCGCCTCCGTGATCGGGGACGACGAGGCCGTCGCCGGACCGTTCGGCATCCGGCGCGTCACCTACGCCGACTACACGGCATCCGGCCGATCGCTGACATTCATCGAGGACTACATCCGGGATGCGGTCCTGCCGCTGTATGCCAACACCCACTCGGAGTCTTCCGGAACGGGACTGCAGACGACGCGGTTCCGGGAGGAGGCTCGGCGGATCATCCGCGACGCCGTGGGCGGAGGCGACGAGCATGCCGTAGTGTTCTGCGGCTCCGGCTCGACCGCGGCGATCAACCGCCTGATCGATGTCCTCAACCTGCGCCTGCCGGCTGACCTGGACGACCGCTACGACTTGCGCTCGCACATCCCGCAGGCAGAGCGGCCGGTGGTCCTGATCGGGCCGTACGAGCACCACTCGAACGAGCTGCCGTGGCGCGAGTCGATCGCCGAGCTCGTGACGGTGCACGAGGATCACGACGGACGGATCGACCTGGCGCAGCTCGAACGCGAGCTGCAGGCCCGGGCGGGGCGCCCGCTCGTGATCGGCAGCTTCTCGGCCGCGTCGAACGTGACCGGCATCATCTCCGACACTCGGGCGATCGCCATCCTGCTGCACCGGTACGGGGCGCTCTCCTGCTGGGACTACGCGGCCGCGGCGCCGTACGTCGAGATCGACATGCGCGGCGGCGACGGCCCAGACGGCCACCTGGCGTACAAGGACGCGATCTTCATCTCGGCCCACAAGTTCATCGGCGGCCCGGGAACCCCGGGCCTGCTCGTCGCGCGGCGTGAGCTCTTCCGCAACCGCGTGCCGACAGTTCCTGGCGGCGGCACGGTGGAGTACGTGAACCCGTTTGAGCACCGCTACCTGACCGACATCGAGCGGCGCGAAGAAGGCGGCACGCCGGCGATCGTCGAGTCGATCAGGGCGGGGCTCGTGTTCCAGATCAAGCAGGCCGTCGGCGTGCCGGCAATCCGCGCGCGCGAATCGTGGTTCATCGACCGCGCGATCGCCCACTGGGAGCGCGTGCCGGAGATCGAGATCCTCGGCAGCCACTCCGCCGAGCGTCTCTCGATTGTGTCCTTCGTCGTCCGGCGTGGCGGCCGCTACCTGCACCACAACTTCGTCGTCGCGCTGCTCAACGACCTGTTCGGCATTCAGGCGCGCGGCGGCTGCTCGTGCGCCGGTCCGTACGGCCACCGCCTCCTCGGCATCGACATCGAGCGGTCGAGGGCGTTCGAGCGGCAGATCGCGCTAGGTTGCGAGGGGATCAAGCCCGGCTGGGTGCGGGTCAACTTCAATTACTTCATCAGCGAGGCGGTCTTCGAGTACATCCTTGCCGCAGTCGACCTGGTCGCCACCGAGGGCTGGCGGCTCTTGCACCTGTACGACTTCGACCCGGCCACGGGGCTCTGGCGCCACGTTGACGGCCCGGGCGAGCCGCCGCTGACGCTGCACGACGTGCACTACGAGGGCGGCGGCATGTGCTACCGGGCCCACCGTCATCGCGAGCCCGAGAGCCGCCTTGCGGACTACCTAGCGGAGGCACGCACCATCGTGGCGGATCCTCCCGTCGCGTCGCGACGGCCCGAGCCGGTCGAGCGGGGAGCGGACTTCGAGGCGCTGCGCTGGTTCCTGCTACCGGAGGAAGTCGGAGCGTAGCTCGTCAGGTGGGGCGCCGTGCCGGTCGCGGTCCGCGCCGCCGCCTCGCGGAGACCCATCAAGTACTTGCCCCGTACCGCACGTCAGTGGACGGTCGTGGATTCGGCCGCCATCCGCGGGATGCCGCGCCACGCGATCAGCGCGGAGACCAGGCATGCCGCCACGCCGAACAGCACAGCGCCCTGGATGGTGCGCGCGGCGAGCCAGCCGGCGATCGCCGAGCCGATAGGGAATCCGGCGAAGTTGAAGTTCATCGAGACGGCGAAGGCACGACCCATCCAAGCCGGGTCCGTGCGCCGCTGGCGGAGCGTGAACATGCCGATGTCCATCGGCCCGTTGAGGAGCCCTTGCAGCGTCATCGATGCGACCAGCAGCACCAGCTGCCCCGGCAGCAGCAGTGCGACGGCGGCCGCAAAACCGACCATCGGCAACGCGAGCATGACCCGCTCGCGTCCTGCGCTGTTGACGCGGCCAAACGCGATCGCCGCCACCGCACCGCCGAGCCCGGAGGCGGCAACGACCGCGCCGACTGTGGCGGGCCCGCGGTGCAGGTGGTCCAGCACGATCAGCGGGACGACGATCGTGGTCATGCCGCCGACGAGATTCATGCCGGAGATCGAGAAGCCAAGTGCACGCAGCGTCGGGTTGCGCCACGTGTAGACCAGCCCCTGCCAGGCGTCGAGCAGGAGCCGGCCGGTTGAGGCGACGTCGGTCCGCGGATCGGGAATGCCCAGCACCACGAGCGCGGCGGCCGCGAACACGGCCGCGATGCCGACGAGAGCGGCCGGCGCCCCCCACAGGGCCACCAGCGCGGCTGAGAGCGGCGGGCCGACGATGGTCGCCACTACGTATCCCATCGAGTCGACGGCGTTGATGCGCTCCCACATAGACCGCGGCACGAGGAGGGGGAAGAGGCTCCGCAGTCCCGTCGCGCTGAGCGGTGTCGTGAGCGACGCGACGGCGGCGATCAGGAGCAGGAGCCAGACCGGAAGCTCGCCGGCCAGACCGAGCGCGCCGATAAGCGCGAGCGACGCGCTCGCGACGACGTAGTCGAGGAAGACCAGCCGCGCGCGGCCATGCCGGTCCAGAAGCGCACCGGCGATGGGGCTAACGATCATGCCCGGCACGATGCTGACGAACGTCACGATGCCCGCCAGCTCGGGTGAGCGGTACGCCGTCAACGTGAAGAGCACGATGGCAACGCTGACCATGGACTGAGCGATACGCGCGATCTGCATGCCGGCCACAACGCGGGCGAGCGACGGCACCCTGAGCAAGGCACGGTAGGACCGATCGGCGGAAACCTGGGACATGCCGAGCATGCTAGCGGTCAGCCCGGACGCGCGCGGAGGACGCCCGCGGCGTCGCGGGCGCGGACGCAACCGTGGACCCGCGTGCCGAAGTGGTCTCGCTCGAACCGACGTCAGCGAGCCTGGCCGCTGGCTGATTGGGGCACTCCGACGCCCGCGCTCCGGGTGCCTCCCCGGTCACCGCGCCTGCGGCAACGACCGCCCGATGGCAACGATGTACAGCGGCGCGTGAGTCGCAGGCAGCTCGAGCAGGTCTCGGACGGCTGCGTCGTCCAAGGCACCGATGGGTACCGACGAGACTCCCATCGCGGTCGCCGCAAGTAGGATGTTCTGCGCGACGTGCCCGGCCTCGATCAGTTCGTATCGCCGCGCGCGCGCGCCGTAGCGCTGATCCATTCGGCCCTCGACCGCCACGATCACGATCGACGCGGCGGCGAGCCCCACGGCATCCTGGGACAGCGCCGCCGTGCACAGCGCGGGACGCCGGTCACCACTCAGTCGCGGCTCGAGGCGATGAGCGAGCGCGTCGTAGTGCAGCACGCCTGCGGCCGAGACCGCGTAGAGCTCCAGCGGATGGATTCCGCCGGCCGACGGGGCGGTGCGGAGTCCGTCAGGCCCGGTGACCCCCTGCCCTGCCCAGCACAGCCGAAGCACCACGTCCCCGCCCAGCGAGTCCCGACAGAAGTCGCGGTGCGAGCGCCTAGCGCGAAGACACTCCTCCAGCGACGCTAGAGCCAACGGGGACGCGACAACCATCGGGGTCGACGGCACGCGAGTCACCTCCGCTGGACGAGTCTCCACCGGAGGCGGAGACCTCCGATAGTGCCATCCGGACGTGCTCCCGCGGCCGCACGACAACTCCGTTGCGCACGCCGTTCTGCGCCGCGGGTGGCACGCCCTGCTGGCCCGCCGGCCGACTGCCGGCGGCGCCCCTCGCTACACCTCCGGTCCGAGTACGACGCCGGCCACTACGAATGCGGAGACGGTCGAGGCCGCCAAGTGTCGCGCTCCGCAAGTCCCTTGCTGTGTCGGCCCCAGCTGTCTGGAATGTGCAGCCGGCCACACAGACACCGGCGACGTTGCGCGTCGGGGCGCTAGTCGAGGAGCGAGCGGAGCGGGTCGACGTACTGGGGGTCCGGGCGGAGATAGGCACCTCGGATCACGGTCCAGGCGCGGATCCGGAAGTCGTCGAGGCCTGCCGCGACGAAGGCCGCGATGCGTCGCTCGGTCTTCGCTCTGTCGTCCATGTGGTAGTCGAACGGGTTCCAGAGAAACGAGGGCACGTCGTACTCGCGATCGGAGCGGTAGGGCTTGGCGTCGATGGCGACGAACCACTCGCCGTGACGCAGGATGTTGTGATGGTGAAGGTCCCCGTGGACCAGCCAGTCCGTGCCCTGGCCGATCTCCGCCACGAGCTGGCCGGCCAGCGGGACGAGTGCGCTCCCCTCCCGTGCGGCCCGCTCGAGCCAGCGCGCTAGCTCGGGCTCCACCGGCCGGAACGGGGCCCGGCCCGGCAGCCACAGCTGCACGGCGAGATCGACGGCGACCGCCGTCGCCTCGTCGTCCGGGAGCTCCGAGATGTCGGTCCCCGGACGCGCACGTTCGAGCAGCAGCGCCCGACGCTCCCGGTCGCGCCGCAGCACGCGCACTGCACCCCGGCCGTCCCAGAGCTAGTACGCCTCTGCGTCATGGAGCGACTCGTTGTCGCCCTCCCACGCCACCTTCAGCACGGCGTCGTCGCTCACGGGCGCGGCGTACGACTGGTAGGCGAACGCGAACGGTGCGCCGAGTGTGAGCCCCCAGTCCGCAGCGACGCGCTCCGCGGTGGCGCGCGTCTCGGTTAGGTCGACGGGCATACGCTGGGCCTCGGGACAGTTGATACCACGAAAGCGTCGGGAACTGGCTTAGCCCTCCCAGATCGTGCAGCGGGCCACGCGCGAAATGTCGCATCAACCTCCCGTGTCGCTCGCCGTAGGTTCCGTGATCGATCAGCCTCTTGTGTCTGGAAACCCGGGATGGGGCCGTGCAGCCCGGGCGACTCCCGAATCGGGACCCTAGGGCTCAGGCACCGCCCGACCGCCAGCCAAACCAGCTCGCACCCGAGGGTCTCGGCCTGGCGCGCGAGCTGCAAGCTCCTAGCCCACGCCCGGGCAGCGTCCCAGCCGTCGTACTCATGGTTCCAGCCCTGCGGCACTGGCACATCGACCTGCATCCGTGCCTCCTCTCGATGTCCGCTCACCGGCCCGCCGATCGGCCAGCCGTCGCAGCGCCGGCCGCCTTCCGCCATCTTGGGTCGTACAGCAATCCCGCGCTCTCAGGAGCCGCGCGCAGCCGCCACCTCATGGTGCCGGGTGCAGCGAGCCTCGTATGTCTCGACCGCGGTCTTCTCGAGCCCGCCGACGACGATCAGCGGGTCGTCCATGGCGGCCGGGTGCCCGTTGACGAGCCTCTGCGTGCGAGTGGCCGTGTCGCCGCACACCATGCAGATCGCAGTCAGCGTCGTGATCTCGTCGGCGAGCGCAAGCAGCACCGGCATCGAGTTGAACGGACGCCCGGCGAAGTCCAAGTTGAGGCCCGTGGCGATCACGTGGCGCCCTGTGGACCGAAGCGCCTGCACCACCTCCACGATCTCGGGCTCGAAGAACTCCGCCTCTTCGATCCCGATGAGGTCGGCGTCTCGCTCGCGAGCGAGCGCGAGCACTTGGCCGGGCTCACTCCGAGGCACGAGCGTCGACGGGAAGCGTGCGTGGCTCCGGCTCTCCGCGTAGTCCGCGGGCGTCCGGGTGTCGATGTCAGGCCGCACCAGCAGGACGCGACGGCGGGCGATCTCAGCCCGGCGTAGCAATCGCAGCAGCTCGTCGGTCTTCCCAGACGACATGCAGCCGACGATCACATGCAGCCAAGGATCGGAACGGTAGAACACGGGACCTCCGGACCAGAATCGTACCGCCTAGGGCGGGTCCCCCGCGGGTCGGGCGCCGCGGGCGGCGGCGCGGCTCTTGCAGGTGACTGAGCTCTCGCTACAGGGCGAGCGTTTCGACCGACTCGGTCACCGGCAGGCCGCGCTCGCGAAGCGCGACCACCATTGCGCCCGGCTCGATCGCCTCCTCGGCCGCGTATGCGCCAGGCTCGATGGCTCCAGAGGCAATCCGGTGGCACATGATCGCGGCGTGCCAGCCGGTCGTGCGCTCCATGCCCGTGAAACCGAGGGCATCATCGCGCACGGCCCGCAGGTCGACGATGGCCCGCGCCGGCGCTCCTCCCTTCCGCCCCGTTGCGATGACGTGGGCGATCACGATGTCCTCGAACCCCTCGGGAGCCCGGATCTGCGGCTCGATCAGGGCATGAAAGACGCGCCGCGGAATGACGTACCCGCCGTCGACTGCGATCGGCTCCTCAGAGAACAGGCCCGCGTCCTGAAACGCTTGGAACTGGGCAACGTGCCCCGGGTAGCGGAGAACCTTGTTGCGGATCGAGGGAACACGCTTCCCCAGCGTCCACGGGATTGTGGACCCGCCGCCCGCTGAGAATGCCTCGAGCTCGCCCACCGGGTCACCGAGATCCACCAGCTCGTACTCGGCCGGGTCGAACGTGTCCACGTGGACGATCCGTCCATCTCGGACCCAATCGGCGCCCCCGGCGTACTCGTTCGTCAGGCCGTCCATCGCGAACGTGACCTGGTAGTCCCACGGCGCCTCTGGGTGGAGGGGCAATCCGCCGTCGAGGAGAAGCAGGTCATCCGTCTGATCGAGCAGGGTCGTCGCGTATGCCATGAGGTTGTTCGCGAGTCCCGGCGCTTCGCCGCAGTCCGGCACGATGGCGATCCCGAGGGCGCGTGCGCGCCCCGCCAGGTCGATCTGTGCGAGGGCCGTGGCCGTGTGACCGCCCAAGTCGCACATGCCAGTGCCGGCGTCGAGCGCTGCCTCCGCGATGCCTAGGTTGAGCTTGTACGAGACTGCGGCGATGAACGCGTCGAGGGGGCGCAGAAACTCGATGAGCGCCCTTCGGTCCGTGACGTCGAGTGCCACTCCCACGGCGCGCCGGGTGCCGGACAGGCGGTTCACGCGATCGGCCGCCCGGTTCGCCACCGCAAGGTCGATGTCGGCGAGCGTTACGGACGCCGCCCCGCCCCGCACGACGAGGTCGTAGGCGGCGGCCGTACCCTGCCGACCGGCGCCCAAGATGCCGTACTCATAGGTCATGGACGCAGTGTAGGAGGCGCCGTTGGGCGCCGTGGTCTCGGAGACCCACGCCGGGCTCCGCCAGCACCGCCAAGGGCGCGTGCTCCACTCGGGCAGATGCGTGACACGCCCTACCCTAGCCTGGTCGCTTTGGTCCTGCTCGGGGTCGCGGCGCCCGCCGCGTGTCTGGCCGCGCCACCTGAAGGTAAGGCCGCAGCTGGTGCTCGTAGTGCTGCGGCCTGGGCTCTTCCTAGACATCACCTTCGGGGTCGTACTGTTCACGTCGCAGGTGCAGGCCACCTTGGCCGAGCGCGTTATCCGCTGGGCAGGCGCGCGCGGCGGCGCTCCCTCGGTGCCTGCCGCGGTTCCTTTAGCGGGCGGCACCCGATCGCCGCCGCCGTGGGTCGGCGGCCCACTCCACGGCACCTGACGCCGCCGCCATCCCGGCCAGCACGAGCCCAGCTCCGAGCAGTTGCCCGGTGCCGAGTCGCTCGCCGAGGAGCAGCCACGACAGCACCGCGGCAGTGACTGGGCTGAGCAACAGGAATGCCGACGAACGGCGCGCGTCGAGGCGTCGCACTCCCGCGACGACCAGCAGCACGGCGACGATGCTTGGGAAGATAGCCAGCCACACTAGGCCCAGGATCGCCTCGGGCCGCACTCTCTGCGGGACCAGCGCGCCCGGGTCGGTGAGGAGCAGCCAGCCGGCGAGCGGCATTCCGGTGGCGAGGACGAGCGACAGCGTGACGAGCGACCCCGAAAGTCCCCACGGCACCGACCAGCGGCGCGACAGCACCAGGAACAGGGCGTACGAGATCGCAGCTCCGACACCCATCGCGATCCCGATCACCGCGGATCGGGTGGCGTGGAGCTGTGCCAGCAGGAGCGTCCCAACCAGAGCAAGCGCGAACCCCACGACCGCAGCCTGCGTGAGCCGCTCGCGCAGCAGCGCTGGCGCGAACACCGCCGCGAGGACCGCGTACATGCCAGCGACGAACGACGTGATCGTCGCGCCGGCCTGTGAGACCGCCACGTTCATGGCGCCGATGAAGACCGGGCCGCCGACCAGGGCGAGAACCGCGAGCCTTGCGATCTGTTGGTTCGTTGGCTTCGGCGGTCGTGGACCCAGACCGCCGAGCGCCACAACCGCGGCCAGCCCCGCCGTCGCCAGCAACCCCCGCCACGTCGTCGCGGCCAGCGGAGCGAAGGACCGCAGCACAAACGCGGTCGCCACGTAGGACGTGCCGAACAGGACCGCCGCGGTCGCCGACGCGGCCATGCCGAGCCACTCGTCGCGGCGACTCCCGCCCCCAATGCCAGTCACCGCCGGCAACGGTACCGTTCCGCGCCCGGTGCGACAAGCCGAGCGGCGCGTCGGCTCCCGCCGGAACCGACGCCGAGCAGGCCCTCCAGCAGGTGGAACCGCCGCGTGTCGTCGAAGACCTGAGGGGATGGACGGCATCGGAGGTGTGGGTCGGCGCGGGCGAGGACCCGAATAGGGGGGATCGTGCACACGCCAGACGACCTCACGATCGTCGTGCGCCGAGGCGCCCAGCAAATAAGAGGACCGGGCGTCTCCACCCGGTCCCCAATTCGATCAGCCCCCCGGCGGGGCGCCGGGCGGGCGGTGTCTGTTGCCCCGCTACTTGTCGCGCTCGCCGGCGAGCACCGCCTGCGCTGCCGCCAGGCGGGCCACCGGGATCCGGAACGGCGAGCATGAGACGTAGTCCAGGCCGATCTCATGACAGAACTCGATCGACGAGGGGTCGCCGCCGTGCTCGCCGCAGATACCGAGCTTGATGTCCGGCCGTGTCGCCCGGCCCTTCTCCACCGCGATCCGCATCAGTTGGCCCACACCAGCCCGGTCGAGCTGCTGGAACGGGTTGAACGGCAGGATCTTGCGCTCCACGTACGCGAGCAGGAAGCCGCCCTCGGCGTCGTCGCGGCTGTAGCCGAACGTCATCTGCGTCAGGTCGTTCGTGCCGAAGCTGAAGAACTGCGCATACTTCGCGATCTCGTCGGCCGTCAGCGCGCCGCGCGGCACCTCGATCATGGTGCCGAACTTGTAGTCGACGGTCGCGCCGGCCGCCTCCATGACGTCCTTCGCCTCGACCTCGAGCAGCGTCTGGCTCGCCGCAAGCTCGTTCACGTGC
The DNA here is from genome assembly GCA_052144055.1 of Candidatus Limnocylindrales bacterium. GTDB lineage: Bacteria > Chloroflexota > Limnocylindria > Limnocylindrales > CSP1-4 > JAJYNJ01. The sequence continues at coordinate 9,746 of JBKQRF010000113.1, forward strand.
CCCACGAGCGGGATCATGATCTCCACGTGCGGGTCACCGCCGTTGCGGCGCACCGCGATCGCGGCGTTGAGGATCGCGCGCGTCTGCATCTTAGTGATGTCCGGGATCATGAGCCCGAGGCGGATGCCCCGCAGCCCAAGCATCGGGTTCTGCTCGCGGAGCGCCTCGACGGCCGCGAGTAGCGTGCGCGCCTTGACGAAGGCTGGGTCGTCCTCGGCCGTGCCGCGCTCGCGCAGCTGCGTGACCTCCACGAGCAGCCCCTCGTGCTTGGGCAGGAACTCGTGCAGGGGCGGGTCGATAAGCCGGATCACGACCGGGAGCCCGCTCATCGCCGAGAGGATCCCCTCGAAGTCGCCCTGCTGGAGCCGCTCGAGCTTGGCGATCGCCGCATCGAACCGCTCGATCGCGGCGTGGTCTGCATCGCCGATCGACTCGCCGGCGTCGCGGCGGTCTTTGGCCCGCGTGGCCTGGAACGCCACGAGGATCGCGTCGCGCACGATCTCGAGCCGCTCGCCCTCGCGGAACATGTGCTCGGTGCGGCAGAGCCCGATCCCCTGTGCCCCGTAACGGCGGGCCTGCGCGGCCTCCTCGGGCTTGTCGGCGTTAGTCCAGACCTGCAGACGACGGATCCCGTCGGCCCAGCCTAGGACGTTCTGCAGCTCGGGCTGCTCCTCGAAGCGTGCCGCAACGGTGGGCAGCGAGCCCAGGAATACCTCACCGGTAGAACCGTCCACGCTGAGAGGGTCTCCCTCCCGGAAGGCCGAGCCGTTTGCCGTCGCGGACTTGTCCCGATAGTCCACCAAGAGCTCGGAGCAGCCCGCCACGCACGGCTTGCCGATCTGGCGCGCGACGACGGCCGCATGCGACGTGGCACCGCCTCGGGCGGTCAAGATTCCCTGCGCGACTGCCATACCGTGAAAGTCGTCGGGCGACGTCTCGATGCGCACGAGCACGACGCGCTCGCCGCGGGCGGCCCACTCCACAGCGGTGTCGGCGTCGAAGACGGCCTTGCCGACGGCGGCGCCTGGCGACGCGTTCAGCCCTCTGGCGATCCGGACCGCCTTCTGACGGGCGACCGGGTCGAACTGCGCGCGGAGCAGCTGATCCACCTGCGCGGGCTCGACCCGCTCGACCGCCTCCGCCTCTGTGATGATCCCCTCGGCCACCATGTCGACCGCGATCTTCACGGCAGCAGCCGCGGTGCGCTTCGCCGACCGGGTCTGCAACATGAACAGGCGACCGCGCTCGATAGTGAACTCCAGGTCCTGCACGTCGCGGTAATGGCGCTCAAGTTTCTCGGCGATCGCCTGGAACTCGTGGAACGCCTGCGGCAGCTCCTGCGCGAGCTGCGCGATCTTTCGCGGCGTCCGGATGCCGGCGACGACGTCCTCGCCCTGCGCGTTGGTCAAATACTCGCCGAACAGCACCTTCTCGCCGGTGTTGGGATCGCGAGTAAAGGCCACACCGGTCCCAGAATCATTACCCATGTTGCCGAAGACCATGGTCACAACGTTGACAGCCGTACCGAGGTCGTGGGCGATCTTGTTGTAGTTACGGTAGTCCACGGCTCGCTTGCCGAACCACGAGCCGAAGACCGCCTTGATCGCCAGGTCCAGCTGCTCGTTGGGATCGGTCGGGAAGTCGCGACCCGTGGCGTCCTTCACGATGTGCTTGTACGTGCCGACAAGCTCGCACAGCGCAGCCGCGTCGAGATCCGTGTCCGCCTTGGCGCCGCGCTGCTGTTTGGCCTGGTCGAGAGCCTCATCGAAGCGCTCGCCCGGCACGCCGAGGACGATGCGGCCGAACATCTGGATGAAGCGCCGGTACGCGTCCCACCCGAAGCGCTCGTTCTGCGTGAGCGCGATCAGGCCAGGCAGCGTCTCCTCGTTCAGGCCCAGGTTCAGGACCGTGTCCATCATCCCCGGCATCGAGAACTTGGAGCCGGAGCGGACGCTCACCAACAGGGGGTTGTCCCGTCCGCCGAATCCCTTGCCGGTCTCCCGCTCGACGTCGCGCATCGCCGCCTGGACGTCTTGCCAGAGGCCATCCGGAAGCTTCTCACCGCCCGAGAAGTAGTCGTTGCATGCCTCGGTCGTGATGGTGAATCCAGGAGGAACCGGGAGTCCGGCCCGCGTCATCTCCGCGAGCCCGGCGCCCTTGCCGCCGAGGAGACCCTTCATCTCGCCGTTCCCCTCGGCGTTGCCACCGCCGAACGCGTAGATGTAGCGCTTGGCCGCGCGGTGCGTGCGCTCGGCCACGGTGTCGCGGGTCGTCATGAGTCGCTGGCTCCTTATGCAGGGCGGTTCGCGTCAGGGGCGTCCGATCCGTGGGACGTTCGGAACGCGGCGTCGGGCAGCGTCAGAATGGGAACGCCGTTCCAGCACGATTGTACCGCCGCCGAGCGCCGCGCCGGACGCGCCGAGCTGTCGGATGCGTTGGGCCGACCGGGCTTGGTCAAGCGACCTCCGGAGGCGCGTGCCATGATTCCTATATGACCAACACGTTTGATTTCGACCGGTTCGTCGCCCTGCCGCGCCTGTCTGGCCTGCGGTGCTCACCCGACGGGAGTCGCCTGGTCGTCTCCGTGGAGACACCGGCATCGGACGGTAAGAGGCTACTGTCCGCCATCTGGGAGATCGATCCGCTGGACCGCCGGGCGCCGCGACGACTCACCCGGTCCGGCGGGGGCGAGAGCAACGCCGCGTTCCTTCCCGACGGCTCGCTTCTGTTCACATCCGCACGCCCGAACCCCGAGGACGGTGAGCCCGCCCCGAAGCGGGAAGCCGCCCTATGGATGCTGCCGCCAGACGGCGGCGAGGCCCGCCGACTGCTCGCCCCAGAGGGTGGCGTCGATGCGGTTCGCACGGCCCGGGACGCGCGCACGGTCCTGATCGCCGCGCGCATGCACCGCGATGCGCGCACGCTCGAGGCGGATGCGGAGCGCGCCAAGGCCCGAAGCGAGGCCGGCATTTCAGCGCTGCTGTTCGACGCCTATCCCATCCGCCACTGGGACCATTACATTGGCCCCCGCGAGCGACACCTGCTAATAGCGATCGTCCCGGACGAGGAGACCGGGAACGTGCCGGCGCCGCGCGACCTCACGCCGGACGCGGGCCCGGCGCTCGAGGAGCGCGGCTTCGACATCTCACCGGATGGGACGACTGCCGTCGCGTCGATGCTGGTAAGGGACGTTCGCACCCCCGCGGCCGACCTTGTCGCGATCGACGTGACGACCGGCGAGCGGCGGACCCTGACGGCCGCAGACGCCTCCTACGACCAGCCGTCGTTCGCGCCCGACGGGAGGTCAATCGCTTGCGTCCGGACCACATTGGGGGACCCTGAAACCGCGGGCGAGCAACGGCTGTGGCTGATCGACCTGACAGATGGAAGGGGCCGCGATCTTGCGCCGTCAGCTGACCTCTGGCCCGAGTGCCCGACCTGGTCGCCCGACGGATTGGCCGTGTTCTTCGTCGCGGACCAGGACGGCGCCGGCGCGATCTTTCGCGTGGACGTCGTCTCCGGCAAGGTCACCTGCTTGGTCGCCGACGGCTCCATCGGTGACGCTTGCCCGTCGCCCGACGGTTCGTCGGTCTTCGCGCTGCGCTCGACGCTGCGCCTGCCGAACGAGGTGGTGCGGCTGGACGCGCGAACGGCGGATCAGGCCCCGACCGTCCTTCCCTCACCCGCGCTCGACGACGCGAATGTCGGGTCGCCCGGGCGCTTCGAGCGCATCGAGGCGACCGCGCAGGACGGTGCGCGGATCCGGGCCTGGCTGCTGCTCCCTCCCGACGCGTCACCCGACCATCCCGCTCCGCTTGTCGTGTTCGTCCACGGCGGCCCGCTCGGATCGTGGACGAACGGTTGGCACTGGCGCTGGAACCCGCAGCTCCTGGTCGCCCGCGGTTACGGGGTCCTGCTCCCAGACCCCGCGTTGTCGCTCGGGTACGGCCAAGCGTTCGTGCAGCGTGGCTGGGGCCGGTGGCACGAGGCGCCGTACACGGATGTGCTAGCCGCGGTAGACGTCGCGGTGTCTCGGCCCGACATCGACGAGTCGCGGCAGGCGCTCATGGGAGGTTCGTTCGGGGGGTACATGGCGAACTGGGTCGCGGGGCACACGGACCGCTTTCGCTGCGTCGTGACCCACGCGAGCCTATGGGAGCTGCGCGGGTTTCACGGCACCACCGACGACGGCAACTGGTGGGAGTACGAGTTCGGCGACCCATACGTCGATCCGCACCGCTACTTGGAACAGAGCCCGTCGAACGCGATCACAACCATCCGGACGCCGATGCTCGTGATCCACGGCGAACTCGATCACCGCGTCCCGATCAGCGAAGGACTGCGCCTCTGGACGGACCTGCAGCGGCACGGAGTCGAGTCGAAGTTCCTCTACTTCCCGGACGAGAACCACTGGGTGCTGAAGCCGCAGAACGCGCGGCTGTGGTACCAGACTGTGCTGGCCTTCCTCGATCAGCACGTGCTGGGTAAGGCCTGGGTACAGCCGAGCCTGCTGTAGAGGCGCGCGGGCAGGCGACGACGTCGACTTGAGCCCCGGCGCGTGCGACGGCTTGACGGGGCTGTCGCCGGTTGAGCAGAGGAACCTCGAGCCCCCCTGTGCGCCGACGTCGTGCGCTAGTTCGGGCCGTGCGGGACCGACCCGCCGTACGTGAACCAGGCGCTGGGGGCGCCCCAAACCCCGGAGAATGGGCACGTGGCCTTCGGCCTCATGGACCAGGCGCCCGAAGCACTGGGCGTGGCGCCATCGCCATCCGGCTCGACTGCCGCACGCTCGCGCGGCGCCCAGTGCCGCTGCCACTCGGCCGGTGCGCGATCATCCTGTGCGACACCGGCTCGCCACGGCGCCTGGGGTCGTCCGGGCACAGATGCGCGCCGCGCGCGGTGGCGAGGCGGCGGTCTCGCTCCCTCGCGACGTCCGACCCCTCCATCCATGCGCTGCGCGACGTCACGCCGGAGATGCTGGAGTCGATCCGAAGCCGCCTCGACGACGAGACGTACCGGCGCTGCGAGCACGTCGCCCCCGAAGAAGAGCGTGTCCTGCAGACGGTGGCCGCGCTCGAGACGGGGGACCTAGCCGCGGTGGGACGCTGTCTCACGGAGAGCCACGCCTGGCTGCGCGACTTGTACGACGGGAGGGCCGATTCGCGCCGGGTAGTCGGACGGCACCGCGTCGCAAAGCCGCTTCTCAGCCTGACGCCGCGCGTCCTTGCCGTCGAAGCCGTCAGGGGGGCCGGCATTCTGCCCCTCCAGCAGGGGTCGGGGGCGGGCCTCCGGGCCAGCGACGTAGACTGGCGTCGTTCGCCCGAGGCGGACGCCACCGTCGGACCCAGGGAGGTGCCGCGCCACGATGACCATACTGGAGGACCCGCGCGTCATCGACTTCGGCTCCGAGCACTACGACGCGGAGCTCGTCAGACGCGAGGACGACACGGAGGAGCTCGCGACCTTCTGGGTAAGGTTCCGGGGCGAGCCCGTCTCGTTCGAGCCCGGCCAGTACATGACCATCGGGGTCTACGCCGACGGCCGGCTTGTGCAGCGGCCGTACTCAGTGGCCTCCTCGCCGCGCACGGCCCGCGACGGCTACGAATTCTACGTCCGGCTCGTCCCGATCCTGCGGTTCACGTCGTTACTCTGGCGGCTTCCGCTCGGGCACGGCATGCGGATGACCGGCCCCAAGGGGCGCTTCCTGCTGGAGGACGACGACCCACGCACACACCTCTTCATCTCGACCGGCACCGGGATCGCGCCATTCATTTCGATGATCCGGACCGCCCTGCTCGACAACAGACCGCGCCGCACGGTGATCGCGCACGGTGCCTCCCACGTGGAGGAGCTGGGCTACCGCCGCGAGCTCGAACAGCTACAGCGCGAGGGGTACCCGCTGACCTACGTGCCCACGATCTCCCGGCCCGCAGAACCCGAGAACGCAGGCTGGCAGGGCAGGACCGGCCGCGTCGAGACTATCCTGCACGACCTCTGCGACGAGTGCAGTATTCTCCCGTACCGGACGGTCGTGTACATCTGCGGGAACCCGGAGATGATCCTGAAGGCGGAGGCGATCGTGCAGAGCCACGGGCTCCCCGAGCCACACGTCAAGAAAGAGCTGTACTGGCCTAAGCGCAAGGGTGCCGGGCAACCGGTCGACGTGACCACAGGCGAGCGAGTGCACGGGCGCGCGGCGGAGGTCGCCAGCCAGGCCTGACGCGTCGCAGACCTCCATGCCGTGCCGGGCCCCGCCTGCTCGGGCAGGGCCCCTCGTGACCTTCGGCCCACCGGTACGCGAACTCTGGTGGGTCGCCTAGGAACCATACGTAAGCCACTCTATGTTTAGCAGAACCGCAGAACAGGATTGTCGATGCACCAGATCCTCGAGAAGGCGCAGCTGTCACCAAACGTCACCCTGTTGAGGGTCAGCGCCCCACGTATCGCGGAGATCCGACGGCCCGGCCAGTTCGTGATCGTGCGCCTGGGACCCGGAGCTGAGCGCATCCCGCTCACGATCGCCGACGCCGACTCCGTCGCGGGGAGCATCACGCTGGTCATCCAGTCGATTGGGAAGAGCACGGCCGATCTCGTTGAACTCGGGGTTGGGCAGACCATCCAAGACATCGCCGGCCCGCTCGGCCACCCCACCGACCTCCCCGAAGCCGGTCACACCGTGTGTGTGGGCGGCGGCGTAGGGACCGCGGTGATCCTCCCGATCGCCCAGGAGCTTCACCGGCGCGGGCTATCCGTCACGAGCGTGATCGGCGGCCGGTCGCGCGAGTGGGTGATCATGGAGGACGACCTCCATCGCTACGGCGACGTCGTGACCTGCACCGATGACGGGAGCTACGGCCGGCCCGGGTTCGTGACCCAGGCGCTCAAGGACCTGCTCGACCAAGGCGGGATCGACACCATCTTCGCCGTCGGGCCCGTGCCAATGATGCGGGCCGTGTCCGAGATGACGCGCCCGTACGGCGTGCCCACGATGGTCTCGCTGAACTCGATCATGCTCGACGGCACCGGCATGTGCGGGGGCTGTCGGGTCGAGGTGGGGGGCCAGACCCGGTACGCCTGCGTGGACGGCCCGGAGTTCGACGGGCACCAAGTGGACTTCCGCCTGCTCGCCGATCGCCTGACCACCTACCGGACCTTCGAGCAGGAGGCCCTGACTCATCGCGAGGCCTGCCGAGTGGGGGCCACGCAATGACCGACCAGCCCGTCCCGGGCGAGCGCCCCGTGCTCAGCAAGAAAGAGCGGATGAAGATCGACCGCCAGCTCATGCCCGAGCAGGACGCGGTTCTCCGCAGCGCCAACTTCCGCGAGGTGAACTTGGGGCTCACCGAGCAGCTCGCGTTCCTCGAGGCGGAGCGCTGCATCCAGTGCCCCAAGCCGTACTGCATCGACGGCTGCCCGGTGCGCGTCAACATCCCGCGCTTCATCGAGCGCCTCACGCAGGGCGACCTGCCCGGCGCCGCCGCTTCCCTCCTCGACGACAACGCCCTTCCATGCGTGACGGGCCGCGTGTGCCCGCAGGAGACGCAATGCGAGGTGGTCTGCCTGCGCGCGAAGACCGGTAAGCCGGTCGCGATCGGGTACCTCGAGCGGTTCGTGGCCGACTGGGCCAACGAGCACGGGGACACCCTGGCCGCCCTGCCGCCGATTGCGAGCGGCAAGCGCGTGGCCGTCATCGGCTCCGGACCGGCCGGCCTGACGGCAGCCGGGGAGCTGGTCAAGTCAGGGCATCACGTCACGATCTTCGAGGCGTTACACGCCCCTGGCGGCGTGCTCATCTACGGCATCCCCGAGTTCCGCCTGCCGAAGGACATCGTGCAGGACGAGATCGACCGGCTGGTGGCACGGGGCGTGGAGATTCAGCCCAACACCATCATCGGCAAGACCTACACGCTGCCGGAGATCCAGGAAATGTACGACGCGGTGTTCATCGCCGTCGGCGCTGGCCTGCCGGTCTTCATGAACGTCCCCGGTGAGAACCTCAAGGGCGTGTACTCGGCCAACGAGTACCTGACCCGGGTCAACCTGATGGGGGCTTGGAACCCGGAGTCCGACACGCCAATCCTCAAGGGCCGGCGGATCGCCGTTGTCGGCGGCGGCAACGTCGCCATGGCCTCGGGGCGAACGGCGAAGCGACTCGGCGCCGACGAGGCGATCTGCGTCTATCGGCGCAGCCGCGACGAGATGCCGGCGCGCGTCGAGGAAGTCCACCACGCGGAACAGGAGGGAATCCGTTTCGACTTCCTCGTCTCGCCGGTCGAGGTCCTCGGAGATGACAAGGGTTGGGTGACCGGCCTGCGCTGCGTCCGGATGGAGCTCGGCGAGCCCGACTCGTCGGGTCGGCGTCGTCCCGTCCCGGTCACGGGGTCGGACTTCACGATCGACTGCGAGGAAGTCGTGGTCGCGATCGGCACGCGCAGCAATCCTCTGCTGACGCGCACGGCGCCCGAGTTGCAGGTCAACCAGTGGGGCTACATTGCCACCGACGAGCACGGCATGACGAGCATGCCGGGCGTCTTTGCCGGTGGCGACATCGTGCGCGGCGCGGCGACGGTGATCCTCGCCATGGGCGACGGGAAGTCGGCAGCCCACGCCATCGACGCCTACTTGCGGGGGGCGTATCCGCCAGCGCCCGAGGCTGCGCCGGCACCCGCCCGACCGGCACACCACCAGTAACGTCCACGCCCCGGCCGGCAGCTGCACCGCCCGGCCGGGGCCTCGCTCTCGCAGGGCGCGCAGCCCTGCGGCTCGGTCAAGCGCGGGCGGTCGCGAGTCTGTCGAGCAGGTGGCTCCGCAGCCCGTCAACGGCCACGCGCACCTGCTCCATAGAGTCCCGGTCTCGCACCGTGACGGCCCGGTCCTCCAGGGAGTCGACGTCGACGGTCACGCAGAACGGCGTGCCGATCTCGTCCTGCCGCCGGTAGAGTTTGCCGATCGAGGCCGTGTCGTCGTAGACCGCCATCAAATCGCGCCTCAGGTCATCCACGATGCGGTGGCAGAGCTCGACGATCTCGGGGCGCTTCTTGAGGAGTGGCAGCACGGCCACCTTGTAGGGCGCGAGGTCCGGGTGGAAGCCGAGCACGACGCGCGTCTCGCCACGCACTTCTTCCTCCCGGTATGCGTCGATAAGGAACGTGAACGCCGCCCGGTCCGCACCGGCCGACGTCTCCACGATCCAAGGCACGAAATGCTCGTTGGTGGCCTGGTCGAAGTACTCGAGGTTCTGCCCAGTTGCCTCCTGGTGCCTGCCCAGGTCCCAGTCGCCGCGGTTGTGGATGCCCTCCAGCTCCTTCCACCCGAACGGGAACCGGTACTCGACGTCCACCGCCTTCTTGGCGTAGTGCGCCAGCTCGTCCGGAGCGTGCTCGCGGAAGCGCAGCCGCGCCGGGTTGACACCGTACTGTTCGTACCACGCGCGGCGCCGCGGCATCCACTCCTCGAAGTACGCGGCAGCAGTGTCCGGCCTGACGAAGTACTGCATCTCCATCTGCTCGAACTCGCGCATCCGGAAGACGAAGTTACCGGGGCTGATCTCGTTGCGGAAGGCCTTGCCGATCTGCGCGATCCCGAACGGCACCTTCTTGCGGCTCGTCTCTCGGACGTTGCGGAAGTTGACGTAGATGCCCTGCGCCGTCTCCGGGCGAAGGTACACGAGCGCGGCGTCGTCCTCGACAGGGCCCATGTGCGTACTAAACATCAGGTTGAAGCGGCGCGGCGTCCCCAGGGTTCCCTCGTCCACGGGGCAGCGAAGGCTGAGCCGCTCGACGATCGTGGGGTCGCGCAGCTCGGTCTGCGTGAGGTGCTCAGCACCCGGCAGCTCATCGAGGCGAAAGCGACGATGGCACGTCTCGCACTCGACGAGCGGATCGCTGAACGACGCGACGTGCCCAGAAGTTACCCACACCTGCGGCGCCATGAGGATCCCGGCGTCGAGGCCAACAATGTCGTCGCGCTCCTGCACCATGGCGCGCCACCAAGCGCGCTTTACGTTGTTCTTGAGCTCGACCCCGAGCGGGCCGTAGTCCCACACGGCATTGATGCCGCCGTAGATCTCCGAGCTGGGGAAGACGAAGCCCCGACGCTTCGACAGAGAGACGATCGTGTCGAGCACCGCGACGGCGGGGCCGGGGTAGGAGGCCGGGCCGGCGGGGTGGCCGACACCGGGCTCGACGGAGGGATTGGGATCGACGGGATCGGTCACGGCTTGGCGTGGCTCCTGCTGCGGGCGGGGGAACGGGCTGGGCTGGACGCGTCGAGCCCATTCTTGCACGACAAGACGCCGTGGCGCCGGCGCCGCCGTCAACGCCCGGCGCGGACCTCGTCGAGGAACTCAAGCGAGCGGGCCTCGCGCTCCAGCACGTGCCGCACGAAAAGTCGCATGGCCTGCTCTGCTTCCGCCTCGACCGACGCAGGCAGCCGCAGCCCGGCGATCGTCTCCAAGTCCACGTGTCGATAGGCCTTCAGCAGGCGGAGCCCGTCGCGGGAGAGGCCCGCGCGTTCCACGGTGGGGCCAGGATGGGCGACGCACAGAAGGCCGCCCAGCGCCGGCACCCAGCGGAATGCTTCGTCCGACTCCAGCCGGCGGTCGCATTCGACGCACCGGTCGACCTCCGGCCGCAGTCCCAGCTCGTCGGTGAACCGGAACTCGAACCAGCGCGCGACGCGCCCCGGAGGCAGCCCGGCATCGAGGTGCTCGCAAGCGGCCAGCAGCAGGTCGTAGAGTCTTGACGCCGGCGCGCGCTCCTCGGTCGAACGCTCCACCAGCTCCGAGAGATACCAGGCGGTCGCCGTCGATTCCAGGCGGTCCCGGAGCGCGAGCCAAGCGTGCAACACCGTGGCCTGCGTGACGACGTCGAACGTTCGCCCGTGGGCGAGCACAAGGTGCAGTTCGGCGAACGGTTCTAGGCTACCGCCCAGCCGGCTCTGTGGGCGGCGCACCCCTTTGGCGATCGCCTTGAGCTTGCCGTCGTGCGGCGTGAGCAGCGTCAGAACACGATCCGCCTCACCCAGGTCAAACCGCGAGAGCACGATCGCGCTCGTCTTGTAGACGCGGGCCACTGGCATCGACCAAGCGTAGCGCCTGTATCATCGGCTGCGTGCTGACCCAAGCCGACCTGCAGGCCATGATCACAGACACCGAGGCCGAGATCCTCAACTTGGTGGACGCGGCCGATGCACCCACGACGCGCGATCTCTACGACATGGTCCGCTACCACCTCGGGCTCGACGGCGCCAGCGGCGTCAGCGGCAAGCGCCTTCGGCCGCTCCTCGGACTGCTCGCATACGCGTCGATCGCTGGCGACTATGCGCGCGCGCTTCCGGGCGCGGCGGCCGTTGAGCTCGGCCACAACTTCAGCCTGGTCCACGACGACATCGAGGACCGGGACGTCGAGCGGCGCCACCGGGCCGCTCTCTGGACGGTCTACGGCGTGGGGCAGGCGATCAACACCGGCGACACGCTCTTCGTGCTCTCGCGGCTCGCCCTGCACCGGCTCACGGACCTCGGCTTCAGCGACGGCCGGGTGCTCCGGCTCATGCGTCTCTACGACGACACGTGCCTCGCGCTCTGCGAAGGGCAGTTCCTCGACCTGTGGAGCTCGGAGCACGGCGGCTCGATGTCGGTCGAGCTCTACTTCGACATGATCGGCCGCAAGACCGCGGCGCTCATCGCGGCGTCGATCGAGGCGGGTGCGATGCTGGCCACCGACGACCGGGTGGTGGTCGACGCGTACCGCCGCTTCGGGTGGGCCCTAGGGCTGGCATTCCAGCTCAACGACGACCTGCTCGGGATCTGGGGGCAGGAGCAGGTGACCGGGAAAGAGCCGTCGGACCTGGCGAAGCGCAAGAAGACGCTCCCGGTGCTGTACGCGCTGGAGCACGCGTCGGAGACCGACCGGGCGCGCCTGCTGGCGAGCTACGATCGCGCGGATCCGACGCCCGATGAAGTCGCCGAGATCCGGGCCATCTTAGGACGGTCGGGCGCGGCCGACTACACGCGCACCGAGGCTCGGCGGCTGCGCGACGAGGCACTGGCCGCCCTCGATGCCACAGGCGTCGTCCTTGGCGCGGCCCGCGACAGGCTGAGGGAGATCATCGTCGCGGCGATCAGCGCGTAAGTTTCGTGTCAGGGCCGCGGGGTCGGTCGCCGTCCGCGCCGGCCGGGTCGGCAGCAAGCCCTACTCCGGGGGGTCTTCCGCCGCCGGGGCCGCCTCCGTGGGACGGCCCACGGCCAGTACCTTCCCCACCCGGCGGCCGTCGGTTGATTCGACCGTCAGCGTGAGGCCGTTCAGGTCGATGCTGTCGCCCACCCGGGGCACGCCACCGACTCGGTGGTAGACCAGCCCGCCCACCGTGTCGTACTCCTCGCGGTCCTCGTCGGCTAGGTCCACGTCGAACGCGTCGACAAGGTCATCGATGCTGGCCCGGCCGTCAAAGCGCACCTCGCGCTCCGAGACATGCTCGACCAGGGGCTCCTCGACATCGTACTCGTCCTGGATCTCGCCGACGATCTCCTCCAGCAGGTCCTCGATGGTGACCATGCCGGCGGTTCCGCCGTACTCGTCGAGCACGACCGCGATGTGCACCTTTCGCCGTTGCAGCTCGTGGAGCAGGTCGTCTACGCTCATCGACTCCGGCACGAAGAGCGGCGTGCGGAGCAGCCGCCCCAGCTCGGGTGGCTCCGCGTTGTCCTTCAAGTACGGCAGCAGGTCCTTGGCGTACAGGATGCCGACGACGTTGTCGATCGACTCCTCGTACACCGGGATGCGGGAATGCCCCTCGCGCAGGATCGTGTCCACCGCCTCGCCGAACGGCGTCTCGACGGCGATGGCCGTCACGTCAATGCGCGGGACCATCACCTCGTGCACGCGTCCCTCGCCGAGCTCGATCACGGCGGAGATCATCTGCTCTTCCTCGGCCTCGAGGACCCCCTGCTCCCCGCCCCGTTCGACGAGGATCTTCAGCTCTTCCATCGACATCCGGCCGCGATCCTGATGCTCGGCACCGAGCGGGCGCGTGATGGCATTAGTGACCAACTCCAGCAGCCGCACCACGGGGCCCAGCACCGTCTCGAGGAATTCGAACGGCCCGGATACGGCAAGGGCGACGCGCTCAGCGTTGGCCAGCGCGAGCGCCTTGGGCACGAGCTCTCCGAACACGATGGTGACCAGCGACAGGAGCAGCGTCACGAGCACCAGGCTCAGCGCCGCGGCGTACGGGGCGAGCAGCGAGACCTTCTTCAGCAGGTCGTCGGTCGCGAGCGTCAGGGTCACCGCCGCGAAGGCCGACGACAGGAACCCAATGAACGTGATCCATAGCTGCGTGACCGCGAGGAACCGCCCAGGTCGCTGCAGGAGTCGCTCCACGCGCCGGGCGGCGCGGCTCCCCTCCTCGACCAGCTGCTCGACGCGACTCCGGCGGATCGTCACGAGGGCGATCTCCGCGGCCACGAAAATCGCGTTGAGCGCGATCAGGATCGCGATGACGACGAGCTCTTCGAGCGCGCTCATGCCTGGGGCGTCGGGTCCTCCGGTGCGGGTTCGGACGGACGGCCGCCAGCAGGCGGGACGACGTCGGGCTCGGAACCGGGCGAACCGGAAAGGCCGGGCCGCGGACGCCGGAGCCGGGCTGGGACGCCGACGGCGAGTATGCCGTCGGGCACATCGTGCGTCACCACGGACCCCGCACCGGTGCGCGCGCCGGCACCCACTCTCAGGGGTGCGATAAGCATCGTGTCGGAACCGATGAACGCGCCATCTCCAATCACGGTGCGATGCTTGGCGGTCCCGTCGAAGTTGCACGTGATCGTCCCGGCGCCGATGTTGACGTGCTCGCCGACCGTCGCGTCACCGAGGTAGCTGAAGTGGTGCTGCTTGGAGCCGCGCCCGAGGCTGCTCGACTTCATCTCGGCGAAGTTGCCGACCTCCGCGCCGTCGCCGACACGGGCGCCGGGCCGAAGATGCGCCCACGGGCCGACCCTGACGTCGTCGCCGACCTCGCTCGACTCGATGACGCTCGACCAGATGCGGCAGCGCTCGCCGACGACACTGTCCACGATCCGGCTGCCGCTCCCTACGACGGTGTCCGCCCCGATCTGCGTCGTGCCCTGGAGGATGACACCGGGCTCGAGCACCACATCCGGGGCGAGTGCCACCGCGGCCTCGATCGTGACGCTCCCGGGGTCGAGCATCGTGACGCCGGCGCGCATGTGCGCCTCGACGATCCGTCTGCGCAGCTCCGCCTCCGCCACGGCAAGCTGAACGCGGTCATTGATGCCTGCCAGCTCGCGCTCGTCGGACACGTCCAGCGCGACGACCGTCCGGCCCTCCTGGTGCGCCATCGCCACCAGCTCGGGCAGGTAGTACTCGCCGGTCGCCGGCGACGGCGGGACGCCGGCCACACGCTCACGTACCCAGGGCCCGTGGAATGCGTAGAGCGCGGCATTGACCTCACCGATCGCGCGCGTCGCCTCGTCCGCGTCCGTCTCCTCGACGACGCGCGCCACGCGGCCGTCTGCGTCGCGGACAACGCGGCCGTACCCGCGCGGGTCGGCGGGGTGGATGACGGCTATGGCGATCGTGGCATCCTCGCCACGCCGCAGAGCAACCAGTCGCCGGAGCGTGTCGGCGCGCAGGAGCGGGACGTCACCGCTCAGGACCACTACCTCGTCCACGTCGGGTGGCGCCACCGCCAGCGCCGCGCGCAGCGCGTCAGCGGTGCCGAGCGGTTCCGTCTGGACCGCGTAGGTCACCCCGTCGCTGCCGACCGCCCCTCGCACCGCATCCGTCGCGGGCGAGATCACTACGAGGGGCGCACGGCCACCTACGGCGCGGGCCACATCCAGGACGTGCTCGATCATCGGCCGACCGCATACTGCGTGGAGGACCTTGGGTCGCCGCGACCGCATGCGGGTTCCCAGCCCCGCCGCGAGCACGACGGCGAGCGGAGCGGCCGGGGCGTCGCAGGTCACGACGCCGGCCGCTCGTCGCGACCTGGAGGGTTGGTTGACACGTCGGGTCGATTCTCCGGCCCGCGTATGGGGGTGTCAACGCCGGCGCGGGCGGGCGGCATGGGAGCCGGGCAGAGACCAGGCGAGCCGCCACACGGGATGGTCGAGGGGGCGCCAGGGGTCATGAATGGTCCGGCAAGAACGCGATGACGTCGATCTCAATCCGGCCTCCGCGCGGCAGCGAGGCGACCGCGACGGTGGATCGCGCAGGATAGGGCTCCTCGAAGTCGCGCGCGTAAATCGCGTTGACCGCCGCGAAGTCGCCCATGTCGGCAAGGTAGATAGTCGTCTTCACGACGTCCCGCATGGTGGCTCCGCCCGCCTCGAGCAGGGCCCGGACGTTCCTCATCGCCCGCTCGACCTGCGCCTCCGTGCCGGCCACGAGCTCGCCCGTGGCCGGATCCAGTCCGAGCTGCCCCGAGCAGAACACGAACCGGTGCGCACGGACGGCCTGGCTGTAGGGACCGATGGCCGCCGGGGCCGAGTCGGTCGCGAGGTAATCCGTCATGCCTCTCCTCCCGTGATGGTGGCGATCACCTGCAGGTTTCCGCCGGGGGGCTGCAGCGCACCCCGCGCCACTGCGGCCCGAACCGCGGTGGCGGCGCGGCGGGCGGCGCTGGCTGAAGGATAGAGGACGACGAGCGTCGGGCCCGAGCCAGTGAGATGCACCGGGCGACCCAGCACGTTGCCGAGGTTGCACCGCAGGTGGTCGAGGCCGGGAAGAAGCACAACCGCGGCGGGGAACAAATCGTTCGCCGGCTGCAGGTCCGCGACCTCAGACGCGGGAGCACCTCGACGCAGCACCGCGGCGAGGTGCCGGGTGGCGCCGCGGTGCGCCCTGCCCGGGGATGCCATGCGGCGACACGCGTCCTGCCGAAGCCCGCCGGGCTCCACGCTTCCGGCGAGTCTCACCGTGTCTGTTGCGTCGAGTGCGGCGAAGACGTCGCGGGTGGAGAGCCGCGCGGTCGGGACCACGAGCAGCACACCGAGCGGGCCGCCTTTCGGCGGCGGCAGTCGTCGCAGCCGCTCGCCGCGGCCGCCCACGAGGGCCCATCCTCCGAGCGCAAAGAACGGGACGTCCGAGCCGAGGGTCGCCGCCAGCTTCATGCGGCGCCGTATGCCCAATCGGAGCCGCCAGGCGGCCGCGGCGAGGTCGAGCGCCGCGAGCGCGTCGCTGCTGCCGCCACCGAGGCCCGCAGCGGCCGGGATCCGCTTGAGCAAGCGGAGCGCGAGCGGTGAGAGCGGGCGGCCAGCCTCGGCCCGCAGCAGGGCCGCGGCGCGAAGCACGAGATTGTCCTCTGTCGGGATGTCGTCAGCGCCACAAATCGAGAGCCGGTCCCCAGCCGGCCGCGCGGACCTCAGCTGGGGCTCCGCCGCACCGCGGCCCAGGGCAAGCTGACGGACCCACAGCTCGTCCGATAGTGCGAGCGGCGCGAGCACCGACTCCAGCTCGTGAAAACCGTCCGGCCTGCGTCCAATGACCTCGAGCGTCAGGTTGATCTTGGCCGGCGCGACCCCGACAAGCGCGCCTCCCCGCAGAACCCCTCCCTGCGGATCCCTCGGCCGGCGGCCCGCAGGAACGGCCACACCGGCGCCAGCGGCCGACTTGATCACGAGCCCGCCTCCGCCGATCGCCATCCAGTCCCAATGAGCGTCAGCTCTTCGGCCAGCGCAAGCCACTCCTCGACAGACAACGTCTGAGGCCGGCGGCCCGACGCGATCCCGAGCGCGCCCAGCGCGGCGTGGATGCGCTGCCGGCCCAGCACCGGGAGCTGCCTGGGCAGGACGTTCCCAATCATCTTGCGCCGCTCACGAAAGCCCGCCTGTACCAGCCTCCAGAGCGCCTCCTCCTCATCGAGGGGGAGCCGACGCACCCGCGTTCGACCTGCCAGGACGGCCGAGTCGACCGTGGGTGCCGGCTCGAACGACGCGGCCGGCACGACCCGGATGATGCCGACCCGCGCGTGGTATTGGACGAAGACGGACAGGTAGCTGAGGCCGCCAGGTGGAGCGGCGATTCGCTCGGCGACCTCTCGCTGGAGCATCAGCACGAAGCGCTCCGGGCGCGGTTCGCTGCCGAGCACGTGGTGGAGGGTGGGGCTCGTGATGTGGTACGGCAGGTTCGCCACCAACTCGTACGGCGGTGTTACAAGATCTCCGAGGGCGAGGTCGAGCGCGTTGGCCTCGATCAGGCGCAGGGCCCCGGGAGCGTCCGGATCGGAGACGGCGATCCCCAATGCCTCCGCGAAGCGCTCACGAAGATGCGCCACCAGCCGGGGGTCGACCTCGACCGCGGTCACCGCTGCACCGGCACGGAGCAGACTGCCCGTCAAGATACCGACTCCGGGCCCTATCTCGAGGATCCGGCGGCCGGGAGCGGGGGCCGACGCCTCGACGATGGCCTCGAGCACCTCGCCGTCGGCCAGGTGGTTCTGGCTGAGCGAGCGGCGCGCCTCCAGGCCGTGGCGGCGGAGATGCCGCCGGACTGCCTCCGGCCCGAGATGTGTCGCGTCGAGCGGATCGCTGCCGGCCATCACCGGACGAGCGGCAACGAGGGACGCGCGTC
>JBKQRF010000114.1:0-6530 GCA_052144055.1 Candidatus Limnocylindrales bacterium
CGAGGTGCTTGACTACGATGTCCTGGAGCGGGCCGCGCAGGAGGTTCGGCCCCGACTGCTGGTCGCCGGTGCGTCGGCCTACCCGCGCACGCTCGACTTCGAGCGGCTGACCGCCATCGCCCACGGCGTCGGAGCCGTCTTGATGGTCGACATGGCCCACATCGCCGGCCTCATCGCCGCGGGCCTCCACCCCTCGCCGTTCCCGCATGCGGACATCGTCACGACGACCACACACAAGACCCTGCGCGGCCCGCGGGGCGGCCTCGTGTTCAGCCGCGACGACCTGCCGCCGGAGCTCAAGGCGAACTACCCGAAGCTAGCAAAGACGACACTTGGCGCCGCGGTCGACAAGAGTGTCTTCCCCGGCGTGCAGGGCGGCCCCTTGATGCACGTGATCGCCGCCAAGGCCGTGGCCCTGCTGCTCGCCTCGTCGCCGGAGTACCGCGAGGACCAGAGGCGCACCGTGGAGAACGCGCAGCTCCTCGCCGCGTCGCTCCGCGACCGCGGCGCAAGGCTCGTGTCCGGTGGCACCGACACACACCTGATGCTCGTGGACGTGACGCCCCTCGGCGTCACCGGCCGCGAGGCCGAGTCCATCCTCGACGACGTGGGCATTACGGTCAACAAGAACGCCATCCCCTTCGATCAGAACCCGCCCAACATCGCGTCGGGGATCCGCGTCGGAACGCCGGCCGTGACGACCCGCGGCATGGGCACCGACGAGATGCGCGAGATCGGCGAACTGATCGTGAGCGCCATCGCCGGCCGCGAGGACGAGGCGACACGCGGGCGCATCGCCGGCGCCGTCCACGAGATCTGCGCGCGCTTTCCTGTTCCGGGGCTTCCCGAGGCGTGACCCCGGAGGGCCGCGAGGCGCTCCCGCTGGCGTTGGCCGGCCTCCTCCTAGCCGCGCTCGTTGCATTCCTGCTGACACCCGTCGCCGCCCGGCTCGCCGTAAAGGTGGGGGCCATCGACCGGCCTGGCGAGCGGCGCGTCCACCACGAGGCCACACCGCGCGGGGGAGGACTGGCGGTGGCCGCGGCGTTCGTGGTCGTGGGCCTTGGCGTGCTCGTCTTCCAGCGGCGACAGGATCTCGTACCGTTCGGGCTGCGGCCACCGCCGCGGGAGCTCGCGGGGCTCTTTCTGGGAGCCGGCTTGGCCGCCGTGTTCGGTTTCGTCGACGACCGGTTCGACCTGCGCGCCCGCTGGCAGTTCCTCGCCCAGGCCGTCCTTGCGCTCGTCGCGATTGTGTCCGGTATGACGATTGGGTTCGTCAACAACCCGTTCGGCAGCGGGATCATCAGCATCACTGGGGTGTTCGCGCTCGGGTTCACGGCCTTCTGGATCATTGGCATGGTCAATGCGATCAACTGGATCGACGGGCTGGACGGACTCAGCACCGGGATCGCCATGATCGCCGCGCTCACGCTCGGCGGGATCTCGCTAACCGCGACGCCCACGCAGCCGGTGGTTGCGATCTTGTGCCTCACGATGGCCGGGTCTCTAGCTGGTTTCCTGCCCTGGAACTTCCATCCGGCTCGGATCTTCGTGGGCACGACCGGCGTGTTCCTGATCGGCTACACGCTCGCGGTGCTCTCGCTGCTGGGGACGGCGAAGGTGGCCGTGGCGCTGCTGGTCTTGGGCGTTCCGATCATCGACGCGTTCTGGATCATCGTCCGGAGGCTGGCCCGGGGCGCTTCGCCGTTCGCGCCGGACCGGGGCCACTTGCATCACCGACTGCTCGACCTCGGCCTCAGCCACCGCGCGGCCGTGCTGGTCATCTACGGCATCTGCACGCTCCTCGCCATCCTCTCGTTCCGGCTCTCCGGGACGGGCCAGCTGTACGCGTTCCTCGGCATCGTGGTCGCGAGCGGCGTGCTGCTATACCTGCTCACCACGCGAGCCGGCGACACCTCGGTGACAGGGCTCGCCGCCCACGCCTACGACGCGCCGAACGGGGACACGGCAGTCTCCGCTCGTCCGCCCTCGGCGGCCGACACCCCCCGCACGTCCCCCACCGGTTCATGCCCGGCCCCGGTTGTCGACGTGCACCCCATGCCGCGGACCGACGCGGCGGGCCGCGGCATGCCTCCTGCCGGGCAGACTGGCGGGCCCGTCGGACCCCGATGACCGCGCCGCGCATCCTCGTGCGATCCGCGGCCGCTGGTATACTCTCGCGGCTGTACCGGGTGACGAGTGCGTGAGCCTGGTCGGGCCGGCGCCTATGTAGCCCTCTTCTCCGAGATCGGCGCCGTCCTGGTGACCACGATCCTGCTCTTCGTCCTGGCGGGCGCGTGGGTCGATAAGCAGCTGGATACGCTGCCGGTCTTCCTCCTAGTGGGCTCGCTGCTGGGGCTCGCGACCGGAGGGCTCGTCGTGATGCGGCTTATCAGCAGGTTCCTGGCGCGGTACGAGTGATCGAGATCCAAACGCGACACCCGTCGCGCCCAGCGTGTGGAGTAAGGTGACGAGCGAGCATTCGCCCGCCGGAGAGTCAATCGCCGGGGCGGAGGCTACGGAGGGCGCTTCGCCCGGGCGGTCGCGTTCGCGGCGTCCCCTGTGGATCGCCGCCGCCGCCGCCGTCGTGGTGGTCGATGCGATCGCGGTGGTGCTGGCCGCGCCAAAGGGCTTCCCCGACCCCAAGGTCACGATCCTCCAGAACCTGGAGCCCGTGCCGCCCAACATCGTGTGGGACTTCGCGCCAGGCGGGCCCGTGTCGACCTCGCCGCTGGTGGTTGAATTCCACCCCAGCATCACATCGAGCATCCTCGCCTCCTGGATCGTGATCGCTGCGCTGCTGGTCCTGTCGCTGCTCGCGACACGCCGGATGACGCTGGTTCCGGGCGGGCTGCAGAGCCTCTTCGAATGGATTTACGAGCAGCTCGCGGACTTCGCTGGCGGGCTCGGTGGCCCCGCCGCCCGCCGCTACGTCAGCCTTTTCTCCGCCTTCTTCCTGTTCATCGTGGTCTCGAACTGGAGCGACCTCCTCCTCTTCGGAGACAAGATCAGTGCCCTCCGAACGCCCACGAGCGACCTGAACATCACCATCGGTCTCGCGCTGGTCACATTCGTGATCACCCATGTCGAGGGTGTCCGCGCGCTGGGGGTGCGCGGCTATCTCGGCAAGTTCTTCAACTTTGGCGGGTTCCGTCGCGGCATTGCGGACGGCGTCATCGATTTGTATGTGGGGCTGATCGAGTTCCTCCTCGAGTTCTTCAGGCCCGTGACGCTGTCCTTCCGACTCTTCGGCAACCTGTACGGCGGGGGGATCATGCTGGGCGTGTTCACCGCGCTGATCATCGCGTTCGTGCCGATCCCGTTCATCGCACTGGAGGGCTTCATCGGGTTCATCCAGGCGCTCATCTTCGCGTCGCTGACCCTCATGTACATCATCACCGCCACCGAGAGTCACCACGAGGAGGGAGAGGCGGCGCCAGCCTTCGACCCGGAGCCCGCCAGGTGATGACGGGTCGCGGATCTGCGCCGTGTCCGCGAACGGCCGGCGCACCGAGACAGCCAGCGTTTCCCGAAACCCGGCCGAGGCGGGGGAGGGAGCCAATTGGAGGGTGCTTCATCCATGAATGGTGATGTGGCGATGCTGGGGGCCGGCCTCGCCGCCCTGGGAGTGATTGGTCCCGGCATCGGAATCGGGATCCTGACGGGCATGTCGACCAGCGCCATGGGCCGCAACCCCGACGCGGCGGCCACCATCCGGGCCACGTTCATCCTGGGCGCGGCGTTCGCCGAAGGGCTCGGGATCCTGGCCTTCGTGGTCGGCGTCCTCATCGTCTTCCTGAAGTAGCGGGCGGACCCTGGAAGGGCCTGATCACGTGTTCACGATCGCTGCTGATGGATTCCACCTGGCAGCTCCCGTGGTGTTCGCGGAGGCTGCTGGCTCCGGGCTGGTCTTCAACGGCTTCTGGATCGTCATTGCCGCCGTCAACTTTCTGTTCTTCCTTGTCGTCATCCAGCAGTTCGCCTTCGGGCCCGTGACCCGGATCCTTGCCCAGCGCCGCGAGCGCATCGAGCAGGGGCTCCTCGACGCCGACGCCGCGCGGAAGGAGCGGGAGGAGACCGCGCTCGAACGTAACCGCGTTCTCACCGAGGCGCGCCACCAGGCCAACGAGATCCTGGAGCGCGCCCAGAAGGGCGTGGAGGACGTGCGCGAGCGCGATCTCGCGGCCGCCCGCGAGGAGATCGTCCGGCTGCGTGCGCAGGCCGATGCCGAGATCGAAGCGGACCGTCAGCGCGCTCTGGTGGACGTCCGCGGGCAGATCGCCGAGCTCGCGCTGCGTGCGGCCGGCCGCGTGGTCGGCGAGACCATGACGTCCGACCGTGAGCGCCGCCTGGTCGAGCAGTTCCTGGCCGAGACGCCCGTCGGGTCCGCCGACGCCGGCGGAGCGGCCACCGGAGGGGGCACGCACTGATGCCGCGCTCCTGCACCGACGCCCGCCGCTACGCTGAGGCCGCCTTTCAGGTCGCAGTGCAGGACGGCTCGGTCGAGGCGTGGTCGGACGAGCTCGCACGTGCGGCGAGCGCGTCCGACGATCCGCAGGTCGCCGAGGTGCTGAGAAATCCCACCCTCGCATGGCAGGGGCGCCAGCGCGTGCTCGAGCGGGTGCTGATCCAGCCGCTGACCCGGCCCGTCCTCAACCTCATCGGGCTGCTCATGCAGCGGCGGCGCATCGAGCTGCTGCCGCTGGTCGCAGCGGAGTTTCAGCGGCTCGTGGACCGTCGTGTCGGTGTCGCGGCCGCCACCGTCACGAGCGCCGCTGAGCTTTCGGCCAACGAGCGCCGCGACATTACGAACCGTCTCGTGCAGCTTACCGGCGGACCGGTGCGCGTGGCGACCGCAGTGGACCCCGCGCTTATCGGGGGCATCGTCGTGCGGGTCGGCGACCGCCAGTTCGACGGGAGCGTCCGGGGCCGCCTCGAGCGGTTGCGGAGCCGGCTCGTTTCGGGCGCCCTCTAGGAGACCCCCAGCATGGCCATTCGTTTAGACGAGATCACCAGCATCATCCGGTCGGCGATCGAGAACTTCGATCAGGGCGTGGACGTGCGCTCCGTGGGCACGATCGTGGCTGTGGGTGACGGCATCGCCCAGATCTACGGCCTCGAGGACGCCCTCGCGTCCGAGCTGCTGGAGTTCCCTGGAGGCGTCATGGGCATGGCGCTCAACCTCTCCGCGGACACCGTCGGCGCGGTCATCCTGGGCGACTACACGGCGCTCAAGGAAGGTGACACCGTCAAGACCACCGGCCGGGTCGTGGAGGTGCCGGTCGGCAAGGGACTCATCGGCCGCGTCGTCGATCCCCTGGGCCGCCCGCTCGACGACAAGGGGCCCATCCGGGCGACGAGGACGCGCCCGGTGGAGCGCATCGCCCCGGGCGTCATCACCCGCAAGTCGGTGGACACGCCCGTGCAGACCGGCATCAAGGCGATCGACGCGCTGGTCCCGATCGGCCGCGGCCAGCGCGAGCTGATCATCGGCGACCGCCAGACGGGCAAGACCGCGATCGCCATCGACACGATCATCAACCAGAAGGGCAAGGGCCTTGTCTGTATCTATGTGGCGATTGGCCAGAAGCTCTCCACCGTGGCCAAGACGGTAGCGGTGCTCGAAGAGCGCGGCGCCATGGGGCACACCATCGTCGTGGTGGCCGGCGCGGACGACCCGGCGCCGCTGCAGTATCTCGCCCCCTATGCCGGCTGCGCGATGGGCGAGGAGATCATGGAGGACGGCGTGGAGCTGGACGGTGCCACCGTCCGCGACGCGCTGTGCGTCTACGACGATCTTTCCAAGCACGCCTGGGCATATCGCGAGATGAGCCTCCTGCTGCGCCGTCCACCGGGACGCGAAGCGTACCCCGGCGACGTCTTCTATCTCCACAGCCGCCTGCTCGAGCGTGCCGCCCGGCTCAGCGACGACCACGGCGGCGGCTCGCTCACGGCGCTACCGATGATCGAGACGCAAGCCGGCGACGTGACCGCCTACATCCCGACCAACGTCATCTCCATCACCGACGGTCAGATCTTTCTCGAGACCGATCTGTTCTATCAGGGCATCCGCCCGGCGGTGAACGTCGGGCTCTCGGTGTCGCGGGTCGGCTCGGCCGCCCAGACCAAGGCGATGAAGAAGGTCGCCGGCCGCATCAAGGGCGAACTGGCGCAATACCGCGAGATGGCGGCGTTTGCGCAGTTCGGCTCCGATCTCGATGCCACCACGCAGCGCCTGCTCAACCGCGGTTCGCGGCTCACCGAATTGCTGAAACAGCCGCAATTCTCGCCGCTGAAGATGGAAGAGCAGGTCTGTGTGATCTATGCCGGCGTCAACGGCTACCTCGACCCGCTACCGGTACCGCGCATCCGCGCGTTCGAGGACGGTTTGCTCGGCATGCTGCGTCAGCAGCATCCCGAAATCCTCAATACCATCCGCACATCCAACGATCTCGACGACGCGACGGCCGGAAAGCTGAAAGCTGCGGTCGAGAGCTTCTCAAAGACGTTCGTGGCCTGAGCCGGACCTGACC
>JBKQRF010000115.1:0-5174 GCA_052144055.1 Candidatus Limnocylindrales bacterium
CCGGCCTGCCCTCCCTGGGCGCGGCGCTTGCCGAGTGGGAGCACGTCTACAACCACGTCCGACCCCACCAAGCGCTCGGCTACCTCACCCCGGCCGAGTACCTGGCCTCGCTCGGGGTCGATGTGTAACGGAGGTACCGGACGAGTACACTTCTTTGACACCAACCTCGACGGCGCCCTAGAATCCCGCACCGGTCGAACTCCTGACGCGCGACCCTCGGGCGCGGCGGGGGTTCTTTGTCTTGCACGCTACCCACTGGAGCGGTCCGTGAATAACAAGCCCGGTTACCTAACCCGCGATGGGCTCGAGAAGCTTCGAGCTGAGCTCGACCAGCTCGTCAACGTCCGTCGGGCGGAGGTCGCGGCCCGGATCCACGACGCGAAGGAGCACGGCGACCTGGCCGAGAACGCGGAGTACGAGGACGCGAAGAACGAGCAGGCGTTCGTCGAGGGGCGCATCCAGACGCTCGAAGCGCTCGTACGCAACGCCGTCCTCATCGATGAGAACCACGTGACGGACCATGTCCAGATCGGTTCCACGGTCGTCGTGGACTCGCCGGACGGCAAGGAGTCCTTCCAGATCGTGGGGTCGGCCGAGGCCGATCCAACGGCGGGGCGCATTTCGAACGAATCGCCAGTCGGCAGGGCGCTGCTCGGTCACCGGAAGGGCGACAAAGTCGTCATCCACGTCCCGAGCGGCGACTTCACCTACAAGATCGTGAGCATCGGCTGACGGCGCCGCGGGGCGGCGGAGGGCGCAGTGTACTGGGCGGATGAGCTGGCGGCTCGCCTGAGCGGGCCGCAGGTCGTCAACGACTCCAAGACGCCGTCCGGCACCGTCCATGTCGGGAGCCTGCGCGGTCCCGTTGTGCTCGACGCGATATGGAGAGCCTTGAGAGACCGCGGTCTGGAGGCGCGACTCCTGTACGGCGTCGACGACATGGACCCCATGGACGCGCAGGCGCTGCTGACGCCCGACTGGGTCGAGCGCTTCATGGGCGTGCCGCTCGCTCGCGTGCCGGCACCCGGGGGTAGCGGCGCGGCAAGCTATGCTCGCCACTTCGCCGGGCTCTTCCTGTCCACGTTCGCGGGTCTGGGCATCCACCCCGAGACCTACTGGATGAGCGAGGTCTACGCTGACGGCGCTGTCGATCCCTACATTCGGCTCGCGCTCGACCGGGGCGGCCGGGTCCGGGAGATCTACCGTCGGGTGGCCAACGTGCAGCACCCGGCCGACTGGCACCCGCTGAGTGTGGTGTGCGAGAGCTGCGGCAAGGTCGGCACCACGATCGTCACCCGCTGGGACGGCCGGCGCGCGTTCTACGAGTGCCGCCCTGACCTGGTCGCGTGGGCGCACGGCTGTGGCTACTCCGGCTGGGTGGAGCCGTTTGGCGGGCGCGCCAAGCTGCCGTGGAACCTGGAGTGGGCGGCGCAGTGGGGCATCTTCGGCGTCACCATCGAACCTAACGGCAAGGACCTGGCGACCGCGGGCGGCTCGCGCGACCGGTCGGACGCCATCTCCCGCGAGGTGTTCGAGCGCGAACCTCCCCTCAACCTGCCCTACGAGTTTCTCAACATCGCCGGCCGCAAGATGAGCACTAGCAAGGGCCGGGGCGCCGCCGCGCACACCATGGCGGACGTCCTGCCGCCCGAGCTGTTGCGGTTCCTGTTCCTCCGCCATCGGCCGAGCCACGCCATCGAGTTCGACCCGGCCGGCGACACCATTCCGCGCCTGTTCGACGAGTTCGACCGGATCGCCTCGGCCGTCGCCGGACACGAGGTGAAGGGCGAGCTTCCGCCCGACCACGAGCGCATCTTCGTGACGAGCCTGCTCGACCCGGTGGCCGACCCGGCCGTCGAGGCGGCGCGTTTCCGCCCCGACTTCTCCCAGGTCGCGATGCTCGTGCAGCTGCCGGGCGCCGACGTCGCGGGGCGGCTCGCGGCCGAGAAGGGCGCCCAGCTCGACCTCGGCGAGCAAGTGATCCTCGCCGATCGGGTGCGGGCGGCGCTGGCCTGGCTCGAGTCGTACGCACCGGACGGGGCCAGAATCGCGGTGCGCGACGAGTTGCCCATCGAGGCCCGGCACGGGCTGGCCGACGAGCAGCGTACCTACCTGGGCGCCCTGGGGCTCTCGGCCGCGGTGGCGCGCCCGGTCTCCGGCGAGTCCTGGCAGGACCTGATCTTCCGTGTGGCCGAGGAAGCGACGCTGCCGGCGGGCAGGGCGTTCGGAGCCATCTACCTTGCCTTCCTCGGCCGGCCTAACGGTCCGCGCGCCGGGTGGCTGCTCGCGGGACTCGACCGTGAGTTCGTCGCCGAGCGGCTGCGCGAGGCGGCCGGCTGGCGCTCCGCGCCTGAGGAGGTGATCGCATGAGCGTCGGGCTGCAACGGCTGCGCGACGACGCGGAACGCGTCCGCCGGGGCGCGATCGACAAGGGCGAGGACCCCTCGCTGGTCGATGTCGCGCTCGAGCTGGACGCGCGGCGGCGCGCGTTGCTCGGCGAAGGTGACGCACTCCGCGGGCACCGCAAAGCGGTCTCGAAGCAGATCGGGGACGCCCTCCGCGGCGGCGCGGCTCCGGATGGCCCGGACGTCACGGCGCTTCGCCGGACCTCGACCGAGGCGGGGGACCGCGTCGCATCCATCGACGTGGAGCTCATGTCGATCGAGTCCCAGCTTGAGGAGGCTCTGCTGCGCATCCCGAACCCGGCCGACCCCGACGTGCCGGTCGGGGGCGAGGACGCCAGTCTCATCATCCGGACGTGGGGCGTGCCGGCGCCGCACCGGGAGCCGGCTGGAGCAGGCCCCGGGGGCGCCGAGCCGTGGACACGCCGGCCCCACTGGGAGATCGGCGAAGCGCTGGGCATGCTGGACCTCGCGGCCGGAGCCAAGATCGCCGGCTCGGGTTTCCCGCTGTACCGCAGGCGGGGCGCCGCGCTCGAGCGCGCGCTGATCGACTGGTTTGTCGACGTCCACACACGCGAGCACGGCATGACGGAAATCTGGCCGCCCGCCGTGGTCAACGCCGCCTCCGCGCGCGGGACGGGGCAGATCCCTGACAAGGAAGACCTGATGTACGTCGTCCCGCGGGACGACCTGTACCTCGTGCCCACCGCCGAGATTCCCGTGACGAACATCCACCGCGACGAGATCATCGAGGCGGAGCGACTGCCGATCCGCTACTGCGCGTACTCGCCGTGCTTCCGTCGAGAGGCAGGAGCCGCCGGCAAAGACACGCGCGGGATCCTGCGCGTGCACCAGTTCGACAAGGTCGAGATGGTGCTCTTCGAACGGCCTGCCGAGTCTTCAGCCGCGCTCGAGTGGCTCACGCGAGCCGCCGAGACCTTGCTGCAGCGCCTGGAGCTGCCGTACCGGGTCAAGCTCATGGCCACTGGCGACATGGGCTTCGTGCAGGCGAAGAAATACGACCTCGAAGTGTGGGCGCCCGGCGTCGAGCGCTGGCTCGAGGTCAGCTCGGTCTCGAACTTCCGCGACTACCAGGCGCGCCGCATGAACATCCGCTGGCGTCCGGAGCCCGGCGCAAGACCGGAGATCCTGCACACTCTGAACGGGTCGGGACTGGCGCTGGCGCGGACCTTCGCGGCGATCCTGGAGGTCTGTCAGCAGCCCGACGGGTCCGTTCTGGTGCCGCGCGTCCTGCGGCCCATGCTGGGCGATCGCATCGCGTCCTGACGGACGAGGCAAAGGAGGCAACCGATGGCATCGGTGGGCGAGCGAGCGCCCGATTTCACGCTCCAGGACCAGGACAAGATGCCTGTGTCGCTGAGTGATCTGCGGGGCCGGCCGGTCATGCTGGTCTTCTTCCCGGGGGCCTTCAGCTCCACTTGCACCGAGGAGCTGTGCGCGATCCGCGACGACTACGCGGCCTACGAGCGACGCGGCGTGACGGTCCTCGGCATCAGCGTCGATTCCGTGCACGCGCTGCGAGCCTGGCGGAACGACCAGCGGTACCAGCATCGGTTCCTGTCCGATCGCTGGCCGGTGGGGCGGGTCGCGAAGCTGTTCGGGGTGTGGAACGAGCAGGTGGGGCAGGCGGACCGTGCAACCTTCATCATCGACGCGGCCGGGATCGTGCGGTACGCGGTGCACAACCCCAGCAACCAACCCCGCGACGAAACGGCGTACGTGGCCGCCCTCGACGCCATGGGGACTTTGTACAGAGCTTCCTAGAGGGAGTCTGCCGCCTTTCGCCGCCTAGGGCACGCCCATGTGCGTTCGTGGCGACGGCATGGCACGGCCCGCTCGAGTATCGAAAGGCACAGACCGCTGTCGTAGTCTGGTGCGCACGGAGAGGTGCCGGAGCGGTTTAACGGGGCGGTCTTGAAAACCGCTGACTGCAAGGTCCGTGGGTTCGAATCCCACCCTCTCCGCCAGCCGTGATCACGATTTACGGTCGATGACCACGGCAGGCGGGTTGGCGTCGTCGCCTCGTCGCCAGACCGTGCGAAACCTCGGCCCGGTGTCACTCGTCGGGCATCCCAGCCGCCCCGGCGGAGCAGGCCGCGCACGCCAGTCTCCGCGAGCGCTGGCTGGGCCTTCCACTCGGCGCAGTGGCGCTTTATCCAGTACTGCGCTACCTCAGTAGCCCGACGGGTAGGGAGCAGGTGAACTGACCGAGACGACACCGCCCACCGCCGCCTGCACGTAGACGAACATCGCAGGCCCGCTGGCGAAGGTGACGATCACGATCCCGGTGTCCCCGAGCGGGGGAACACACGGTGCGTCGGGCGGGCAGAGGCCGCCCCAGCGGAACGCCTCGCGGATGATCGGCGGGTGCATCGGGGCGAGCACGGCGAGCCCGGCGGCGAGGGCGGGGCCGCAGGTTAGGCTCGGCGTCGGCTGGAACGACGCCGTGTCGCAGACCACCACAGGTGATGCGACGGACGAGGGCACCGGAGGCGATGCCGAGGGAGCCGAGGATGTCGCGCTACACGCAGCGACGAGCGCCGCGACCATCGCGAGGGTGATCAGGAGTCTCCGCATCGCACCACCGACCGTCCGACGTCGTTGCGGTTCCGTGGCCAGTGCCCGCAGTTGCTGCGTCCCACGACTCGGGTTCCGTGATCGCGAGGGCGGATTCAACCGGTGGCCGCAACGATCTCTGCGAGCTTTTCCGATGGTGTCACGTAGCCGAGAGTCTTGCGCGGACGTCCGTTG
>JBKQRF010000116.1:0-3481 GCA_052144055.1 Candidatus Limnocylindrales bacterium
CCTCGCCAACGACGTCTGCACTCTGGCCTCCGGCAACCCCCGGCGCATCACCCGCCGGGCCCGCAACCGGATCGTCGGACGGGCGCTCGCCCGCGGGGGCTTCTGGCGGCTGCTGTGGGGACGGTGACGTTGGGAGCCGAATGCATTCGATGAACAGTAGGGTGGGCAGCATCGCCGCCCGCGACGGCGGGCTCCTGCGCACGCGCCGCTGGGCACCCGAAGGAGACGCGTGGGCGAGGCTCCTTCTGGTCCACGGGATCGCCGAGCACTCGGGCCGCTACGAGCGCACCGGGGCGCTCCTTGCCGCCGGCGGCGTCGATGTATGGGCTTTCGATCTGCGCGGCTTCGGCGGCTCGGCGGGGCGACGCGCGTTCGTGCGCCGCTGGGACGACTACCTCGACGACGTCGGAGATCGGCTCGTGGACCTGAGGAATGCCCTGCCCGTCGTCCTCATGGGACACTCGATGGGCGGGCTCATCGCACTGACCTATGCGACCAGCGAGCGGACGGCCCCCGACCTCCTCGTCCTGAGCTCGCCGGCCCTCGGCACGACCGTGCCGGCCCTGGTGCGCTCCATCGCGCCGCTACTCAGCCGAGTCTTGCCGACGCTCGCGATCGGGAATGCTCTGCGGGGCGAGCAACTCGCGACCGACCCGGACGTGGGTCGCGCGTACTTCCTCGATCCGCTAGTCGTGCCACGGTCAACGGTGCGCCTCGGCGCCGAGCTGTTCGCCGCAGCTCAGCGGGGACGCCGCGACCTCTCCCGGCTGCGCTTGCCGACCCTCGTTACGCACGGGGCTGCCGACACCATTGTCCCGCCGGCCAGCACTGAGCTGCTCGGCGCCCTGCCCAATGTGCAGCGTCGGGTCTACGACGGACTGCGTCACGAAACGCTCAACGAGCCCCAGGGACCGCAGGTCGTGGCCGATATCCTCGCCTGGCTGCGGGAACAAGCGGCCGATATGCGGCCGCACCACGAGCGTGGGTGACACGACCGCGGGATGGTGGCGGAAGGCCCGCGGCAGTGGATCGGCATCTGGGTCGAACGCTGAGCTCCGCCCGCCCGCCGAGGAACGCATAACGCGAGGGGCAGAGGACCGGCTCGGTCATCGCGCCATCATGGCCGCACCGGGGTCGACGTACTGGCGGGCGCCGCGTGCGGGAATAGGCCAAGCCTCCATCGCGCCAAGTGGGGGCCTGCAGAAGCACACTGGCCCCCTGTCTCCAAGCGCGTCGCAGACTACTTCTCGACCCGTTCAACCGGCAGCAAGGCCGCGGCGGGCGCCTCGTTCCGCCGTCCGCCCCCTCCAGGCACGAAATCGGTAATGAGGGTGCCGCCGAACGTCAATGAGGCGCCCGTAAGCAGGCGCCAAGTGACGGTGTCCATGCCCACCATCACCCCCGCGACGGCCTCGAACACGCTCTCGAAGCAGAGCACCACCGCGGCATGCGCGGCGCTCGTGTGGCGCTGTGCCCAAGCCTGCACGAAGAACGCATACACGGTGCCCGAGAGCGCGGTCCAGGCGATGGCCGCCCAAGCCCACGACGGCAGGGCCAGCGGGATAGGAGCGATGAACGGTACGACGATCAGGAACAGCAGGGTCGACACGGCCATCGGGGTGACCGCCAGAGTCGCGGGCGGTACCTTCGGGGCGAAGAATCCGGTGGCCGTGATGTGCAGGGCGTACAGGAACGCGCCAACGAGCACGAGCGCGTCACCCCGGCTGACCGCGAGATCGCCCCGCAGCGACAGCACGCCGAGGCCGGCGGTGGCGACGAGCGCCCCAAGCACCTGGAACCAGCCCGGCGAGCGCTTCGCCACCGCCCAGTACAGGAACGGCACCATGGCCACACTGAGACCCGTGATGAAGCCGGCCTCGCCGGGCGTGGTGTCCTGCAGGCCGATCGTCTGCACCACCATCGCCGCGAGATAGCAGACGCCGAGCAGCCCGCCCATGGCCCACTGGCGACGGGTCGCGCCGTACAGTGCGCGGGGTCTCGTGCTACCCAAGACGAGCGTCGCCAGGACATAACGGCTGAAGAGGTAGAGCAGGGTCGCCGCGACCACGCTCCCCTCGACCTCGGTAAGACGCCCGACGACCGCCTTGACGGCCACGAAGTTGGCGCCCCAGACTACCGCCACCGAGAACAGCGCGAAGTCGGCGAGCAGGGCGCGGCGGTGCGCGTGGATGGGGCTCCTCCTCCTTGGCACGGGGCCGGTCGGTTGCGCCTGGCCCACGCGGTCGAGGTCTCCGGAGGGCTGGTCTACCACACGAGCCGTGGCGGGTGGAGGGCGGCCGACGCGGGACCGGCCGCCCTGCCAGGCCCTCGGACCAAACGGCGAGACCTCCTCGGGACGACACGTCCGCCGGTGATTCCTGGCTTGGTCGACTACGAACGGATGGCCGACCGCGAGATACCAGGCGTCACGCCGGAGCGAATCGACCGGCGCTGACCGCGAGTGGTCAGCTTCGAGATGCAACCGTAGGACGGGCGTGCCTGGCGACTGCATGGCTCCGTCGCGCGACGTTGTGCCCGTGGGCGGGCAGGTGCGCTCCTTGCAGAAGCTCGAGACCTGCCAGACTGGCCTCATGCGCGCCTTCATCTTCGACCTCGACGGGACTCTCGTGGACACCGTGTACGCTCACGTGCTGGCCTGGCAACAGGCGCTCGCGGAGGCGGGGCTCGAGGTCGAGGGCTGGCGCATCCACCGGCGCATCGGCATGAGCGGCGGTCTCTTCACCCGGGCCCTGGCCCGCGAGATCGGGCGGCCCCTCTCGGCCGAAGAGCAGGAGCAGCTGCAGCACCGGCACGGGGAGATCTACCGCGCGCTCCTGCCCGAGCGGCGGCCGCTGCCCGGTGCTCGGGAACTGCTCGGCTGGCTGCACGAGCACGGTGTGCCCTTCGGGATTGCCACCTCGGGACGGCGACCCGAAATCGACGCCTCGCTCGACGTGCTGGCGGTCTCGGCCGAACTCGTGGTCGTCGAGCGCGGGGATGTGCTGCGCGCCAAGCCCGAGCCGGACCTATTCCTGGCCTGCGCGGAGCGCATGGGCGTGGCGCGCCCAGATGTCTATGTCGTGGGCGACGCCGTTTGGGACCTGCTCGCCGCGCGACGCGCCGGCATGCTCAGCGTGGGGCTCTTGAGCGGCGGATACGGCGTCGATGAGCTGACGCAGGCAGGGGCCTTCCGCGTCTACCGCGACCCGCAGGAGCTGCTCGACTCGCTCGATGAGCTAGGGATTCCCCTGCAGAGCTAAGATCGGCGAGGTCCGCGCGACAACGAATCTCGCCAGGCGTCGGACTGCCTCGTTTCGCCTAGCCCGGCCGGTGGTGGTCCGACGGCTGTCCAGCCCAGATGTAGCCGGTGAGATCCTTAGCCCGGGGATCCAGGTAGGGCTCCATGGGCAGGCTCGGGATGACGACCTCCTCGTCGCGGGCCGGGCGCACCCAGTCGAGGAGCTCCCGGTTCACGATCAGC
>JBKQRF010000117.1:0-2867 GCA_052144055.1 Candidatus Limnocylindrales bacterium
CCTCGCCAACGACGTCTGCACTCTGGCCTCCGGCAACCCCCGGCGCATCACCCGCCGGGCCCGCAACCGGATCGTCGGACGGGCGCTCGCCCGCGGGGGCTTCTGGCGGCTGCTGTGGGGACGGTGAACTGACGCCTGCCGGGTTCGCTCGCCGAGCGCTGGGAGTCCTCGGCTTTGGCGTCGCCTTCGGGTACGTCGAGGCCGCTGTCGTCGTGTACTTGCAGGAGGCGCTCACCCTCACCCGCGAGCCGCTCTTCCCGCTGCGGCAGGTCATCGGCGAGGCGGCTGCTCGGCATCGAAGTCGGTCGTGAGCTCGCCACACTCGTCATGCTGGGAGCCGTCGGCTGGCTGGCCGGTTCGCGCCGGTGGGAGCGGCTCGCCTTGGCAGCGGTCGCCTTCGGTGCCTGGGACCTCGCCTATTACGGCTGGTTGTGGGTCTTCAGCGGCTGGCCGCCCACGCTCACGACCTGGGACGTGCTCTTCCTCGTGCCGGTGCCCTGGGTTGCGCCAGTCTGGGCTCCCATGACGGTCTCGCTGGCGCTCATCGGGGTCGGCCTGCTCGCGGCACGACGCCTGCACGATGGGAGTCCTCTCCATCTCGCGCGCTGGCACCTGGCCGGCGGTCTCGCAGGCGGACTGCTCGTCGTGGCGAGTTTCTTACTGGATGCCCCGAGCGTACTCGCCGGTGGGGTGCCGCGCGACTACCCTTGGCTGCTCTTCCTCGCGGGCATGTTCCTCGCGGTATGGGCTTCGATCGCTGCCCTGGGGGGAGCTCCCGATGGGGAGGTCGCGACGACGGGGAGCTGACGCCATTGCGAGGCGGTGATGGCAGCGCCTCGGTGACGGAGCAGGCGAACATCAGGGGATGTCGATCAGCACCTTCCCAGTGGCGCCCCCTTCGACCGCTTCGTGGGCGGCGACGATGTCGCGCAGTGCGAAGTGCTGCTCAGGCAGCGGCGTCAACGCCTTTGCTTGGAGCGCCTCGGTAATCTCCGTGACAGCCTGCTCGAGCATGCCCGGGCTGAGGTTGTAGACGAGCACGAACTGCAGGGTCGCGTTGGCGGTCATGAGCCGTCGGACGGGCAGGCTCCGATCGGATGCGTCGCTCGCATACGCCACGATCACGCCGTGCGGCGCGAGGACCGCGAGGTCGGATGCGAGGTTCGTCGCGATCGCCACGTCGATGATCCGTTCGACCCCAGCCGGCGCAGCCGCGCGCACCTGCGCCACAAAGTCCGCGGCCCGATAGTCGAACACCTCGCTTGCGCCGGCGGCTCGGGCCAACCGCTTCTTCTCTTCGGAACTCACCGTTGCCAGCACCTGGGCGCCGCCCCAGCCGGCGAGTTCAATAGCTGCGTGGCCCACCGCGCCCGCGCCGCCCGTCACCAGGAGCGTGCGGCCGGCCACCGGCCCGTCGGCGAAGACGCAACGGTGGGCCGTGACGTAGGGGATGCCGAGTCCGGCGCCCTGCGCGAACGAGACCCCCTCGGGCAGGGGGACTGCCTGCTCGGCCGGCACGCAGGTGTACTGGGCTGCCGTGCCGCTGGCGCGCCCGGCTGCGGCGTGGTAGACCCACACGCGTTCCCCATCGCGCGCCGCATCGACGCCCTCCCCTACCGCGTCGATCTCACCCGCCCCGTCCTGGCCGGGGATCTGCCAGAAGGCCGGCAAAGGTGCACCGCCCGAGCGCGCCTTCCAGTCAGTCGGATTCACGCCCGAGACGCGTACCCGAACCCGCACCTCCCCGGGTCCGGGCTGGGGGTCCGGGAGCTCGACGATCCCGAGCACGCTGCGGGCCGGACCGCGCGCATGATAGACGGCAGCCTGCACGCAGATGACCTCCTCGACTCTGTGCGGTTAGTGATCTCGCCGCACAGGGGCAGCGTAGACGCCTCCGCTAAAGCCCGTCACGCCGTCGCGCTTGGGGGCGCGCCCCCAGTCGTCGTCCCGCGTGATCACTTGCTCCTGATGGACCCACCGAGCGAAGTCGGGCAGTGGGCGACGTCCCGCTGGTCTAGTCCGCAAGGGCGATCAACCTTGGCTCCCGCGCCGCCGACCCCTCGATGCAGAGCTGCTGCATCCGCGCGTGTGTCGGCGAGTGAGGCGTCAGGCGGCTCTGCGCATGCTGATCGACGCGCGCGCTGAAGTGGATGCCGTTGACCGCCCGGCACACGTCGGGGTTGGGCCAGCGCACCTTGCGACAGGCAGCTCGCGGGCCAGAAGAGGGGGGCCCAGCCCGCGCCGGGCACCCCAAGCCGCCCCGTCGCCGCCACGCCCGAGTGTCTCCTGGTGCCGCGCAGACCCCCTTGACACGGCACGGTGCGATTTCGCATAAAGTAGGCCAACCGGCGGGAGGCCTTGAAGCGCGGTCCGCGTCCCGGTCACCTGGACTGCGCTGAGCCACTGGTGAGCCCGACCCGTCACACATCGTTGCCCGCCTACCGAGGGGCTGCTGCGTCCTGCAACCCTTGGAGGCGTGCGTGGGGGGACAAGCGTGAGTCTAGGTCGAGTACTTCGTGTGGCCGGATCGCTCGGCGGGTCGACGCTGCTCTTGGCGGCCGCGCTGCTCGCCGCCCCGTCCGTGGCCGCCGCCAGTTCGACGTTCTATGTGTCGCCGACCGGCTCCTCGGGCGGGGCGGACACGTCCTGTAGCACGGCGGCCTACACCAAGATCAACGACGCCGTCAGCGCCGCGTCTGCGGGCGACACGGTCATCGTGTGCGCGGGCACGTACAAGGAAGACGTCGCCGTCTCGAAGTCGCTGACCTTGAGCGCCAGCGGCGCCGTGACCATCGACGCGACGGGACTCGACAACGGCATTCTGATCAGCGCCTCGGACGTCACGGTGTCGGACTTCACGGTGGAGA
>JBKQRF010000118.1:0-29398 GCA_052144055.1 Candidatus Limnocylindrales bacterium
CCCAGCAGCTGGCGCTCGAGGTGATCGAGGGGCACATCGATCTTGCGGCCGAGGCCGATCTCCTGCGGAGGCGGGAGCGGGCGAAACCCGCCCGGGCCCTGCTTGAGACATGGCTCGTCGCCGCCGACGATCGCTTCGAGGCGAACCGCGTAGCGCGCGCCGAGCTGGCCGACCTGTTCGGACAGCCTCCGCTGCCGGCTGTCGCTGTCGAGGAACGTGCCTTCGACGCCCGCGACGCCGCGACCCATGCCGCGATGCTGGTGACGTCGGGCGCCGACCTGGTCCGCGTACGGGTGCCGCGGGACGGCGAGCTGCGCGATGACCTGGGGGCCGTCGCGACCGAGGACGAGTGGCCGGTCGGGCCGGAGGCGCCGCCGCCCGCGGGCAGCCAGCGGGGGCTGGCGATGGTCCGCGCAGCGCTGGACGAGGCCGGAGCTGCCGCCGGCCGGTACGCTGGGCTCGCGATCCGTCGCGTGGGGCTGGCGGCACCGGAGCTCGCCCTCGTCGCCGGGTTCGAGCGAGTCGATGTCGTCTTCACCGACCCTATGGAAGCGATCGCGCAGGTTGGCGTCGATCCGGATCGCGCGCTCGCCGACCACGCCCTAGCCCAGGCGCTGCTCGCGCGCTCGGGCGCGCGACTTGTGCTACCGGCAGGGCCTCTGGCCGAGCCGACGACGTGGGCGGCGCCGACACAGGTCGCGGCTGCCGGCGGGCGCGCGCTCGCGCTGCAGGCGCTGAGCCGGGCGTTCGCGCTGAGCAACGGCTTCCCGGCGGACCGGCTCGACCTCGACGCGTGCCCGCCGTTCGCCGTGACCCGGGACGGCGCGCTCCACCCGCTCGTGCATGTCGCCCTGAGAGCCCTGTTGTTCCCGCAGCACCGGCTTGTCGTAGAGGACCAGGTGGGCGAGGCGGCCGGCGTGGTACTCCCCGCGATGATCGCCACGTGGGCCGTGGAACCGGCGCGTATTGGCACTGTCTTCGTCAGCGCCGATGCCCCGCGGCTCGATCGGGAGCGGGACGCGGTCCGGGGCGCGCTCCTCGCCGCCGCGGTGCTCGTCAATGCACGATCCGGGGGGGAGTTGCGCGGTGCCGCGCTCGACATAGCCCGTACTACGCTGAACGCGGCGATCGAGACGCTCGAGGCAATCGAGCGCGGCGGACTCGCGTCCGTGTTTGGGCACTCCGACCGGATCGGCGCGACTGGGCTGGAGGCTCGAGGCCCGCGCGACGTCGCAAGCGCCTGGGCGTGGGGCGAGGAGAGGCACCCGGATGAGATCTCAGTCCCCTCCGAGACACCCGACGGGTGATGGCATGACAGGCACGGGTAGGCCAGCAAGAGATGGCATCGGGCAGGCCGGGTACGGCACACGCACCGAAACACCGCAGGCCGACCCCTGGGTGCGCGGCGGCGGATGGGTCGGCGGCATCTACGGCTCGCGACGCGGGTCGCGCTCCGCGTTTCCCTGGGCGGGCGCGATCCTCGTCGTGCTCGGCGTGGCGTTCCTGGCCCACGAGGCCGAGCCGGCGCTGGACGGCTGGGGGCTCGTCACCATGACCCTCGGAGGCGTGTTCTTCGTCGCCTGGGCGACCGACCGGTCCTGGATCGCCCTGTGGCCGGGAGTCCTGCTGCTTGGGTACGGCGCGGCCCGCGTGCTGGTGGGACTCGGCGTGCTCGCCGGTCCTGGCTGGACCACGGTGGGCATCGGCCTGGGGTTCGTCGCCGGCTGGCTTGCGCTGCGCGGGCGCGGACACGTCGGTTCATGGCCGCTCGTGATCGCCGGGCTGTTCGTGCTGGTCGGCGCGGCCGACCTCGCCACGGAGCTGCCCGCACTGCTGGGGATCGAGGCCTATGTTCCACCGCTCGTCGTAGTCGTGCTGGGCCTCGGGCTCATCGTCTTGGGGCGGAGGAGGCCGCGCGCCCTTTAGGCGGCTCCGCCCCGTTGTCGACCGCCGGCCGGACCGCCTTGTCGTTGGCCACCTGCGAGCCGGCCGCTCGTCAGTCGCCGGCGAGCGCCACGTCGACGGAGGACCGCATCGCCAGCGCGATCTCCCGGACCTGGGCGTCCGTCACCACGAAGGGCGGTCCGACCATCACAACATCGCCGTCGACCCCGTTGGCGCCCCCGATGCCCGAGTAGAAGAGCACGCCGGACTGGCGGCCCGCCGCGAGCACGCGCTCGGCAACTTGCCGCGATCGGGGGAACGGCTGCCGCGTCTCGCGATCAGCCACCAGCTCGACGGCCGCCATCAGCCCCGCCGCCCGCACCTCGCCGGCGTTCGGGTGGTCGTCGAGAGCGCGGTGGAGTTCCGCCGCCAGCAGCTGGCCCTGCCGGGCGCTCCTAGCGACGAGGTCCTCGCTTCGCAGGATGCGCAGCACCTCATGGGCGACCGCCGCGCCCACGATCGAGTGCGAGTACGTGAACCCGTGTACGAAGACACCGGAGTGCCGGATCGTCTCGTAAACAGATCGGTCTGCAGCGGCGAATCCGAATGGCCAGTAGCCACCGGTGGCGCCCTTCGCAGAGACGAGGATGTCGGGCCGCACCCCGAACCCATCTATGGCGAACCACCGGCCAGTCCGACCGAATCCGGTCATCACCTCGTCGGCGACGAGCAGCACGCCGTGGCGCTGGCATACCGCTGCGATGGCTGGCCAGTACCCGGGCGGCGGAGCCACTACCCCGAGCGTGGCGCCCACGATCGGCTCTGCGACGAACGCGCAGACGCCTGCTGGGCCGGCCGTCGTGATGACACGGTCGAGCTCGGCTGCCGCATCCTGCGCACTCCCGATCGCGTGGGCGTCGGGATCGCGGGCGCGGTACGGGTAGGCGGCGCTCACGTGGCGGAACCGTCCCAGCCAGGCTTCGTACGGCCGCCGGAGCGGTTTCCGGCCCGACAGGTCGAGCGCGCCGAGCGTGTTGCCGTGGTAGCTGCCCCAGCGCCCGATCACGATCTCCCGCCGGGGCTCGCCGCGCGCGACGTGGTAGGCGCGGGCCATCTTCAGCGCGGTCTCGATGGCCTCCGAGCCTCCGCTGACAGGGTAGATGGCAGGCTCGTCGAGGGGCAGCAGCGGCCCCAGCTCGGCGGCGTACGCTTCGAGGGGCTCGCTGGTGAAGGCCGACCCGTGCGCGAAGGCCACGCGCCCCGCCTGCTCGGCCATCGCCTGTGCCACCGACTCGCGCCCGTGGCCCACGTTGACGACGATGGCTCCGCCGGCGGCGTCCAGGTAGCGTCGGCCTTCCGAGTCCCAGATCTCGGCGTCCCGGGCACGGACCGCGACCGGGAGGGCGCGGCCCAGCGCGCGGGAGAACACGTGACCCAGTGCCGTGGGTTCGGGAACCGGGCGGCGCCCGGTCGGCTCGCCGGCAGTCATGGTCCACTCCTGTCCGTCGGCCGGTGGCGTCGCCGCCGCGACCGTCACTTCGTGTAGATCCCCTCTGGGTCCAGCTCCTCGCGGATCAGGCGAAGCTCCTCGTCGCTCGGGCGTGGCGTCACCCTGGGCGTGTCGGCCACCTTCGGCTCCCAGGCCATCGTTTCCTGCACCTGCTCCAGCGTCGCGCCCGGGTGGAGCGAGTCGAGGCGCATCTCGCCGGTCTCGTCATCAAAGTGGTAGATGGCGAGATCTGTCACCACCACGGACGGGCCGCGGCCGTTCCAGCCGCCCTCGCGCCGGATGCGCGCACCGTCCGGCCCGCTGAGGTTGCCGGGCGACGTTCGGAAGTCGATGCGCTCCACGAACGAGCGCTTCGCCTGTCGCATGATCACGAAGACGTCCCGTGCGTTGATCGCGATCTCGCATGCCCCGCCGGATCCCGGAAGGCGCGTGGCGGGATGCCGGTACTTGCCGATCACGGTCGTGTTGATGTTGCCGTACCGGTCGATCTGGGCGGCGCCGAGGAATCCCACGTCCACCAGGCCGCGCTGTAGGTAGTAGGCGAACAACTCGAACATGCTCATGACCGCGGTCGAGCCGGTGACGATGGTCGGGTCGCCGATGGAGAGCGGGAGCCGCGCGGGCTCGGCACCGAAGACCCCGGCCTCGTAGACGAGCTCTAGGTCCGGAGCCACGGTTCGCTTGGCGAGGTTCACGGCGATGTTGGGCAGCCCGACGCCGACGAAGCAGACGCGCTTGCCGGCGAGCTCCCGTGCCGCCGCGGCGATCATCATCTCCGACCTGGAAAAGGAAGGTTCCGCCGGTTTGCTGCCGGCTCCCGGCGCGTCCGGGGCGGCCGACCCGGCTGGGGTGTTCGTGCGCGGTGTGTGCGCTCCTCCTGGCAGGCGCCCGCTCATCGGTAGGCTCCGTAGTCGACCGGCTGGGACAGTGCGGGCCCGGGCCGCAGCGCCGCGAGCCGCTCCGAGCCGAGCTTCGCCAGGTATTCGGGCCGGCCGCTCACGCCGTGCACCCACTCACCCAGCCATGCGTCGAGCGCGGCCTGGTCCCGGCTGATCACCTCCCAGTCCAGGTAGAAGCGGTTGTCCCGGTCGTAGTAGCCCTGCGCATAGGATGGATGCGCGCCGAACGGCTCCACCACCACGGCGTCGACCAGCAGGCCGGGGATGATCGTCCGGTTCGGGTCGGCTCGGACTACCGACTCGTCGACCAGTTCCTCCACGACCACGATCAGGCGATCCGCGGCGAAGGCCGCCTCCTTCTGGCAGCCGAGCAGCCCCCAGATCTGCGTGTCGCCGTTCGCGTCGGCACGCTGCGCGTGGACGATCGTCACGTCCGGCCTGAGCGGCGGAACTGCGTACACCGTCTCGTCACCGTACGGCGAGCGGATCGGCCGGATCAGCGGGTTCACCACGGGCAGGTCGGTCTCGAAATACGAACGCAGCGGGAAGAACGGGAGGTTGGACGCGCCTGCCAGATACCGGCCGACCATTCCGAAGTGGCTGTACTCCTCGACGTCCAGGGCCGCGGGGTCGGCCGACTCGATCCGGCGACGGATCGCGTGGAGGCCTCCGACTCCGGGGTTGCCCAACCAGCTGAAGATCAGCTTGCGGGCCACACCAGCGCCGATCATCTGGTCGTAGACCAAGTCCGGCGTGAGACGCGCTAGTGTCAGATCCCGCTTGCGCTGCCGGATGATCTCGTGGCCGGCGGCGAAGCAGATCAGGTGCGTGAACCCTTCGATGGCGACAGTGTCGCCGTCCCGGACGAGCTCGCGGACGGCGTCCGCCATGCTTGTCACTTTCGAGACCATCCGCCCGGACCCTCCGTTGCTCCCGACCCCGGTGCGCCGCGGGGTGGCACTCCAGCCGGCTGTCGCCTGTCAGCTTCTGGCGTCGATCGCCGCAACCGCCTCGCCGAAGATCCGAAGACCGGTGGCCGCCTCCTCCGCGGTGAGGGAGAGTGCCGGTGACACGCGGACTACGACCTCGCCGGCCGTCAGGACGAGCAGGCCGCGCTGGAAGCACTCCTCTTCGACCGCGTTCGCTGTCCGCCCCGAATCAAACTCGATTCCGATCATGAGTCCCTTGCCGCGCACGTCGCGCACGATGCGGTCGTGGCGCCACACGAGCTGCCGCAGCCCTTCGATCAATTGTTCTCCGCGGGCGGCTGCGTTAGCCATGTACTCGCGCTCGATCAGGCGGATCGTGACGAGGGCGGCGGCGCAGCTCACGGGATTGCCGCCGAACGTGGAGCCATGCGCACCGGCCGGCCACGACATGAGCTCTGAACGCGCGATCATCGCGCCGAGCGGCAGCCCTGACGCAATCCCCTTGGCCGCCAACAGCACATCTGGCTCGACGCCCCAGTGTTCGATTGCCCACCACTTGCCGGTGCGCCCCATCCCGGACTGAATCTCATCGGCCACGAGCAAGATGCCATGCTCGTCGCACAGGCGGCGCAGGCGTGGCAGGAAGTCGGGCTCGGGAACGACATAGCCGCCTTCGCCCTGGATGGGCT
The DNA here is from genome assembly GCA_052144055.1 of Candidatus Limnocylindrales bacterium. GTDB lineage: Bacteria > Chloroflexota > Limnocylindria > Limnocylindrales > CSP1-4 > JAJYNJ01. The sequence continues at coordinate 5,912 of JBKQRF010000118.1, forward strand.
CGACGAAGATGGCCGCGATCTCGTTCGCCGGGACGAGGCGCCGGAGCACGCGCTGCTCGAGCTCGTCGATGCCGGCGTTGCCGAACGGCACGTGGTAGACGCCGGGCAGCAGCGGCGCGTACTGCGCGCGGTACTCCGCCTTGGAGCCGGTCAGGCTGACCGCGCCATAGGTGCGCCCGTGGAACGCGCCAAGGAACGCGATGAAGGCCTGGCGGCCGGTGACGTACCGGGCGAGCTTCATGGCCGACTCGACCGCCTCGGCACCAGAGTTGCACAGGAAGGCCCGCGTCGGGCCGCTGATCGGTGCGATCCGGTCCAGCTCGCGCGCCACCTCCGCGTAGACGGGGAGGTAGTAGTCCGAACTGGCGCAGTGGATGAGCGTCGCTGCCTGCTCGGCGATCGCGGCGACGACGTCGGGATGGCTGTGACCCGTGGAGTTCACTGCGATCCCAGCCGCGAAATCGAGGAAACGGTTCCCGTCGATGTCTTCGACCATCGAGCCCTCGCCGCGCACCGGGACGATCCGGTAGACGCGCGGCAGGCTCGGAGTCACGTACAGCTTGTCGATCGCGATGTGTGCGCGGGCCCTCGGCCCGGGAAGCTCGGTGACGATGTGGGGAGTGGGTCGCGACAGGACGGTCGTGCGTGCGAACTCGGTCATGAGTGGCTCCGTGCGCCTGGCGCCGGTCCCCGGCGCCGATCTGCCCGGTGGGACGGACGCGCTGCGGGAAGGTGAATAGCAAATATGCAGGCTGGATGGCGCTCGCCTTAGTGTACAGGGGCGCGAAACCTGCGGTGGCGCATCCGCGGCGCGAGCCCGTCCACGGCGCGGACGTGTCCTTGCGGGGGTCGCGCGTGCGCGGCACGGGCCCGGTCTGGTGTGGAGCGACCCGCGGGCAACGCAGAACCGCGACTGGCGCCGCGGTTGAACCGGCGACGGCCAGGCGATCCGCGTGTGGTCGAAGGCGGCAGCGGGCGGGCTCTGTCCGCCGCCTCAGCCGACGATCGTCTGGCTCTGCTCGTGCATGTACTGCTGCACGTAGTAGAAACCACCACCCGACTTGCCGGTGGTCCCCGAGCCCTTCCACCCCCCGAACGGCTGCACGCCCGGCCAGGCGCCCGTCGTGGCGCCCGCGCGCCGGTTCGCGTACACGACGCCGGCCTCGATGGCGCACAGGAACGCGTCGATCTGCTCGCGGTCATGCCCGTAGAACCCGGCCGTAAGCCCACAGACGTTGTCGTTCGCGAGCATCAGCGCCTCGTCGAGCGTGTCGACCGCACCGACAGCCACGAGCGGGACGAACAGCTCGTCCCGGAAGAGCCGATGGTCGAACGGCAGCCCGTCGACGATCGTGGGAGCGACGTAGTAGCCCCGGTCGTAGGCGCCGCCCGTCAGTCGCTCTCCGCCGACGAGGATCCTCCCGTCGCGGCGCGCCTCCTCTACGGCGCGCAGGTACGTGTCGACCGCGGCCTGGTTAACGACCGGCCCGAGCCAGTTCCGGCGATCGTTCGGGTCGCCGACCGTGATGGCCGTGGTCTTCTCGACCAGCAGCCTGATGAGCTCGTCCTTGACCTCTCGCTGGACGTACACGCGGCTGCACGCGGAGCACTTCTGCCCGCCGAACCCGAAGGCCGATCGCATGATTCCCTCGGCCGCCTCCTCGAGATCGGCCGTCTGGCTCACAATCGCCGGGTTCTTGCCCCCCATCTCCACGATGACCGGCTTCGGGTAGTCCTTCGCAAAGTGGCGGTAAAGGTCGAACCCGACCTCGTACGAGCCGGTGAACGTCAGGCCGTCGACGCCCCGATTCTCAGCCAGCTCGGCCCCCACCGTGGAGCCGGGGCCCGTGACGAAATTCACGACCCCACCGGGAACGCCCGCATCACGGAACGCCTCGTAGAGCTTGAGTCCCATCAGGCTGCTCTCCGAGGCGGGCTTGAGCACCGCGCAATTGCCCGCCACGAGCGCGCCGCCGGCCGGGCCCCCGAACAGCGACGCCGGGAAGTTGAACGGCGCGATGACGGCCCACACGCCGAACGGCTTCAGGATCGATCGGGTGTGGACGGTCTCGTCGCCCAGGTTGCCCATTGCGTAGTCGAAGCCGCGATGCTCCTCGACTTGGTCGCAGTACCAGCGGATCAGGTCGGCCGTCTCCTCGACATCCCCCAGCGCTTCGAGGCGGTTCTTGCCTACCTCAATCGCTGTCAGGGCTGCGAACTCCATCTGCCGCTCGCTGATGATGTCGGCCGCGCGGCGCAGCAACGTGACGCGTTCCTGCCACGGCCGCGCGCTCCAGGCCGGGAACGAAGCGCGCGCCGCGGCGATGGCATCTCGAACGTCCTGCCGCGTACCCTTCGCGAACCGGCCGACCAGCGTCCCGTCGATGGGGGAGCGGTCCTCGTACGTGCCTTCGCCATCCCTTGGGTCGCCGTTCACGTACAGAGCATGCGTCCGGCCGAGCTCCGACCTGGCCCGCCCCAGCCCGGCCTCGTAATCGGCATGCAGCTGCTCGTTGTCGTTGCGCAGCGTGGCGTACGTGATCTTGATCCGCGGTTCGGCCGCGCTCGTCATCTCGTGTGTCCTCGTGCATCCCGCGACTGCCGTCGGCCTTCTGGGCGGCTCGTGTCAGTCTAGCGCGGCGACGATCTCGGACAGGGAGGGGGCAACTGCGTCCGGGAGGAAGACATCACCCGGAGCCCTGCTCCCGGCGTGGCAGCGGGCGGCGGCGAGATCCGCCGCGCCGTGCTTGCCCGAGAGCACGAATGCGCCGCGGAGACCCACGCGCCGAGCGGCCGCGACGTCCGTCAGCAGGTCGTCGCCGACCATCAGGACGGTCCGCCGCTCCCACGCACCGGGAACGTCTGGCGCCTCCGCGGGCGCGCCCAGCGACTCCAGTGCGGCCTCAAAGAACGACGGCGCCGGCTTGCCTACGAGGAGCGCGCGTCGTCCGGCGGCGTACTCGATCGCACGGACGAACGCCCCGGAGTCGAGCGTGATGCCGTCCGGTGTGAGCCACCACCGGTTGCGATGGACCGCGACCAGGCGCGCCCCGGCGCTCACGAGCCGGAATGCGATATTCAACCTGGCGAACGTGAACTCGGGCCCGGCGTCGCCGACGATCACCGCCGCCACAGGCGAAACGGATGCTCCGTCGCGCGCCGCGGCGGCCGCCTCCTCGTCCGATAGCAGGCGCTGTCCCGCAAACTCGCGGAGGGCATCAGGCGCGGCGAGGACGTAGAGCGCCCCGCCGGGCCACCGCCGCGAGGCGAGCGATGCGGTCGCGGAGAGGGCGGTGACGATAGCCGTGGCATCGACTCTGATCCCCCCAGCGGTCAGCAGGCGCGACAGGGTCTGGCGGTCGTGGAGGGAGCTGTTGGTCAGGACGCGGAACGGAATGCCGCGAGCGGCGAGCGTAGCGACGGCGTCCCCGGCGCCGGGCAGAGGTTGCCCGCGCAGGACCACCACGCCGTCCATGTCGAGCAGGAGGGCTCGGACGCCGGCAAGCACCTGCCGGAGTCGGTCGTGCGAGTCGGCTGGGCGACGCGAGTGCTCGCCATCCCGCCGGCTGCCCAGGGCACGTTTCAGCTGGACGCCTGCACGGCGCGGAAGCAGTCGGAGCAGTAGACCGGCCGGTCCATCCGCGGCTTGAAGGGGACCTGGGCGGTGTTCCCGCAGCGAGAGCAGATCACGGCGAAGTACTCGCGGACGGCCCGTTCGCCGCCTCGCTCGTATCCCCGAGGTCCGCCGATCTCGCGCATGTCGTACCCGCCGCTTTCGCGCGCAACACGCCGGCTGGCCCGGCAGCTGGGGCAGCGACGAGGGTCGGAGGTGAACCCTTTCTGCTCGTAGAACTCCTGGTCCGCGGCGGAGTGGACGAAATCGACTCCACAGTCGACACAGCTCAGGATTCGATCGACGTAAGACACCCGAGGCCTCCTGGAGCGCGTGGTACCGAGACACGTACGACCGATTAGGGCCCCGGATCGTGGAACAGACGACATGGCCGACGTGGGTGACGAGCGTTCCGAGGAGCGGGCGCCGCGCGACCCAGGTGTCTGCCGAGGTCCTTAGAGCGGGGCGCACCGGCCGTTGCCTAAGCCTAGCATCGAGCATCCCCAACCGACAAGCGGCGACCGGGACGGTCACGCCCGGGAGGATCACACCGGGCAGGACGCACGCCCGGCAGACCCGACCATCGCGTCGACCGCTTGGGGTGGCACAATGCCGGGGAAAGCCGAGCGTGTACCAGGACTGAGGTTGCGGCGTGACCCGCGGACCGATGTCCACCTATCAATCGGGCCGGAGTGCCCGGGCAAGAGGGAGACCGAGACCATGCTCCGCCTCCTGCACCTGTCGGACGTGCATCTTGGCGCCCGACACCCAGAGCTGGGGACCGCTGGCGCCGCACAGCGAGAGCGCCAGTGGCAGGCGTTCGAGCGCGCCCTCGAACTCGCCGCAGCGGAAGACTGCGCAGTCGCGCTGATCTCGGGTGACCTGTTCGACTCCAATGCGCAGCCTCGGCGGTCGGTGGAGCGAGTGGCGAAGGCAGTGGGGTCTGCAGTTTCGGCCGGCGTCACCGTTGCGATCCTCCCAGGCGACTGCGATCTTTTCGATGCCTCCTCCGTCTATCGGACATACGACCTAGCGGCATTGGCTGGCATGCCCGACGCCGACGGTATCCACGTTCTGGAGCCGGGCCGGCGCATCCTGGTCCTGCCCGCGCTGGACCTCGCCGTTCGGGCCTACCAGGCTGCCGAGGGGAAGTCGCTGGACGAGGCGCTGGGCGAACCACGCGACGAGCCAGAGACCGGCGTCCGCATGCGGGTTGGCGTGGCCCACGTCGCACCGGGCGGCGCCGCGCCGTCCGAAGCCGCCGTGGTCGCGTCCGGGCTCGACTACCTGGCTCTCGGCGGAACGATGTCTCCGTCGCAGGGCGCCGCCGGGACCGGTCGTTGGGCCGATCCCGGACCAATCGAGTCGATGGGCGAGCTTGGGGACGTAGGGCAGGCGCTGCTCGTGACGCTCGACCCGGACGGTCGGCAACGGGTGCGTATTGAACAGCGACTGGTCGGACGCACGCGCCGCCGACAGCTCGAGCTCGCAGTGGACGGGTTCCCGGATGAGCACGCCCTGGTGGAGCACCTCTCGGCGCTGGCGGATCCCGACCTTGCGTGCGACGTGCACCTGGCAGGATCGAGGCCACCCGGTCTTCTGGTCGACGAGGTGGCGCTGGAGGCTCAGCTCGAGGCGGGCTTCCTCCATCTGCGGATCTACGACGCGTCAGTGGCTCCGGTGCCCGCGGGCCCCGCCCCGGCGCCCGGGTCGATCGCCGGCGCCTTCCTACTCGACGTCGGCGGCCGGATAGCAGCTGCCACTGCGGAAGGGCGCTCCGGCGACGCACGCGAGCTCGGCGAGATCCGCGACCTCGGTATGCGGCAGCTCGCTGGCTCCTCTGGCATGCCGGTCTGAAGGAGGCGGGCGATGCGCATCATCCGGCTGCACCTCCGCAACGTGCAGCGGCACGCCGACCTCGAGATCCTCCCCGCTCCGGGCTTCACGGTAGTGCGGGGGTCGAACGAATCCGGCAAGTCCACGGTCCGCCGGGCGGTAGAGCTCGCCTTGTACGGCCGCACAGGCGATGCCGAGGCCCAGGTCCGGACGTGGCAGGCCGAAGAGCGATCGCCCTCGTCGGTGCAGCTCGATGTCGAGGCCGACGGCGACGAGGAGACGTCGTTCCGCGTGACCCGGACGTTCGGATCAGGCGCGTCGGACGTTGAGCTGCAGGTGCCGGACGGGCGACTCGAAGGCGAGGCGGCGGATCGGCGCCTAGCGGAGCTCACCGGGCTCCCCACACTGGCGTTCTTCCGCTCGACGGCGGTGCTTGACCATGCGGACGTCACCGGACTTGCCAAGGACGACGCCGCGCTCCGCGAGCGGCTGGGGGCGACTGTTTCGGCCGGAGACCGCGCGCTGGCTCGTAACCTCCGGGAGCTCGCTGCACAGGTCGCCGCGATCGACGGAGCCGGTCTGCCCGCTCCCGGCTCGCTCGCAGCCGCCGAGGCTGAGATCGCGCGGCTCGAAGGCGAGGTCGCACGCGGCGAGGAGGCGTTCAGAGGCCTGCTAGCGGCCCAAGGGTCGTTGTGGGCGGCGCAGACCGATCTGGCCGAGACTGACGCACAGCTGGAGAGCGACCGTGAGCTTCTGGCCACCAGCGAAGAGGCGATAAGGCTGCTCGCTGAGCAGGAAGCTGCCGAGTCCCGGCATGAGAGGTTCCAGCGCGCCGCGGTTGTGCGCGACGAGATCGAGAAGAAGGAGTCCACGCACCCGTCGACCTTGCCGCTCGCGGTCCTGCGCGACGGGACGGCCCGGCTTCGTGAGCTGGAGAGCACGATCGTGCGGCTCACTGCCGAGCTGGGCGATGACGTGGCGGTGTCGGGCGAGATCATGCGGCCCGAGCCTCGCTGGCGCCCGTTCGCGATCGCCGCGATCGTCCTCGCGGCGATCGCGGTCGGCGCCGCTGCGTTCACACCGCTCCCTATAGCGGCCATCGTTCTCGCTGCCCTCGCACTGGCGTCGGCGATCTTCGCCTTCCGCACCCGACGGCTGGCCTTCGACGTCAACTACCAGAAGAACCTCCGTGAGGAGCAGGTCAAACGCCGGCTCCGCGGGCGCTCAGTCATCGAGGACCAACTGCGGCAGAATCAGAAGGCTCGCGAGGCGCAGCTGGCGGGTCTCGGCGCGAAGGACCTCGCGGCGGTCGAAGAGCTGCTCGCCGAGGAGGAGGCGCACGTCGCTCGGCTTGAGCAGCTGCACGCCGAGTTCGCGTCGCTGCTGGGCGACCCACCCGAACGTGAGGACGTGGCGGTGCTTCGCGATCGGGCTGCGGCCGAGGCCGAGGCCCGGCGCCACCTGCTGGTGCAGATGGGCGAGATTGGGATGCACCCCGCCGGGCATCGTGCCCGGTACGACGCGGCGGTGGCCGCCGGGGAGGCAGCGCTCGCCCGGGCCCACGAGGCGGTGGCCGTCGCACGGGCGCGAGTCGAGGCGAGCCCGGCCGACGTCGAAGCCGTGGCGGGCCTGGCAGAGGCCCTGTCCGACGCGCGACTGCGCCGAGACCGACTGGCCCGCCGGCGCCGGATCCTGGCCGGGACGCTCGACGCGCTGGGAGCCGCGGAGCAGGCCACGGTCCGCCAAGCGGCGCGCTTCGTGGAACGGCGCATGGAGCGCGATGTGGAACGCATCACGAACGGCCGTTACCGACGCGTCCAGGTCGACGACGCGGATCTGTCGATCCGGCTGTGGTCGCCGGAACGCCGTGACTGGGTCGACGCCCGCGCTCTCTCCGATTCGACGCTCGCCATGACCTTCGTGTCCGCGAGGCTGGCCCTGGCACGCCAGGTCACGGGATTCCGGCGCCCGCCACTGGTCTTGGACGACCCGTTCCTCGCCTTCGACGACGAGCGCGCCGCCCGGGCGGTGTCGTTGGTTAGGGAGCTTGCGGGCGACCTCCAGGTGCTGTTCCTGACGAGCGGGTCGCGGTACGACGCGGTGGCAGACCTTGTGGTCGAGTTGCCGGCGCCGACCGAGTCCGATCGGCGCCCGGCGGTCGCGGAGGCCGTCTGAACCTCGCGGGGCTCGGGTTCGCGCTTGTCGCGGCGCTGGGTTGAGGATCGGGGACTTTTCGGGCGGTTTCCTGAGCCGGCGCGCTAGGGTCCTGCTCGTGGGCCTGGCCATGGAGACCATTGGAATCGCGTTCGCGCTTGCCTTCGCCCTAGGCTCGCGCGACCCGTTCCCGCCTCCCGCCGCCGTGATCTGGTCGCTTGCTGCCGGTATCGCGGGAATCGCTGGCCTGCTGGTGTTCTATCGGGCTCTCGCTGCTGGCGCTATGAGCCTGGTTGCGCCCGTGGCGGCCGTGGTCGGCGCCGGCCTGCCGGTGGTCGCCGGGTACGCGTTCGGCGAGAGGGTGGGAGGCGGACAGGCCGGCCGGCATTCTCGCCGCGCTCGCCGCCGTCGTCCTGGTCTCCCGGCCCGCAGACATTGGGGGCGGTGATCGTCGCGGGACCTGGCTGGCGCTTGTCGCCGGGCTCGGCTTCGCCGCCTACTTCGTCGGCATGGATCGCGCGATGGTAGCCGGGGCCGGAACGTGGTGGCCGGTGCCGATCGCTAGGGCGGGCTCGATCGTGGTCACGGGGGTGGGGGTGCTCGTGACGGGGCAGGGGCGCGATCTCCCGCGAGTGATGACGCCGGTCGTGCTGGTGGCGGGTGTGGGCGACATCGTGGGCAATCTCGGCTTCGTCCTAGCCCGCGCACAGGGTCCGCTGGGCCCGGCGGCTGTTGTCGCGTCGCTCTATCCGGCGGGGACGGTTGTCATGGCGTGGCTACTGCTGGATGAGCGGCTCTCCCGGGCGCACGTGGCCGCAGTGGCACTCGCCATCGCGGGGATCGTCCTGATCGCGCTGCCCGTGTAGTCGGCCGGCCGGCCACTGTTTGGCGAGCCACGTTCGCACGAGCGCGTGGGCGACCGTGACGACCCAGAGCGAGACGGCGCCGCCGACGCCGAACAGGCAGGCCAGCGCCAGTGGCATTGCGTGAACTGTGACCAGGGCGACCTGGACCATTCCGAGGAAGCGCTCGTTCGATCAGCGCGACGCGTGGCGAGGACCGGCCAACGTGGGGGGCAGTGGGCGCGGCGACAAGTCACCTGATCCCGATTGCGGCCATCAGGAACCCGAAACGGGGGCACCGCGTGCAGCTCGTTGTCGGCGAAGACCGGCACCAGCGCGGGCACCGGGCCGGAGCCATCGCGGTGACGAGAGGCATGCTTCAAGGCTACCCTGGCGCACGGTCCCGAGCGGTTCGGCGCGTGCGAGCGGCATCGCCAGCGGGATGGCGCGCCGCTCGAGCGCGACGTCCTCCCAGGCGTAGCCGTCCGCCGCAGAGTCCCCGGCCGTCGCGGCACGCCGGACGTCGCTCACCGGCTGGCTCGAACGGCGGCTTTGTGCGCGCGCTTGCCCTGTTGGTACCAGGCGAGCGCCTCCGGCGAGTCCACGTCGCCGAGCGTCGGATGGCCGGGAACAATGGCATCGAGGCCGGGCAGCACAAGCCGGAAACGCTTGGCCAGGACCGCGGCCATCGTCCCGGCCTTCATCTCTCCGACGCCGGGCAGTTGGAGCAGGCGCTTGCGAAGGTCTGGGCCGTCCGCCGCCTCGGTCCAGATGCGAGCAGCATCCGAGCCGTACGAATCCGCGACCACGCTGCACAGTGCCTGCACCCGGGCGGCCATTGCCGCGGGGAAGCGGTGGAGCGCGGGGCGCTGCTGGAACAGTCGTGCCAGCTTCTCGGGGTCCATCGCGGCGATCCCGGCGGCGTCGAGAGACCGGCCGAGGCGTCGCTGAAGCTCGAGCGGGGCGCTGAACGCCTTCTGCAGGGTCACCTGCTGATCGAGCGCGAAACCGATAAGCAGCGCGAGCGGATCGCGGGCAATGAGACTATCGGCCTCGGCGTCGCCGGTGAAGTGCAGTCTCTCTGGAACTCTGACGATCGCCACCTGCCTGATGGTAGGGGTTCGGCGTCTGGAGCGCATACCTCGGCGTCTCGTGGCCGCGCTGTGACCGATCCCGCGCGAAAGGCCGCGGTCCGATTGCGGCGGTCTCAGCCTGCCACGCCGCGCCTCGCCTCGGGGAGCCCGGCCGCCGCCTCGGCGTCGAGCATCCACGTTGCGCCGCGTCGCGCCGCGATCTGCGCGGGGTACCGGTTGACGTCGCGGGGTCCCGCGAGCACCGCCGCCATGATCGCGGCCTTGGATGGCCCAGTCCCCATTACGAGCACGTCGCGCGCGATCTCGGTCAGGCGTGGAGAGCACGTCACGCGCGGCACATGCGGGCTCGCGGTCGTGGGGGCTGGAACGCCGGCACAGATCGGCGGGGCCGGCGCGTCCACCAGGGGGCTACCGGGGAAGCACGAGAGGAAGTGTCCGTCCGGGCCGACACCCAGCAGGACAAGGTCGAAGACGGGAAGACCATGCCCGTCCAGCGGCACCCGGGCGACGAGTTCCGAGGCGTATCGCGACGCACAGGCGTCCGGACCCTCGCCTGCCGCGCGCGCTTCCGGGATCGGGAATGGATGGACGTTACGTTCCGGGACCGCAATCCCGGTGGAGCCGGGCCGCCGACCCCTGAGCAGCGTTTCCCGAGCCAGCCGTACGTTTGAGTCGGCGTCGTCGAAGGGGACGAACCGGTCGTCGCCCCACCATAGGTCGACGTGATCCCAGTCGATGCGATCGCGGAATGGGGCGATCGCGAGTGCGCGGTGGAGAGTGGCGGCGGTGCTGCCTCCGGTCAGCATCAGGTGGGCGCCGCCCCGCCAGGCGACGGCCTGCTCGAGTGACGCACACACATACTCTGCAGCGCGCCTACCGAGCGCCACTTTGTCGGCGAGCACGACGACTCGCGGTCCTGCCATCGCGTCCTCCTCTCCGCCCGGCGCCGAAACCCGTTGCCTACGCACCCACCAGCCGCGCGGCCCGTGCGGTTGCCTCCTCGAAGCTCCGGTCGTGCCCGAGCCGATTGAGGCTCTCCGCCACGTAGGGCGCCTCGTTGAACAGCTCCAACCCGCCCGCCCGCCGGACGACCTCTGCGCCGTCCCAGTCGGCTGTGGCCAGCAGGTGATCGGCCTGCCGGCTCACTCGAGCCCGCACGACCCTTCGCCCGCGGCCAAGTTCGAGCTCGACACGCTGCAGCGATCCGTTCGGCGGCGCCCCGGCCGAGCCGGGCGCGACGACTGGGCGGAACTCGACGCGAATCTCCCGATGTCCGTCGGTCCAAGCGCCGACGAGGCTCTCCGAGTTGCGCACGGGCGGGAGTGGCTGAGACACGTCCAGGTGCAGCGCCGCGGCCAGCCATCCGGCGAAACAGGCGGCCTTGGAGATGCGCAGGGTGCTGCTAGGGCGCACCACGTCCAAACGGAGGCTGTGCAGGCTGGACAGTTCGGGCGTCAGCAAGGGGTGATCGAACAGCGCACCGAGCAGCTCTCTCCACAGCGTCAGCCGCATCCATCCGATGTCGTGCACTGCGACGTCGCCACCAGCGACGAGCATGGCAAGCGCGGCAAGGCGGGCGGTCCCGTCGTCGCGGAAGGCTCCCGAGTCGACCAGCAGCTGGTCGCACGTCCCCGTCAGCTCGCGCAGCTGCCGGGAGCCGAGGGGTGGGTCGTCCGCCCACCACAGAACGACCGGTAGATCGTGGATCAGCAGCGGCGTCGCGATGCCGGCCAGGTGCTGCGCCGTCTCGCCGCCGGCGTGCACGAGGATCCGTTCTGCGCAGGTCTCCGTGACGCTGGCCGGTCGAACGGTGCATTCGAGGGTGATTCGCGCGTCCAGCGATGATGGGCCGTCCGGATCGCCGGGGGCCAGGACGAGGGCGCGGGACGGGTGGCGGCCGGCGAGCTCGCCAATCGCGTCGAGCACGCGGCCCAGGGTCTCCGGGCGCGTTGCGACGACGACCAGAGTCAGCACGGACGTCCGTGCGCGGACCCGCACGTCGCCTCGCTGTTCGAGCCGCGGTGCAACTCTGGGATCGCCGAGTGCGTCGGCCTCGGCCGCCACCGTCATCCCCTCGAGCTCGGCCTCGCGCGCGGCGAGGCCCCAGATTCGGGCGAGCTCGGCCTCGATCTCACTGACCGACGTCGCCCGCGCGCCCCAGTGATGCATAGCACCCGGGAAAGCCGGCCCGATGCGCATACCTCCGCCGCCGATCGTGGCCTGCTGATCGGGCGGGTGGGGGTCCGGCCGATCAGCGCGATCCTCAGGCACGTCCGTCAGAGCCTCCGCCAACGTCGCCCGTCGCGCTCGATGAGCTGATCCGCTTCCTCCGGCCCCCACGTTCCCGCTGCGTAGTTTGGGAACACCGGACGGTGCCCGTCCTGGTCCCACGCGTCCCACGTCCGATTGATGGGCGACACAATCCCCCAGGCCGCCTCCACCTCGTCGGCGCGCGTGAACAGCGAGGCATCGCCGAGCATCGCGTCCAGCAGCAGCGTCTCGTACGCTTCGGGGGCGTCGCTTGCGAACGACGACCCGTACGTGAAATCCATGTTAACGCTGCGCACGTCGAGCCCGAGGCCGGGCACCTTGGCGACGAACCGGAGCAGGATGCCCTCGTCGGGCTGGATGCGCATCGCAAGCAGGTTCGGCTCCGGGTCCGCCTGCATCTCTTTGAACAGGGCGAGCGGCGGCTGCTTGAACTGCACCGAGATCTCCGTTGCCGGCTTGGCCAGGCGCTTGCCGGTTCGCAGGTAAAACGGCACGTCCGCCCAGCGCCAGTTCTGGATGTGCAGTAGGAGTGCGGCGAAGGTCTCCGTGTTCGAGTCCCGTGCCACCTTGGGCTCCTCGCGGTAACCCGGGACAGGCTTGCCGGCCACCCACCCGGGGCCGTACTGACCGCGTACGACGTCGCGCGCCACGCGCTCCTCGGTCCAGTCGCCCTCAATGGCCCGCAAGACACGCAGCTTCTCATTGCGCAGGTCGTCCGCGCTCCACGCGATCGGCGGCTCCATCGCAACTAGGCACAACAGCTGCAGCATGTGGTTCTGCAGGATGTCGCGGCTCGCGCCGGCTTCCTCGTAGAACGCGCCACGTCCCTCCACGCCGAGCGACTCCGAGACCGTGATCTGCACGTGATCGACGTAGCGGCGGTTCCAGATCGGCTCGAAGATGCCATTGCCGAAGCGGAAAACCAATAGGTTGCGGACGGTTTCCTTTCCCAGATAGTGGTCGATGCGATAGACCTGCGACTCGCGGAAGACCCGCTGCACGTCGCGGTTCAGCTGCCGAGCCGAGTCGAGGTCCTGTCCGAAGGGCTTCTCGACGACGATTCTGGACCAGCCACGGCCACGACCCTCTGCGTCGAGTGACGCGCGACCCAGGTTGTCGATGATCGTGGGGCCCAGACTGGGCGGCGTTGCGAGGTAGAAGAGGCGATTATCGCGCGTGCCGCGCGCCACCGAGATCTCCTCCAGTCGCTGGCCGAGGCGCCGGTACGAGTCGGCGTCGTGGAACTCTCCTTCCTGGTAGAAGATCCCTGCCGCGAAGTCGTCCCAGATCGCGTCCTGGATCGGGATGCGCGAGTGCTCGGTCACCGCCTCGCGGAGATCCGCGCGGAACTCCTCGTCGGTGTACGGTCGCCGAGCGAAGCCGACGACGGTGGTTTCCGCGGGCAGCAGCCCGGCCCGCCGGAGGTTGTAGAGGGCCGGCAGGATCTTGCGGCGCGTCAAATCGCCGGTGGACCCGAAGACGACGACGCATGCCGGTTCGGGGACCTTCTCGAGCCGCAGGCCGGCGCGGAGCGGGTTGACCTGCGGACGTGCTCCGCCGGAGCGGGCCAGCGTCGCGGCGCGACGCGCCATAGACGACCGCCTTTCAGTCGAGCGCCTGCCCGAGCGCGGCGCGCAGCGCCGCCAGCCCGGCGACCGGATCCCCCGAACAGTCGATGCGCAGGACCGGCAGTTCGTGCGCCTCGAGCGCCTGGAAATCGCCGATCGCCTGCGCGTCGATCAGTGTCCCAAAGCTGTGCCCGGCGCCCGGGATTGGAAGGTCGCGCGGGTGTTGCGCGACCAGCTGGAGGAACCAGCCAACAGGCGCACCGCCCTTGTGGAGCTGGCCCGTTGAATGAAGATACCGGGGCCCGTACCCGAGCGTCGTCGCACGCCGCGTCCGGTCGCGCAGCAGCGCCCGGATCGCCTGGAGGGCCTCCGTCCGTTCCGCGCTGGGTGCCATGTAGGCCTGGATCGCCATATAGCCCCCGGGCACGGCCCGCCCGAGGTGGCGCCGCAGCTCGCCCCGCACGGTGCCGTCTCCGCCGCGCAGGCGCAGCGGAGCGTCGCCGACGAGCGTGAGCGGCCCCGCGCTCGCGAGCGGTTGCAGCGCCGGCAGGCGCCGCTGCTCGTGGTACTCGGCGAGCACGCGGTTGGTGTTGCCCTTCGACTCCGTCACGTTCGGCTCATCGAAGGGGTCGATGCCGAGGACGGCCCCGGCGATCGCCGTGCCGAACTCCCAGCGGAAGAACTCGCCGCCAAGGCCCAGGTCCGGGTCGACCTCGATCTCGAGCACCGGATGGCCCGCGAGGATCAGGCCATCGATCAGCGGACGCGTGGCTTCGCGCCAGTCGGTGCTGCCGCGCAGCACCAGGCGGACGAACACCCGGTCGGGGCCGTACACCTCGGCGGGGCCGAGCGGCTCGCGGTCGATGGGCACAATCCCCACGCCGTGCTTGCCCGTGCTCTCGGCGACGAGCTGCTCTGCCCAAGATCCGAACGGGGCAATCGCCGGGTCAGTGACGAAGGTGAGCTTGTCCCGCCCAGCCTTTGCCAGTGCGCCGATCGTGACGCCGAGCACGAGCCCGGGATTGTCGGGACCGTCCGCGCGGCACCGCTGCGCCATCCGGACCCCCTGCTCGAGTAGGCCGGCGAGGTCAAGGCCCAGGAGAGCGGCCGGGACGCACCCCACGTAGGTCAGGGCGCTGTAACGACCGCCCACGTCCGTTGGGTTCAGGAAGATCTCCCGGAACTCGTTGTGATGGGGGATCCCCTCCATGCTCCGCCCGGGGTCGGTGATGGCGGCGAAGTGCAGCGCCGGCCAGTGGACCCCTCGTCCGTGCGCCTCCTCCTCCCAGAGCGAGGCGAGGAAGCTTAGCGTTTCCGTCGTGCCGCCCGACTTGGTGGAGATCAGGTAGAGCGTGGTCGCCGGGTCAAACGACTCGCGTGCCCAGCGCACCGCGTCGGGGTCGGTCGAATCTAGGACGTGGACTGGCGTGCCTCCACCGGGCGCGACGCCGTACGTGGCCGCGAGCACCTCAGGGGCGAGCGAACTGCCGCCCATGCCGCAGAGCACGGCCTGCGAGAAGCCTTCCTCTCGGATGCCGTCGGCGAACGCCCGCAGCTCGTCGACGTCCTCGAGGAACGCCTCGGGCGCATGGAGCCAGCCGAGGCGGTTCGCGATCTTCGCCTGGGCAGGTTCCTCGGCCGACCACAGCGTGACGTCCTTGTTCCAGGCGCGGTCGACCCATCTGTCGTCGACCGCGTGCTGCATCGCCACGTCGACGGGGTCCCGAAGGTCGTCCGGGAGCGAGAAACCGGAGACGTCAAGCCCGCCGGTCATCGTCGTCCTCCTTGTCGCCGCATCTCTCCGCGTTAGCCGTTCGCGACATGTGTCGCTGTCCCGGCTGGCGTGACAGCCACGACGCCGTGCACGCGCCGCTCGAGCACGCCCCGAGCCACGTCCACGAGGTGATCCGCGGTGATCCCGAACGCCTCCATGACCTGTGGGCCGGGCGCCGACAGGCCGAAGTGCTCGACCGAGATCATGGCACCCAGTGGCCCCACCCAGCGATCCCACCCGAGCGAGACACCCGCCTCGATGCTGACACGGGCGGTGCTGCCGGGCGGCAGCACCTGGTCCCGGTACTCGGCGGGCTGCGCCTCGAACAGCTCCCAGCACGGAAGCGACACGACGCGCGTCGGGACGCCGTCTGCCTGGAGCCGGTCGCGCGCCACCATTGCGTGCTGCAGCTCCGACCCAGTCGCGAGGAGGACCAGCCGAGGCGGGACCACCTGGCCGTCTGGGGCGGTTCCGTCGGCCAGCACGTACCCGCCGCGCGCCACGCCGTCCATCGCGCGCTCCCGCGTCCCGGCGAGCACGGGAACCTTCTGCCGGGTGAGTGTGAGCGCCACCGGGCCGTCGCGCCGCGCGACCGCTGCGCGCCAGGCCGCGACCGTCTCGTTCGGGTCGCCAGGCCGCATCACCCAGAGGTTCGGCATCGCGCGCAGCGCCGCGAGGTGCTCGACGGGCTCGTGCGTGGGTCCGTCCTCTCCCAGGCCGACCGAATCGTGCGTCCAGACGTAGATCACATGGAGGTGGGAGAGCGCCGCGAGCCTGACGCTGCCGCGCATGTAATCACTGAACGTCAGGAACGTGCCGACGAACGGCACGTAACCCCCGTGGTAGGCGAGGCCGTTCGCGATCCCTCCCATGGCGTGCTCACGGACACCGAACCGGATGTTGCACCCACCCCGGTCGTCGGGGCTGTACTGCCCCTCGTCCCGTACATCGGTGAGGTTGCTTTCGGACAGGTCCGCGGCGCCGCCGAAGAGCTCGGGCACCGTCGCCGCCACGGCTTGGATCGTCGCGGCCGACGCCTGGCGCGTCGCCTGGGCCTGGTCCGGCCCAAACGTGGGGAGGTCGCGGTCCCAGCCACCCGGCAGCCGCTGGGCCAGCCGACGCTCGAGCTCGGCGGCCTCGGCGGGAAACTCGCGCCGATACGCGTCTAGCCGCGCCCGCCATGCGCGGACCCAGTCGTCGCCCCGCCCCACGGCGGCGCGGAACACGTCGAGCGCCGCGTCGGGCACGTAGAAGTGGCGATCGGGATCCCAGCCGTACGCCTCCTTCGTGAGGCGCACCTCGTCCTCGCCGAGCGCCTGTCCGTGGGCTTTCGAGCTGTCGTGACGGTGGGGCGAGCCGTAGCCGATGTGGGTGCGCACCGCGATCAGGCTCGGACGCGGATCCCGCCGGGCGGCCTCGATGGCCTGCGCGATCGCCTCGATGTCGTTGCCGTCCTCGACGCGCCGCGTGTCCCAGCCGTACGCGTCGAACCGCGCGAGGACGTCCTCGCTGAACGACCAGTCCGTCGGTCCGTCGAGCTGGACGTGGTTGTCGTCGTAGAGCGCGACGAGCTTGCCGAGGCGCAGGTGACCCGCGAGGCTGGCCGCCTCCGACGAGATCCCCTCCTGCATGTCGCCGTCGCCGCAGAGCGTGTAGGTCCAGTGTTCGACGATGGTGTGGCCGGGCCGGTTGAACTCGGCGGCGAGGTGGGTCTCGGCGATGGCCATGCCGACCGCGCTAGCGAAGCCCTGCCCGAGCGGGCCGGTCGTCGCCTCGACCCCCGCGGTCATGCCGTATTCGGGGTGTCCGGGCGTGCGCGACCCGAGCTGCCGGAAGCGCTTGAGATCGTCCAGGGCTAGGTCGTAGCCGGTGAGGTACAGCAGCGCGTAGAGCAACATGCTGGCGTGCCCGGCCGAGAGCACGAAGCGGTCCCGGTCCGGCCACGCGGGATCGTGCGGGGCGTGGCGCAGGAAGCGCGTCCAGAGGGTGTAGGCCATCGGCGCGGCCCCCATGGGCATGCCCGGGTGTCCGCTGTTCGCCGCCTGCACGGCGTCGATCGAGAGAGTCCGGATCGTGTCAATGGCGAGCTGGTCCGGGCGGGTGGGCACTGCAGTCATCGGAGGCGCCCTCGGTTCGCGGGAGACCGCCGTCGGTCAGCGGCCGGCGGAAGCACCGTCTCCCCATCCGTGATCCATCGTTGGTTCGAGCTTGACTACTATAGACAGGTCCGTGAAGCTGCCCCTAGGGGTCGTAGGCGCCAGAGGATGTCCGGGACCGCGAGCAGTTCAGCCCTCGGGTCAACCCCGGGGCCGATGGAGGTCGCCGGGCGGCGGGCACCCGGCCCGGCGATTGTCGTGCTCGGTGACCTCGCGCTCGACATCACCGCGTCCGTTCGCGAGCCGCTCGACCCCGGAAGCGACGCGGCTGCTTCCATCCGGTTCCATCAGGGTGGCTCCGCCGCGAACACCGCACGCATGGTGGCCAGGCTCGGAGGGGCGGCATCATTCGTTGGGGCCGTCGGGCGCGACGCCTGGGGACGAGCGCTCGTCCGCGCGCTCCGCGGCGCGGGAGTTGCCGTGCACGCGCCGCGCGTCGCCGGGACCACCGCCCGCATCGTCGTGATGGTGGCATCCGACGGGGAGCGGACGTTCGCGACCGAGCGCGGAGCCGCTGACGGCCTGCTGGCGGCGCACCTGCGCGCGGCGTGGTTCCGCCGTGATGGGCTGCATCTTCCCGGCTACTCACTGTTCAGCGTCCCCCTGCGGGACGCGGCGCTCGCCGCGTGCGGATTCGCCCGGGCGGCCGGGGCGGTCGTTTCCGTGGACCTCGCGTCTCGCCGGCCGCTCCTCGCCCGCGGCCGCCGCGACGCGGTGCGCGACCTCCGCACGGTCGCTCCCGACCTGCTATTTGCCAACATGGATGAGGCGGCGGCGCTCAGCGGTGGGCGTCGGCGAGAGGCATTGCTGGAAGTCGCCCCGGTGGTTGCGCTCAAGCAGGGCAGGTCGGGGTGCGTCGTGCTGGCGCGGAAGGGGCTCGACTCGGTTGACCTGGTAGTGGCCACGCGGCTCGTCGAAGCGGCAGACACGACCGGTGCCGGCGACGCGTTCGACGCCGGGTTCCTGCTCTCGTGGTTGGCCGCGCCGCGGGAGGCGCGCCACGACCCCCGCGTGCTCCGGACGGCGGCGCTCGCCGGACATCGCGCGGCGCACCGGCACCTGGCCGGGCACCGGCCCGAGCTGGAGTCATAAGGCCGGTGCCCGGCCAGGTGCCGGTGCCGTGGCAGGGCGCACAGTGCTGACGGCGCGCCCTCGTCCTTGCGCGCCCTCGCCTTGTTTCACCCTGACAGCATCGGTACACTCGCCACAGCGGTCGTCGTGGGCTTAGCGGCCGGCGGGCAGAGGAACGCGGGCTGATCGATCGGACGGCCGGCGCAGGGAGGCCGGGATGCGCATCTACGAAGGAAGTCCGCGGCAGGACTTCGAGGAGGTGCTCCGCTCGATCGGGGCGATCCTCGACCAGCGCGGGCTGCGTGAGGTCTCGCTGACCGAGATCCCGGATGGGTTCATCGTGCAGGGCCTCGCCGTCGAGCAGGCAGGTTCGACCTGGTCGGAGTCGTACGGCCAGCAGCACAAGGAGACACTGACCTTCGTCGATGATGACATCGCTCGGTTCATGGAAGAGGGGATCGCGCGCCGTGAGCAGCCGACGCCTGTCGCCTCGTTCGGTAACGCCGGCGGGTACGAGGCCGCCCTGCGAGTCATCGGCCACTACATCGACGGGCAGCGCCCGCGCGATGTGTTCTTTTTCGAGCAGGAGGGCGCGTACGTGCTGCGCCTGCTGACGGCGACACAGGCAGGTGCGAAGCACGTGCTGGTCGAGTTCACCCGTGACGAGATCGTCCAGCTCGCGGCCCAGGCACCGGCCGGACGGGCATCGAACGCCGCACCCGGCGCCGCCGGGTAGGTCGCCAACTCGCCCCAGCCGTCAACCTGCTAGCGTGGGACACACGATGCGGAAGGAGATCGCATGAAGGCCCTGAAGATGGTCGCCGTGGCGCTCGGCGTCACGCTTGCCGCGCTCGTCGTTATCCCCCTCCTTGTGCTTGCCGGCTTGTTCATCTGGCTGAAGCTGACCGAGGAAGCGGATGATGAAGCGCTGGAGCTGGAGCAGGAACCAGCCTGAGCTCCGCGCCGCAGGCTGAGCGGCGGAGGTGGGCGGCGTCTGCGCGTTCGTCCGCGACCCGGAGGCATGGGTAGCGGGCAAAGCGACGCTTGCCTTCTGATGCCGGTTCGCTGCGGCAGCCGAAGGAGGCGCTAGCGGGCCCGCTCGGGCGCTACCACCGCCGCGACGAGGAGCACGAGCCCGATCCCGACGGCGCCGAACGGCCACAGCCGGTCTGCGTCCACCGCCGGCGCCACCTGGCGGATCAGGAAATACGCGCCGACCAGCAGGAACACGAGTCCGGCCACTAGGCTGCCGCCGACGCGGCGCCGGCCGGCGCGCCCCCACCCATCGGGCTGCCAAGGAGAAGGGGGCACAGGTGGGCCCGGCGGTAATGTCGGGCTCCGCGAAGCCGTCGGCGCGTTGTTGGCCGTGGTCGCGTCGCCGCCCGCGCCCGTCGGTTCGGATCCCGGTCCATTCGCCATCGCTGCCTCCGCGTCCGCGCCAGAGAGGATACGTCGCCGGTTGCGAGCCCAGGCGGCCTCGGGTAGCATTGGAAAAACCCCGGAGGACGTTCGACCATGGCGAAGTATGTCTTCGTGACCGGAGGCGTGACTTCCTCCTTGGGCAAAGGCATCACCGCCGCGAGCATCGGCCGCCTGCTCAAGAGCCGCGGCCTCTCCGTCTCCATCCTGAAACTCGACCCATACATCAACGTGGATCCGGGCACGATGTCGCCGTATCAGCACGGCGAGGTGTTCGTTACCGACGACGGCGCCGAAACAGATCTTGATCTGGGTCACTACGAGCGCTTCATCGATGAGAGCCTGAGCCAGCTGAGCAACGTGACGACGGGCCGCATCTACCAGGCGGTTATCGCCAAGGAGCGGCGAGGCGACTATCTCGGCGGCACCGTACAGGTCATCCCGCACATCACCAACGAGATCAAGGAGCGGATCCAGCGGGTTGCGCGCGATGGGCGTGCGGACGTGGTGATCGTCGAAGTCGGCGGGACGGTGGGTGACATTGAGTCCCTCCCGTTCCTCGAGGCGATTCGGCAGATGCGTAACGACGTCGGGCGAACCAACGTGCTGTACGTACACGTTACGCTGCTGCCCGCGCTTGCAGCTACCGGCGAGCTCAAGACGAAACCCACCCAGCATTCGGTCAAGGAGCTGCGGGGCATCGGCATCCAGCCCGACGTGATCGTGCTCCGCTCTGATTCGCCGGTCCCGGACGAGCTCCGCGACAAGATCGCTCTCTTCTGCGATGTCCCGGCGGCGGCCGTCATCCCGGCGACCACGGCCGATACGATCTATGAGGTGCCGCTCTTCTTCGAGGAGGCGGGCCTGGGCGATCTCGTGGTCGCGGCCCTGGGCCTGGCGGACCGCGTGCACACCGCCGACCTCGTGGCGTGGCGCGCCCTCGTCCAGCGGATCAAGCGCCCCAAGCCCGAGCTCGAAGTTGCGCTCGTCGGCAAGTACATCGAGCTGCCCGACGCCTACCTGTCCGTGACCGAGGCACTTCGCCACGCGGGATGGGCACACGACAGGTCCATCCGCGTTCGGTGGGTCGATTCCGAGGCGCTCTCACCAGACGTTGTGGCCGAGCGGCTGCGTGGAGCGGCGGGCGTGCTTGTCCCTGGCGGTTTCGGACATCGCGGGATCGAAGGGAAGGTCCTAGCGGCACGATACGCCCGCGAGCGCGGCGTTCCGTACCTCGGGCTGTGCCTGGGCCTCCAGTGCGCCGTCATCGAGTTCGCCCGCGACGTGCTGGGCCTGTCCGATGCGAACTCGACCGAGTTCGACCTGTTCACACCCGACCCGGTAATCGACTTCATGCCCGACCAGCGCGAGCTGGAGGACAAGGGGGGCACGATGCGGCTGGGGCTGTACCCGGCCCGCCTGACCCCCGGCTCCAAGGCGGCGGCGGCCTACGGGACCGAGGTGATCTACGAACGGCACCGGCATCGTTTCGAGGTCAACAACGCATACCGCTTGGAGCTGGAGCGTGCCGGCATGGTCCTCTCGGGGCAGTCGCCCGACGGACGCCTCGTGGAGATCGTTGAACTACGCGATCATCCGTGGTTCGTAGCGAGCCATTTCCATCCTGAGTTCAGGAGCCGGCCTGACCGGCCGCACCCGATGTTCAGCGGCTACGTCGCCGCCTGCCTCGCCAACAGCGAGGCAGGGCGCGCTGGCCCGGCGGAGGTCGCGATCCGCCTCGGGTGAGCAAAGGCCGCCGCTCGCGAGCGGCGCGAATGGCGCGCGCAGCGCCACGGCGCCGTCGAGCGGGCAAATCGGGCCCGCACCGAGGAGTTCTGCGAGCCGACCAGCGCCCCGGCCGACCTCGAGGCCTTCAAGGTGGAGCTCCGCGCTGGTAGACCGGCTACAACCGGGTCCGGCTCGACCAGGCCCTGAACTACCTCACGGCGACCGGATACGTGACCTCCGTTGGGGTCAACGTGTACCGGTGTGACGGACGTACCGGACGAGTACACCGAGCGGCGCGGCATGGTACTATTGCGACCGCACCTCGTTCCCCTCGAATGCCCGCCGGCCCGGCGCACGGGATTGCTTGCCTCACGTCCGGCGCCCCCGGGGAACCCATGCCACTGCGGCGGATGTGCGCCCAATCTGCTGCTGTGCCGCATACCGTCGGCGCAGACGTGACCACTCCACCTCGACCGGAAGCGCCCATGAATATCAACGAACTCAAGACGAAAGACCTGCGCGAGCTCGTCGAGATCGGCGGCGACCTAGACGTCGATGACGCGAGCGAGATGCGGCGAGACGAGCTCGTCGAGCGCATCCTCCAGCGTCAGGTCGAGCGCGGCGGCCAGTCGTATGCGACCGGGATCCTCGACATCGTTGACGAGGGCTACGGCTTCTTGCGGCGCCATGGCCTGATGCCGAGTCCGGAAGACATCTACGTCAGCTCCACGCAGGTCCGCAAGTTCGGGCTGCGGACGGGCGATCGCGTCGGCGGGGTGACGCGGTCCCCCAAGGACGGCGAGAAGTACTGGGGCTTGCTGCGAGTGGAGTCGGTCAACGGAGTGGATCCGGACACCGCCCGCCGCCGTCCCCACTTCGACGTGCTGACGCCAATCCACCCGATCGAGCTGATCAACCTCGAGACCGACCCGAAGAACCTTAGCCAGCGACTGATCAACCTGGTGAACCCCCTGGGCAAGGGGCAGCGCGCCCTGATCGTGAGCCCGCCTAAGGCCGGCAAGACCGTGCTGCTGAAGCAGATCGCAAACGGCATCACGGCGAACTACCCAGAGATCCTCCTCATGGTCGCGCTCATCGGCGAGCGCCCTGAGGAAGTCACCGACATGCGGCGCTCGGTCAAGGGTGAGGTCATTAGCTCGACGTTCGACGAGCCCACCGAGAACCACACCCACGTCGCCGAGATGGCGCTCGAGATCGCCAAGCGCCAGGTCGAGACCGGGCGCGACGTCGTGATCCTCCTCGACTCGATCACCCGCCTCGCGAGGGCCTACAACCTCGCGCTGCCCCCGTCCGGCCGAACCCTTTCCGGCGGCATCGATCCGATCGCCCTCTATCCGCCCAAGCGGTTCTTCGGTGCCGCGCGGAAGCTCGAGGAAGGCGGCTCCCTCACCATCATCGGCACGTGCCTCATCGACACCGGGTCCCGCATGGATGACGTGATCTATGAGGAATTCAAGGGCACGGGCAACTCCGAGCTCATCCTCGACCGGAAGCTCGCCGAGAAGCGCATCTTCCCCGCCATAGACGTCCAGCGCTCCGGTACCCGGCGCGAGGAGTTGCTCCTCGAGGAGGGAACGCTCCGTATGGTCTGGACCATGCGGCGGATGCTGTCTGCGGTCGGCACCAACGAGGGGATCGAGCTGCTGCTGAACCGTCTGGCCAAGACCGACAGTAACGCGCAGTTCCTGGCCACGCTGACCAAGAGCCTCGACCAATAGCCCCGAGCGCTCACGGGAGCACGGGGCCTCGGCGCAATCGGTGTCGCCGGCCAGCGACTATGTCCGGATTTCGGCCAGCGATTCTGTCACCGGTCAGGTTCAGCGGCGCCAGGGGTGATCGGGCCCAGGGCGCCAGCGTGGGGCGGGTCGGTCGGGCGGGTCGGGCTCCCTGCGGGGCTCCGGAGCGGACAGATCGGGCCGACCCTCGCTGCGCCGGGAGAG
>JBKQRF010000119.1:0-6478 GCA_052144055.1 Candidatus Limnocylindrales bacterium
GCACTGCGTGACTGGGAGCACGTCTACAACACCGTCCGCCCCCATCAGGCCTTGGGCTACCTCACCCCGGCCGAGTACCTGGCCTCGCTCGGGGTCGATGTGTAACGGAGGTACCGGACGAGTACACACGGTTGACGTTTCCGCGGAAAGCGCTGAGAATGTACCCACAAATCAAACGCCGCTGGTGCCCGCGGCGGGTCGAGCAACGCTCCCCGCGCGCACTGCGACAGGCTCTCCCCGCCCACGAGGACGGCGGCGAGCCCACACGCGCCGACGCACTAATCCCGCTCGCGGCGCAAGGGAAACACGATGAACACGACCACCAGCTACCCCCAGGCTGATGCACGACGCCGGCTCCGACGCCGCTCGCTGCAGGGTTTCGACCGCCGGCTCTTCTGCGGCACCAACGGCTGTGCGACTCGCCTCGACGTCGACAGCGCGGCTGGCATCGCGCGCTGCCACATCTGCGGCTACACGCGCGATATCCAAGCCATCACGCACTGACGCACCGACTGCTCCCGGCGCCAGAGAAAGTGGGGCAAGCCACCCCCGAGGTACGACGCGACCGTCGTACCTCGACACAGGGCCGAGCGGCCCCTCACGGGCGTACCACCGCACGTTGACACTGGCCGCATGAGTCCGGAGCTGGACCGCGATGCATTGCTGGATGCGGTTCACAAGCTCCTGCCCCGGTTCTTCGGCAAGCGCGGCGGCGTGGTAGACGCCAACCACGCGGTGATCGAGCGCGCGTACAACCCCTGATGGACGTGACAGCCGGGGTCGGCGCTGAGCCCGTCGCCGCGTCCCTTGAGGGAGCCGAATGACCGACTTCGCGACCACGACGGTGGGCGAGCTGATGCACCGCGAGCCGATCGTGGTTTCCGCGACAGCCCGGCTCTCCGAGGCGGCGCGACTGCTCGACGAACACCGCATCCACGGCCTGCCCGTGGTCGACGAGGCCGGCGCCTTGGTGGGCGTGCTCAGCCAGACCGACCTGGTGCGGGCGCGGGCCACCGACCATCTCTGGGCCAGCTGGCCCGTGCTGCAGGTGCGCCATCTGATGACAGCTCCCGCCCTGACCTGCCGCGCCGATACCACCGTGCAGGAGGCGATCGGGCTCATGGAGCTCAACCGCGTGCACCGCCTCGTCGTGGTGCACGAGGAGGACCGCCACCCGGTCGGCATCTTCTCGACTACCGACGTCATCCATCAGTTGGCGGGGGCGAACGATGCCTGAACGGACCGCGAAACGAGCGGCCGCGATCGAGGAACCGTCCGACCTATTAAGCCAGGAGGAGAGGGCCGAGCGGCTCGTGTACTGGCGACTCCTCTAGAAGCTCGCCGGGAGCCGCTAGCGATCGGCGCCGTCGCCTCCGTCTCGCACTCCGGCGGGACGTAACCCGACATCCACAACGGCCGGGGTCGCTCACCACCCCGGCCGTTCGCCTGTCCCGCTCGTCGCCGCGATCCCCTATGTCGCGGCGACGGGTTCCAGAGCCCCGGCCCGCAAACCGAGGTCGAACGCCCGAAGGTCGATGTCGAGTGCCTCCGGGCGCTTCTTGCCGACGATCTCGCGCAGCGCCTCGCGCACGCTGTCCGGGCGGACGATCTCCGTCCGCGCGACCAATGCCCCGAGTGCCACTACGTTGATCAGCCGGTCATCGCCCGCCTGGCGCGCGAGTGGCGTGCAGCGGACACGGACCTCGTCCAGGTCGTCTCGCCCGGAGACCGCCTCGACCAGCGAGTCGTTCACGACCAGGACGCCCCCGGGCGCGACGATGGGGCCGAACTTCGCGAGGGACGGTGGGTTGAAGACCACGGCGATATCCGGGTGATCCACGATCGGAGAGCCGATGACCTCATCCCCCACGATGACTGTGCAGGAGGCGGTGCCGCCGCGCATTTCCGGTCCGTAGGACGGGATCCAGATCACCTCCGCACCCTCGTCCATGGCGGCCTGCGCCAGCACGTGTCCCGCGAACAGGATCCCCTGTCCGCCAAAGCCGGCGAAGATGATCGACCGCTCCACGGCTCAGCCCTCCTTCGTGGCGGCCGGCGCCGGCCCGCCCGCGGCCGGAGACCCGCCCTCGGCGGTTGGTCGGCCCCGTCCCGTGCGGTCCACGAGGACCCCGAGCGGGTAGGTCTTGACCACGACGTCCTTGAGATGCTGCATCGACTCTGTCGCGGTCATGCCCCACCCGACGGGGCAGTTCGACAACACTTCCACGACGGCGAAGCCGTCTCCGTGCAGCTGCGCCTCGCATGCCTTCCGGATCATCGACTTCGTTCTGCCGATCGAGGACGGATCCGCGATGGATCCGCGCCCCGCGAAGGCAACGCCGGGGAGGACAGCCAACATTTCCGTCATCGGGACCGGATAGCCCGCGTCGCGCGCGTCGCGGCCGGTGGGAGAGGACGTCGTCCGCTGGCCCAGGAGGGTCGTCGGCGCCATCTGTCCGCCGGTCATCCCGTAGATGCCGTTGTTGACGAAGATCGCAGTGATGAGCTCCCCGCGCGCCGCTGCGTGCACGATCTCGCCTGTGCCGATCGCGGCCAGGTCGCCATCGCCCTGGTACGTCAGGACGAATGCGTCCGGCCGGACACGGCGGATCCCGGTCGCCACGGCCGGGGCGCGCCCATGAGGTGCCTCGCACCAGTCGAGCCCAAGGTACTCGTACGCGAACACTGAGCACCCCACCGGCGCGACCGCGATCGTGCGCGGCCCCAGGCTCAGATCCTCGAGGACCTCTGCCAGAAGCCGGTGGACGATTCCGTGGCCGCACCCCGGGCAGTAGCGAGTCGAGACGTCCGTTAACAGCGCCGGCCTGCTGTAGACGACCCGCGGTGCGGCGGGCGCGATCGCGGTCATCGCTTGCCTCCCGAGTGGCCCGCCGGGCCACGCTTGCCTCGCCCCGGGCCGTCGTGGCCGCGACGTGACGCGACCGGCACGGTGTACCAAAGCGGCATCCAGGCGTCGTCGCCGAAGATGCTGAGCGCCTCGTGGCCGGGCTCGGCGTCCGGCAGCGGCGTCCGCTCGTGCAGGTGCTCCACGCCCGACACAGGGCCGGGTTGGCGGCGTCTCGCTCGCCTCGATCGGCGCGCCGACACGCCGCTGGCATCGAGCTCGCGGAGCGCGTCCAGGACCTCGTCGGGCGACGGGACCATACCGCCCATCCGGCCCTCGAACGCGACCGGCACGCGACCCTCGACGGCGAGCCGGACGTCCTCCACCATCTGCCCGGCAGACAGCTCGACCACGAGCATCCCGCGTACGCGCTGTGCCAGCGCGGCCAGCTCGTCCGTCGGGAACGGCCAGAGCGTGATTGGTCGGAACAGGCCGGCGCGAAGGCCCGACGCGCGCGCCCGGGCGATGGCGGTGCGGGCAACCCGCGCGGCAGTCCCGTACGCCACGATTACCAAGTCAGCGTCGTCGAGCCGCTCTCCATCCCAGCGCACCTCGCGCTCGGCGATCGCGTGGTACTTCTCCTGGAGATGCAGGTTGTGCTCCTCGAGCGCCTCAGGCTCCAGGTTCATCGACCGGATGACCCGGGGGCTGCGCCCGTCCGCGCCGGTCAGCGCCCACGGTGCCTCGAGCCGCTCCGGCGTCCGGAACCGCAGCTCGACCGGCTCCATGGCCTGACCCAGGATGCCGTCGGCCAAGAGCATGGCGGGCGTCCGGTACCGCTCGGCCAGCTCGAACGCCGTGGCGACGAGCTCCATCGCCTCACCGATGGATGCGGGCGCAAGGACCGGCACGCGGTAGTCCCCGTGGCCGTGCCCCTTGACCGCCTGGAAGTAATCGCTCTGGGACGGCTGGATGCTTCCCAGACCCGGTCCGCCGCGCATGACGTTAATGAGCACCATGGGCACTTCGGAGCCCGCCATGTAGCTCATGCCCTCGGCCATCAGGCTGATCCCGGGGCTCGAGGACGAGACGAGGACCCGAGCGCCTGCCGCGGCCGCACCCAGGGCCATGTTGATCGCGCCGAGCTCGCTCTCCGCCTGGATGAACGTGCGCCCCTCTTCGGGCATGCGACGGGCCATCCACTCAAGGAGCTCTGCCTGGGGGGTGATCGGGTACCCGAAGTAGGCGTCGCATCCTGCCTGAATCGCCGCCTCGGCGATTGCCTCGTTGCCCTTCATGAGGACGCGCCGAGGGGACTCGGGCGTCCCGGCTAACGAGAAGGCGGGGTCCTCCCCTGGTGCGGGGGTGGGAGCCGCGGTCGGGACGGCAGTCATCGTGCGACCCCCTTTGGCGCCACGTACACGGTGAAAACCGCGTCCGGGCAGACGCGTGCACAGAACGCGCAGCTGGTGCAGACCGTCGGGTCGGTCAGCAGCACAGGGTGATAGCCAAGTCTGTTGACAGCGCTCTGATCGAGTGCGAGGCAGGCCTTGGGACACGCCGTCACGCACAGCTCGCAGCCCTTGCAGCGCTCCGTCGCGATCGCCAGCGGCGACCACTGGATAGAGCCGAGCGCGAGTCCGGTGCGCGACGGCGCGGGCAACGAGAGCGTCATGAAACACGCCTCCATCGCGGTACTGACGTTCGCAGCGTTGGTCGGGCAGACCAGTGCCGCAAGGGCCGAACGGTCCTCTGGTCTGGGACCACCGCACCGCGCCGATGCGCGACGGCTGCGTGCCGCTGTGCGATGACCGGCACCCACCGGCGCGATCCCCCGCCCAGGCCTGCCTGGCGCGCCGTCGGCAGCATCGACACCGTGCCAAACGGCCTCCACGCATATGGGTCGCGCGTCTCCTGCGAATATGCCCACGCGTTCTAGTGCGCATGTGCGCATATCTTGATGCTCACCGTGATGGACGAGATCTTCACCCTGCAGGCCGAGATCCTCAGGACGTTGGCCAACCCTCGGCGACTCGAAATCGTCGAACGCCTTGCGCACGACGGCCCGTGCGAGGTCAGGCGGCTGGCCGAAGACGTGGGCATGAGCCAGCCGAACGTTTCCCAGCATCTCGCGGTGCTGCGGGGGACTGGCCTCGTCGAGGCGGTGCGGAACGGCCGCGAGGTGCAGTACCACCTAGTCGATCCGGAGGTCGCCGACGCCTGCCGGATCATGCAGCGCGTTCTGATGCGCCGGCTCGCTCGGCTCGGCGCCCTGTCGACGCGAGCCGCCGAGCGCCTGGACGACCCGCTCTCAGTCTGAGGTCACACTGAATGGACGACTCGATCTCCCTGGTCCTCTTCTCGGGCACCGACGACAGGCTGCAGGCGGCCGCGGTCCTGACTGCCGGGGCCGCGGCGCTCGGGAAGACCGTCCACATCTTCCTGCAGTACTGGGCGCTGGACGCATTCCGGGCGGACCGCATCGGCCTGCACCATGGGCTTTCGCCGGAGGCGGGACTGGCCGGCGCTGCCGCCGTCGCTGCCGCCGCGAAGGCCGGTCAGGCGAGCTGGGCCGACACACTGCGCCAGGCCAAGGACCTTGGCGGCGTGGACATCCAGGCGTGCTCGCTGTCGATGGACGTCCTGCACATCGAACCGTCGGACCTCGACCCGCTCGTCGACGGCGCCGAGGGCGTGACCGCCTTCTACCTGAATGCGGGCGACGGCCCGATCATCTTCATCTGAGCCCCGATGTGGCGCGGCGAGCTATCGTCGCGCACGCACTGGGCGAACTGGCCGTGACCGCTCGCCCGACTTCTGAAAGGAAGGGATCATGACGACATTCGAGATCGCCCAGCGCGTCGACGCCAAGGGCCTCTCGTGCCCGATGCCGATCGTCAAGACGGCCCAAGCCATGAAGACGCTGACGACCGGACAGCTCCTCGAAGTCCTCGCGACCGACCCCGGATCCACCACGGACTTCGAGGCCTGGGCCAAGAGCACCGGCAACCCGCTCGTCGAGTCGGGCGCCGAAGGCGGCGTCTACCGCTTCGTCCTCCAGCACAAGTAGGAGCCGCGCCATGACGCTCACCCTCGAAGCACCAATCGACGCTCCGGTCCCCGCTCCGCAGGCGGCCCCAGCCGAGGCCGGGGCGGTCGAACACCACGACATCCTGATCATCAACTACAGCGGCGAGCTCGAGAAGGTCTGGGCCACCATGCTGCTCGCCTCGACGGCTGGGGCGATGGGCGTCCAGTGCAAGGTCTTCTCGACCTTCTGGGGCCTGCAGAACTTCGTGAAGGACTCCCGGCGGATCACCGGCCAGAACTGGATGCAGAAGATGATGTCCTTCATGCAGCGGCCAGGGATCAGCCATCGCAAGCTCTCCAAGATGAACTTCCTGGGCATGGGGCCCTGGATGATGGGCCAGCTTGCGAAGCAGCAGAAGAACGCGAGCCCCAAGGAGCTCCTGGAGATCGCCCAGTCGCTGGGCGTCGAGTTCATCCCCTGCCAGATGACCCTGGACATGTTCGGGCTCACTCGTGACGACCTCATCGAGGGCATGGCGGAGCCGGTCGGCGCGGCCACGGTGATCGGCCTGATGAGCGAGGGCTGGTCGCCGCTGTTCATCT
>JBKQRF010000120.1:0-5276 GCA_052144055.1 Candidatus Limnocylindrales bacterium
CCCTCGCCTTGGCTGTCTTCTTCGACCTCAAGTCGCGGCGCGAGGAGGTCTGGCTCGCCGAGGCGTTCGAGGACTACGGTACCTACCAGGCCCGAACCCGGCGCCTGCTTCCCTGGCTCTACTGACGTGCATCCAGGGCAGCCATTGTCCCAAGGACCCAGCTCTAGGCGCCGCACGCGGGTGTCACTGCGCGCATGGCGGCATTGGGATGGCGAGGCGCCGCACCCGGCGGCCTCCGGCACGTTCCCGCCTGCTCCGGTGACTGCGGAGCACCGGCCGGGGGCAGATGGGGTCGCCACCTGCGACGACGTCGTCCGAGCGCCCTACAGCCGTTCGACCGTGTGGTCGAGAGCCCGCGCGAGCGCGGCTTCCTGCCCCGGCGTCAGGTGACCCTCGAGACTCGCCAACTGGCGCGCCTCCTCCGCCAGGTGACGCGTGAGCAGGTCGTACAGCTGCCGAAGCGCGTCGCCCGGCACGGGCCCGGCGTCCGGGTCCGCATGCGCCTCGGGGTGCGCGGCGAACTCGCCCACGAGGTCCACGAGCCGGCGGATCTCGTCATGCTCCTGGGCCAGCACATCCGAGACCCTGCGATCGGCGTGGATCCGTTCGAGCATGGGGTGAACGGCCGCTTCGACCGCCTCCATATGCGGGACCACCTCGCTCGACAGGCAGTCGTGGACGTCCCGCAGCGCGGGCAGGCACGAAGCGACCGCGGAGCGGTCCAAGCGGTCGGCCAGGAGGCGCACCTGCTCGATGCAGGATCGCAGTCGCTCACTGTGCGCCCGCGACACACGCGCCAACATCTCCATCAGCTGTGCCCTTCCTCATGGTGGAGCCGCTCGAGGTGATCGACCAGCGATCCCCGGGCGCAGGCCAGCGCCGCCTCATCGATTTCGGTGACCTCGGTCACGATCGGGCGCAGGCCGAGGGCGGCGACGCGCTCGTAGGCACCGCGTCCCATGCCGCCCACGACGAGCACAGCGCAGTCGGCGACGACGGCGGCCATCTGGTTGTGACGAGCCTGCGAGACGGGATCGGTGCCGTGAGGCGCCGACGCCACGTGGGCGTCGTGCCCGCCCGCCAGGTGCGGTGCGGCCTTGGGGCGGAGTTCGCGCGCGACGATGGTCTCCCTCTCGACCGTCAGCACCGCGTAGTAGGGGGCCCGGCCAAAATGCTGGCTGACCGAGTGGCCGTCTTCGGTCACGATGGCGACCTTCATCGAACATTCGCTCCGGTAGGCACTTCATCCACCTCCGCGACGGCCGAGCGGGCATCGCCGCCGACACCGACGCGCACCGCGATGCCCATCCGCTCGAGCATGTGCGCGTCGTTGGCGCCTATGTGATGCCTCAGGACCACGTCAACGTCTTGGTCGCACAGGAAGCGGGCCGCCCGGGCATCGTGCCCGCCCTCGGTGGCAGTGTCGTGGAGCTCAACCCAGCCGACCTCGGCCTTCTGCCAGGCGCGGACGGCGTCGCCTTCTACGTCTGCCCATGCGAGGCGCTCGGTCCGTCCGAAGCGGGGTCGACCCGCCCCTCGGGCGTCACCGGCACGCACGCTCTCAGCAACGCATGTCTCTCCTCCCCGCAACCGCTCGTGGTCGGCGAGCAAGGGAGCCGACCGGACCCTCGGCACGGCCGGCTCCCGTCGGGTCACAGCTGGGGCGCCGGGTTCGGCTCAGTCTCGCCGCCGCTCATCTCGGCTAGGTCGGCCTCGACGGCGCGCACCTCGTCGCGCAGGGTGGCGAGGTAGGCCTCCAGCTGCGCTGCCGCGGCGCCCCGGGAGACGGTCCCGTAGCGGCCGGCGGTGCGCCGACGAGAGCCGGCGCCCAGGCCGTAGCCGTATCCGTAGCCCTGGCTCATGCCAAGCCCGGGCCCTGGGCCATATCCCGGTTCGTATTCCCCCCAGCCCCATCGAGGGCCGCAATAGTCGCCCGGGTCCCCACAGCCATGTCCGTAATGCCCGTGTCCGCAGCCCATCGCTAGGCCTCCCTGTCCGATCCCGCGGCACCCGCGGTGCCATGTCCTATCCGCTCATGCTCGGCGAGGAACTCGCGCACCAGGCGCGCCCGCTCGCGCATCACGGCCACCCACTCCGCGAGCCGCGCCTCCCCGGTCTCGCTCAGCACATACTCGCGCCGGCGGGCGCCAGCCTCCGGGTTGGTCCAGGCGGAGCGCACGAGGCCGCTGAGCTCGAGCTCCCGCAGCGTGCGGTACAGCTCTCCCACATCGACCGTCCCAGGCGCCACGCCCAGCTCATTGAGCCGCCCCACTAGGCCGTACCCGTGGTTGGTGCCACCCGCGATCAGCACCAGCAGGAACGGCTCCAACCAGCGATGGCGGGGGCCCATGGGCCGCCACCCGTGGCCGTGATGCATCCCCGGGCCGTGGTGGTCATGCTCATTCATATGACTCTGTCATGTATACGGCTGGGACATCCTCAGGAACAGGGCCGAATAGCCCGACTCAATGATGGTCGCCGCGCCGGCGAACGCACTTCAGTCCGTCTGGCCGAGCCGATCTGCTCCTGGCGTGGCGTACTGTCTACACCGTGGGGGGAGCCCCCAGGAAGGCGAGCGATGCAGACCTTGACCCAGGTGTCACACGAGCACCATGATCGG
This sequence comes from Candidatus Limnocylindrales bacterium, assembly GCA_052144055.1. GTDB lineage: Bacteria > Chloroflexota > Limnocylindria > Limnocylindrales > CSP1-4 > JAJYNJ01. Next base: position 2,621 of record JBKQRF010000120.1, read on the forward strand.
CTCTGGCACTACGTCGAGCAGCTGGACGCCTTCTCCGACTGCCTCAACAGCGACTGCCTCGACACGTCCCGCCTGATCGAGCGGCTGCCCGAGTTGCGGGAGCTGCAGCGTGGGCTGACGAGCCAGCTCATCCCGCACATGGAGGCGGTCGAGGCCGTCGTCTACCCGACCCTCGAGCGGCTGCTGGCCGACCGCGGGAAGACGGCCCCCATGGCCCACGAACATGACGAGGTGCGCCGGCTCGTCGCGGCCATCGGCGAGTTCACCGAACACCCGGAAGCGCATGCCGATCGGAGCGCGATCCTCGCCCTGCGCCGGGTTCTGTTGCGGCTGTACGTCCTGCTCAAGACCCACCTCTCCGAGGAGGAGCTGTACATCCCCATCCTGGAGGATCGCCTCACGCCCGGGCAGGAGGCGGCGCTGGCGAGGGCCCTCGACCACCTGGCGGACGAGCGGCTCTAGTCGAGTTGCATTGCCCGACGCTCGATACCGGCCTCTTCTCCGGCGCCGCCCGCTGCGCCCGCGCTCGACTCCTGCCGAGGGCCCCTTCCTGGACTGAGCGGCGGGCCACGTCAACGGTCCCCGAACCACCCCACCGCTCGATCGGCTGGGTGTACCGGCACAGAGCGCCGGGGGCCGCTCGATCGGTGCCCGAGTTCTCCACCGGAGTCAGTGCGTCGCGAGGAGGACGGCGATCCCGAGCAGCACTGAGGACAGGTACCTTGCCAGGCGGTCGGGCACCGTCTAGACTCCGGCCACAGTCGTTGACCGGGACGAGTAGTCGTCGAAGGCGGGCCGCAGCGAGCCGGGACGGTGGGAGCCGGCGCGTCGCGCGACGACGAATGGACCCGCGAGATGCCGAGGCGAACGGCGAGGCACGCCGAGTAGTCCCGGCCGGAGGCCCTCCGTTAGCACAGGGCGCGCGTCGGAGTGAGCGCACCCCGAACCGCGGAATGAGCGGCCGCCAGCGGCGACCGGAAGCAGGGTGGCACCACGAGGTCTGACCTCGTCCCTCGCGGGACGGGGTCATTCGTTGTCCGGGCCCTAGCGGCCCGGGTGGGAGGTGCACCTGCCATGGCGACGTCGGCGACGAAGTACATCCTTGACGAATCCCACATCCCGCGGGCCTGGTACAACATCGTGCCCGACCTGCCCGTGCCTCCGCCCGCCGTGCTTCATCCGGCCACCGGCCAGCCCGTCGGGCCAGCCGACCTCGCACCGCTCTTCCCGATGGCGCTCATCGGCCAGGAGGTCAGCACCGATCGCGAGATCGAGATCCCCGAGCCGGTCCGCGACGCCTACCGGCTGTATCGACCCTCGCCGCTCTACCGTGCCCACCGGCTGGAGCGCGCGCTCGATACGCCAGCGCACATCTACTACAAGTGGGAGGGCGTCAGCCCGGCCGGTTCCCACAAGCCCAACACGGCGATCCCCCAGGCTTTCTACAACAAGGAAGAAGGCGCCAAGCGCCTCACCACCGAGACCGGTGCCGGGCAGTGGGGCACCGCGCTGGCCCTTGCTGGCGCGCTCTTCGGCCTCGAGGTCAAGGTGTACATGGTCCGCGCGAGCTACGACCAGAAGCCGTACCGGCGCAACCTCATGGAGGTTTACGGGGCAGAGGTCGTGCCTAGTCCGAGCTCGACCACGGCCTACGGGCGGGCGGTGCTCGCCGAGCATCCGGACAGCCCGGGCTCGCTTGGCATGGCCATCAGCGAGGCGGTCGAGGACGCCGTTGGGCGCGAGGACACGCACTACTCCCTCGGGTCGGTGCTCAACCACGTCCTGCTCCATCAGACGGTGATCGGCCAGGAGGCCATCGAGCAGATGGCGATGACGGGCGAGAAGCCCGATATCCTCATCGGCTGTACGGGTGGCGGCTCGAACTTCGCCGGGCTCACCTTCCCGTTCATCGGGCAGATGCTGCGCGGCGAGGCGAGCTATCGGGTGATCGCCGTCGAGCCGACGGCGGCCCCCTCGCTCACACGCGGGGTCTACGCCTACGACTTCGGCGACACGGCCGGGATGACGCCGATGGTCAAGATGTACACCCTCGGCCACGACTTCATCCCCGAACCGATCCACGCCGGCGGCCTGCGCTACCACGGCATGGCGCCGCTCGTCAGCCTGCTCAAGGAGCAGGGCATCATCGAGGCGCGGGCCGTCCCGCAGCGCGCCACCTTCGAGGCTGGGGTGCGCTTCGCCCGGACTGAGGGGATCCTGCCGGCACCGGAAGCTACACACGCCATCCGGGCCGCCATCGACGAGGCTCTCCTCGCTCGCGAGGAGGGGACGCCGAAGGTGATCCTCTTCAACCTCAGCGGGCACGGTCACTTCGACCTGACGGCCTACGAGCGGTATCTGAGCGGCAAACTGGAGGACTACGAGTACCCAGCCGAGCAGGTCAGGGAGGCCCTGGCGAGCCTGCCGCGCGTCTGATCGGGCACACCAGCGGCACAGACTCTCCTTCGAGAGGTCGACCACACGAGGGTCTGCGGCTGTTGGCCCTGGCTCTGGCCACGACCGAAGGGAACTAAGGGCCTGTGGCCGAATGCCCTGGAGGGTTTGCTAGGCGTTTGACGCCTCCTCGGAGCCGTGGAGCAGTAGGAAACGCCAGGACCCGTCGCGCCGAACGAGCGTGCCGGTCAGGCAGTAGGGG
>JBKQRF010000121.1:0-4512 GCA_052144055.1 Candidatus Limnocylindrales bacterium
GACCATGCTGCTCGATCTGCAGGCCGCCGAAATCAGGGCTTGACGAGATAGGAGCTCACGTGGTGGGACTTGACCCTACAGCGCAGTAGGACGGCGGCAGATGCCGGTGACTGAAGGCACCGGACCACGCCGTCGCTCCGTCAGCCATGCCGCGATCCAGGGCTGTCAGCCGTCGGCCCCCTCACGGTAGCCTCACCGGTATGTGCAGCCGCTTCATGCAGCGCCTCTCCTCGGCGGACTTCGCCCGCATGTTCGGGGCACGCGACCTCCTCGAGAGCGCAGGCGAGGCGCGGGATGACCGAGGCCGAGACGCCGCGGGAGTTGGCCGAGGCGCTACGGACGCGGTAGAGGCAGCACTCGATCACGTGGCGGGGCAACAGGTGGGCCTGACGGCCTCACCCACATTCGGTAGTGCTCCGCTGCACCACCGTGTGTGGACAATGCCCTTCCTTTCCGTCGACTTCTAGCGCACCATGTGGCCCTTCGGGGTCGGAGATAAGGCAAGGGAACTTCCTGGACGGCGCGTCCCGGCCGGCCAATGTGACCGCACCGACGCACAGACACGAGGCGAGACCCGACCCGTCATCGCCAAGGCATGCTCCATGGCGGCTCCACGGGTCGGCACCGGAAGAGTCGACAACCTGCGCAGCGCCACGCGCACACGACATTGTGGGGGTGCAACATGACGGTAAGCGACCTGCTCAGTTCGGTGATCCGTTCCGCAGGGCGGGTGCGCCTGCGCCCGCGGACTCATCTGCCCAGGGGAACGGCTCGACGGGCGGCCGGACGGACCAGCCCCCGGCTCGCGCTGGCGGTGCTGCTCGTGTCGCTCGCCGCGGCCACGGCGCCGGAGGCGGTGGCGGGCGCGAACCCCGCCGCCCCAGGGGCACCGGCGGCAGCGCCGCCCACGGCGGCCGTCTGCCCACCCGCGGCTCCGGGGTACTACAGCTGCCTGTCGCTGCGCCGAACCGACATCGCGGCGCGGTCCCGGTCGCAGGTCACGCGGTCGGCCCTGCCGTTACAGCTCGGCCCTGGGGGCCAGGGCAATACGCCGGGTCTGCAGGACGCCTACAACGTCACGGCGGCAGACCTCGGCACCTCCAACGCTGGGGCGGGTGAGACTGTGGCGATCGTCGACGCGTACGACCAGCCCAACGCGTTCGCGGACGTCAATGAGTACCGGACCACGTATTTTGGGATCCCCGCGCTCAAGGCATACCCCTCCAGCAGCCCATGGTTCCAGAAGGTCAACGAGACCGGCGGCACCACCACCTTCTCGACGAACACCAGCTGGAACCTGGAGACCAGCCTCGACATCGAGATGGTCTCGGCCATCTGCCCGAACTGCAACATCCTCCTCGTGGAGGCCAACTCCGCCTCGTTCCTCGATCTCGGCACCGCGGTCAACTACGCGGCGACGACGGCGAACACCGCAGGCTACGGTCCCGTGGTCGCGATCTCCAACAGTTACGGGACCAGCGACTTCGCAGGCGAGAGCCTCTACGACTCCTACTACAACCACCCCGGCATTGCGGTCACCGCGGCTACCGGCGACAGTGGCTACGGCATCCTGTATCCAGCGTCCTCAAAGTACGTGGTCGCGGTGGGCGGGACAGCCCTGACCTCGGTGAGCCCTACTAGGACGGAGACGGCCTGGTCCGGTGCCGGGAGCGGCTGCTCGTCCAACGAGTCCAAGCCGGGCTGGCAGCACGATTACGGCTGTCCCGGCCGGACCGCGGCCGACGTCTCTGCGGTGGCCAGCTGCAGCACCCCGGTCGCCGTCTACGACTCCCTGGATGGCGACTGGATCGCGGTCTGCGGCACGAGCGTCGCCTCCCCCATCATCGCCTCGGTCTTCGCGCTGGCGCGGACGCCCGGGGCAACTCCGGCGCAGAACTTGTACGACGCTCCGATGGACCTCTACGACGTGACCAGCGGCAGCAACGGCACCTGCAGTCCGTCGTACCTCTGCACCGCTGAAGTGGGCTACGACGGGCCGACCGGGCTTGGGTCGCCCGACGGCATCGGCGCTTTCACGCCGCCGACGACCACTGAGCCGGGTACGCCGCCGGACGCTCCCATGAACGTGACCGCCACCGCCGGGAACGGGACGGCGACCGTGAGCTTCAGCCCACCGGCGGCCAGCGGCGGCAGCGGGATCACGGGCTACACCGTCACCGGGTTGAACACCGTCACCGGAGTCGCGGTGCCGCCTGTCAGCGGGGTCAGCCCGATCACGATCTCCGGCCTGACCAACGGCCAAGCGTATACGTTCACGGTGACCGCGACGAACGGGCAGGGCCCCGGCGAGGCGTCAGCGCCGTCGAACAGCGTCACGCCGTCATCGTCGACGGCCACGGTGCCGGGTGCGCCCACGGGCGTGGCCGCGACCGCCGGGAACGCGCAAGCGACCGTGACCTTCACCCCGCCCACCTCGAACGGCGGCAGCCCGATCACCTCGTATACGGTGACCTCTGCCCCGGGCAGCAAGACCGCCACCGGGACGGGCAGCCCGATCACGGTCACCGGCCTGACCAACGGCACGGCGTACACGTTCACGGTCAAGGCGACGAACGCGGTGGGCAGCAGCCCGGCGTCCTCGGCGTCGAACAGCGTCACGCCGAGGGCGCCGCTGACGATCACGACGACCAGATTGGCGAGCGGAAGGCTCAGCCAGTCCTACAGCGCGACGCTGACGGCGACGGGTGGCGTCCTGCCCGACACGTGGAGCGTATCGGGCACCCTGCCGACCGGTCTGACGCTCAGTTCTGGGGGCACGATCTCCGGGACGCCCACCAAGACCGGCACCTTCAGTTTCACGGTCAAGGTGACCGACAGCTCGACGCCGACCCCGTTGACGGCGAGTAAGGCACTCAGCATCACCATCTCGAGGCGATAGGACGCCCGTCCCTGTGATGCCTGGCGCCCAGCGGGAAGCTAGGCAACCACTGCGGCGCCGCGAGTGGGGCATCCGCGACGTAGCCTGACCGGTGCCCCACGCCGCGGAGACTCAAGGCGCCCCGGTCACATTGGCCGGGCTGGCTTCTGACCGCCGTTGGCCTTGAGCCACCCGGGCGGCATGCCCGGACCACGCCAAGGAGGCGGATGATGCACGCGGGTGCAGGATGGGCAGTCCCGGGCAGCGGGAAGTGGCGCGCCGCGGCGGTGGTGCTCGTCCTCAGCCTCTCGCTGAGCGTGGCCACGGCCGCACCCGTGGCCGCACAAGCGACCCCGGGCCCCATCACGCCGCCCTACATCGTCGTCGCGCAGCTGGGGTCTGGCTCCGCCCTCGGGGTGACCACCGTGGGCCCCTTCAGCGCCGCGACCAAGACCCGGCGGCTTGGCGCGTACGTCACGGTTCGCTGGACCCTCCGCCCGGCGACGGCCGGCCAGCGCATCGACGTCTACGTCACCACGAAGGCACCTAGCGGTTCGTGGGGTCCCTGGAGGCTGCTCACCGCGCGCCTCACCGACGCACGGGGGATGGCGTACTTCCACTGGCGCTCGGAGCAGCCGGTGTGGCTCTCGGTGCAGGGTCGGTTCGCGGGCGCCGTCCACCTCACCTCGGCCCGCGGGCCGGCGGTCCAGATCCGCTGGCGGTAGCGGAGCTGATCGCAGACTGACCGGGCGAAGCGTGCAGAGCTCGCTCAGTCGCCGAGCCCAAGTCTATCCGCCTGACCCCTCGTCGGCCTCTCGCTCGACCGCCGACACGATCGACGCGAGCTGGAGCTTTGGGGCGCCGGCGATGCAGATAGACACAGGGATGTCCCCTGCTTGACAGGCGGCGAATACTCTGGCTAACGAAGTGGACGTCCCGCGGGCGCCACGAGCCCGGGCCGCTGCTCCCCTCGGGCTAAGTGTCGAGCCAGTCCTCGACGCGAGCCCTAACCCCGTCGTCGCCGTCGACGGTCGCGGTCGCATCGTGTACGCCAACCCGAGGGTCCAGGACGCGTTCGGCTGGTCGGCGGACGAGCTCCGCGGTGAGCCGATCGAGCTTCTCGTGCCGGCGCGCCTGGCCGAGCGCCACGTTGCCCACCGGGGCGTATGGAGTGATCGGAGGGATCGTGGAGCCCTCTTCGCGGGAGATGCCGGGGCGGTGTATGCCCTGGCGCCATCGCGCACGGCGGCGGAGGCCGTGGCCGCCTGGGGCAGCCCACCGCCGGTGCGCAGCGTGTTCCCTCCGACCGACTGCTGGGCCCTGCGACGCGGCCGGCTCCATGTGGTGCATGACGAGGAGCCGGAACTGCGCTGCCTGCACGTCGAGGAGCCCATCGCAAGCGGCCTGCTGTGCGCACCGCTCAGCGCCCAGACCGAGACCCTCGGGCTGCTCCACGTGCAGGTGCGCCGTCACGTCGGCGCCGCGGCGCGCGCGGCCCTGCTGGCCAACCGGGAACGCCTGCTCGGGACCCTGGGCCGGCAGGTAGCCCTCGCCCTGGCCAACATCCGCCTGCGCGAGACGCTGCGCGAGCAGTCCTCGCGCGACGCGCTGACCGGACTCTTCAACCGTCGCTC
>JBKQRF010000122.1:0-14632 GCA_052144055.1 Candidatus Limnocylindrales bacterium
AGGACCACTTCACCCTCTACCCGATCGAACTTGCCACGGACGGTGGTGATCATCAGGTGCTTGGCCGAAAAGGAGACGTCGGTGTGGGCCGGATCGATCTTCCAGGTGCTCATGCTGCTCGGCTCCCGAGAGTGGTGGTGGCGCATCCGCGCGGGTGCGCCGCGCGGATCTCATGATCGGCTAACGATAGGCCGCATGTGGTTGCGCCGTCCACGAAGAGTGAGCTGCCTGATGCCCGGTGGAGGTTCACCGCCTCCTGCGCTGTTGCCGTCGCGCGTCGAGTCTCCGTCGCGCTGCGTGACCGCCTCGGGTGAAAGGCCCATAGAACAGCTGCAAAGACAACACCATCGCTTGATCGTGATCGACGGAGACAAGACCAGGCCCCCGTAGCGCTGGCTTGCGACAGCGGTCGAGCCGCTCAGAGGTCGGAAGGCGTGCCGAGCGGGTGCCGGATGCCTCTCCCAGCAGGCGGGCAGGCCCGGATACGGTGCGCTGGTTGCGCCCGCGCTGCACGTCCCCTTCAGCTTGCTCGGGCACCGGTGAGATGACCGAGGGTCCCCTCATGCTGACGACTCAGACGCACGACCCAAACTACAAGTGGATCGCTCTGTCGAACACGACCCTCGGCGTGCTCATGGCGGCGATCGACGGGTCGATCGTCATCATCTCCCTGCCGGCGATCTTCCGCGGCATCGCGGTCAACCCGCTCGATCCGGGCAGCACGAGCTACCTGCTCTGGATCATGATGGGCTACCTGCTGGTGACGGCCGTGCTGGTGGTGGCCTTTGGGCGCCTGGGCGACATGTTCGGGCGGGTCCGCATGTACAACGCGGGCTTCGTCATCTTCACCGTGGGGTCCCTCCTCCTGGCGGCCACACCGTTCACCGGCCCGGCCGGCGCCATCTGGATCATCGGCATGCGCTTCGTACAGGGGATCGGTGGCGCGTTCCTCTTCGCCAACGCGCAGGCCATCCTGACCGACGCCTTCCCGCCCGAACAGCGGGGTCTCGCCTTCGGTGTCAACGGCGTCGCGTTCCTGGCCGGGCAGTTCATCGGGCTTGTGGTGGGCGGCATCCTGGCCGCCATCAACTGGCGCCTCGTCTTCTTCGTCAGTGTGCCGGTCGGCCTCGTCGGCACGATCTGGGCATACCTGCGCCTCGAGGAGTTGGGCACGGTCACCCACGCCAAGATCGACTGGCCCGGCAACCTGTCCTTCGCGGTGGGCCTCACTGCGCTCCTGATCGGGATCACCTACGGCATCCAGCCGTACGGCGGCCAGACAATGGGCTGGACTAACCCCTTCGTCATCGGGATGATCCTTGGCGGCCTCGTGCTGTTGGTCCTGTTCCTGTGGATCGAACGGCGGGTCGCGCAGCCGCTCTTCGACCTCGATCTCTTCGGCATCCGCGCGTTCGGGGCCGGAAACCTGGCGGGCTTCCTGGCGTCGCTCGGGCGGGGCGGGCTGCAGTTCGTGTTCGTCATCTGGCTGCAAGGGATCTGGCTGCCCCTGCACGGCTATGCGTTCGCTGACACGCCATTGTGGGCCGGCATTTACCTGCTGCCGCTCACCGTGGGGTCGCTCCTCTTCGGGCCGCTCTCGGGGTACCTCTCCGACCGCTTCGGCGCCCGGCCGTTCGCCACGGGCGGCATGCTCGTCACCGCTGCGTCGTTCCTGGGCTTCATCCTGCTGCCAGTGAACTTCCCGTACTGGGCCTTCGGCGGACTCCTGTTGGTGAGCGGGATCGGGGGTGGTCTCTTCATGTCGCCCAACATGGCCGGCATCATGAGCAGCGTCCCGGCTCGCCAGCGGGGCGCAGCGGCGGGCATGCGGACCACCTTCCAGAACACCGCCATGGTCGTCTCGATCGGGGTCTTCTTCACCCTCATGATCGCGGGCCTGGCGGCTTCGCTGCCCACCACCCTCGACCGGGGCCTGCTGGCGCACGACGTCCCGGCCGTGGTCGCCGCGCAGATCTCCCACCTACCGCCCGTGGCGAGCCTGTTCGCCGCCCTGCTCGGCTACAACCCCATGGCCATACTGCTTCCGGCGTCGGTCCTCCACAGCCTGCCGGCCGCCCAGGTCCAGATCCTGACGAGCAAGGAGTTCTTCCCCCAGTTGATCTCGGCCCCCTTCGGGCAGGGCCTCGCGGTGGTGTTCATCGCCGCTGCCCTCATGTCCGTAGTCGCGGCGTGGGCCTCCTGGCTCCGTGGAGCACGCTACGTCCATGTCGAGACTGAGGGGAGCCCGGCCTCAATCACGCGCGCGGCTTCTAGCTGACACCCGCACCCCCACGATGGCCCGGTAGTGTTCGGGCCCACCAGCCTCAGGTGATCCGATCGAGCCGATTTGGCGTGCGCATCCCGCCTGAGGGACCGAGGCTCTCACGCACGATCCGGGCGCCGGCGACGGTGAGGAGCGCCGCGCGGACGGCGAGCCCGGAGGCAAGATCGACCTGCTCAATCTCCATGAGGGCCTCGATCGCGGGGCCCAGCTCCGCGAGGCGGTCGCCGGGCTGTCCGGCGTAGGTCAGCCTGCCGGGCGTCCAAGTCACCGTTCCGCGCCCCGCGTAGCGCACGACGAGGATGGGGCCTGCGGGCTCCTCGTCGAGCAGCCGAGCCGTCAGCCCGCGCACCAGGTCCTGTTGGTCGGCCCACGCATCCCAGACCGAGCGCGCCCAACGCTCGACCGACGCGGCATGTCCTTCGACAGACCCGATGCGCGCTCCAGCCTCGACCACGTCCGCGACCGTCAGGGCACCGGTCGAGTGTGGTCGTCGGAAGTCCGGCCAGGACGCATCGGCGCGGCCCATGCGCTGGTGCAGCGCGCACACCGCTGCCCCCGACCGCCCCTGCTCGAGCGCAAGATGGAGACCCACGAGGGAGTAGGCCACGCGGATGCGGCCGGTGGGCCCTCCGGCGTGCTGAGCACCGTAGGCGTCGACCGTGAGCTGATGGTAGCGGCCGACAAGCACTGGGTGGTTCAGCTCGAATCCGACGAGCTCCGCGTGCAGGCCCCAGCACTCCGGCGACGCGTTCAGCGGTCGGTCGAGCGGGATGCCTCCGGGTGGGGCCCGCAGCCCACATCCGGGGCAGACGGAGATTGCCATGACGACGAAGGATGGAGCATCCGAGCCATCCGCGTCGCGATCGGACACGATCTCGCCATCGTGACGGGCCACAAGGTCTCGTTTCGTGGCCGAATACAAGCTGGGCGAACAGGAGCGGTGCGTCGGCGGCCGGCCAGTCGGCCTGCCCTCCCCCGACCGCCTTCGCTCAGTCATGCAAAGCTTCGGTCAAGCATGTCCGTCGGCGCCCGGCAGGAGTGTCCCCCCGAGTGGTGGGATTTGGGCGAGGCTCCTGACGCCGGCCGAGCCGGGGCGGGCAGGGCCACCGGTGCGATTCTCAGCGTGTTCCGACCAGGGATCACGAGGAGACACCCATGGCCCTCTCACAGTCTGCCCTCTCCGAACTGCTCGACGCCATCCGCGCCGGCGGATCGGTCGACGTCATGCGCGAGGCGATGACGCTGGTCCTGCAGGAGCTCATCGAGCTCGAGGCGGCCCAGGCGATCGGGGCCGGCCGCTACGAGCGCACCGACGAGCGGATCACCCATCGCAACGGAACGCGCAGCCGGCTGCTCAGCACCAAGGCCGGCGATGTGGAGCTGCGCATCCCGAAGCTCCGCAGTGGTTCCTTCTTTCCCTCACTCCTTGAGCCGCGCCGGCGGATCGACCGGGCCCTCTGGGCGGTCGTCATGGAGGCCTACGTGCAGGGGGTCTCCACCCGCAAGGTCGACGACCTCGTGGCCGCCCTGGGCATCGACACCGGCATCAGCAAGAGCGAGGTCAGCCGCATCTGCGCTGAGCTCGACAGCGTCGTGGCGTCCTTCCGGGACCGCCCGCTCGGGCACACGACGTTCCCCTACGTCTTCTTGGACGCCACCTACGTCAAGGCCCACGAGGGCGCCAGCGTGGTCTCCAAGGCCATCGTCATCGCCACCGGCGTGAGCGCCACGGGCGACCGGGAGGTCCTCGGGCTGGCCGTCGGGGACAGTGAGGACGGGGCCTTCTGGACGGCCTTCCTGCGCAGCCTGCGGGCGAGAGGGTTGTCGGGCGTGCGCCTGGTCATCTCCGACGCGCACGCGGGCCTGAAGGCCGCGATCGGGGCGGTGCTCCTGGGCGCGGCGTGGCAACGGTGCAGAGTCCATTTCCTGCGCAACGTGCTGGCCCGGATCCCGAAAGGCTCCGCCGAGATGGTCCTCGCCGCGGTCCGCACGATCTGGGCGCAGCCTGATGGAGCCGCGGTCCGCGAGCAGCTTGACGAGATCGCGACCCGGCTCGAGCCCCGCTTCCCGGTCGTGGCCGCGATGCTCGCCGAGGCCAGGGAGGACGTCACCGCGTTCACGGCCTTTCCGGTGAGTCACTGGCGCAAGGTGTGGAGCACGAATCCATTGGAGCGGGTCAACAAGGAGATCAAGCGCCGCACCGACGTGGTGGGGATCTTTCCCACCGAGGCGGCCGTGCTGCGGCTCGCCGGCGCCGTGCTCCTCGAGATCCACGACGAGTGGGCCATCGCCGAGCGGCGCTACCTCGCCGAGAGCTCGATAGCCCTGCTTGACCGTGTACCCGATGATCAGGCGACGAAGGAGGTGGATGGAGCGAAGAGCCTGCTGCTGGCGTCCTGACTGACGCTACTGACACCGTCGCTGGGGATCACGACGGATCGCCCATTTCCCACCACTCCACGGGGCGCGGCCCGCCCGGCCGACGCCAGCTCGCGGCCGGCCAGCACCGCGGTGTGCTTAGCGGCTTGCTCGACTAGCTAGGAGCGCGGTGAGGGCGTCGATGGACGGCTGGTTGTCGTCGGGGCGCTGGAACAGCTTAGGGACGTTTCTCAAGTCGTCCGGTATCCCGCCTGTTCGGCGGATGAGCTTTGGCTCACGTCGGCCGTGTCCGCCAGCAGTACGAGGCGAACACCTCCACGAACCGCTGGACAGCTGGTGCGGAGTACCGCTTGGCGTCCCACGCAGCGAGCATCGACAGTCGCAACGGCGCGCGACGTTCCCGCACGGCTAGCCGGTGGAGACCGAAACGTGGCTCGTCGGTCACGATCGCGACGCCGTGTCCCGCCGCCGCCAGGGCCATAGCGATGATCGGCAGGTTCGTCACGAGATGCGGCTCATACGCTACGCCTGCATCCATGATGGCCTCATCGAAGAGGCGTCTGGTGCCGTGCTCGTGCGCGAGGACGATCAAACGCTCCTGTGCTAACTCGCCTACCTCGACCGCGTGTCGGCGCGCGAGGCGGTGCGTTGGTGACACGTAGGCCCAAAGCGGTGGACGGGTGAGCATCCGCGTCGCGAAGCGATCGGGCACAGGCCACGAGGACACGGCGAGGTCGGCCTCGCCTGCCTCCAGGACCCGGATAACGTCGCTCGGTGCAACTTCCCGTGGGTGCACGATCGCACCGGACGCTTCAGGCTCCGTGAGAAACGGTGCGAGTACCTCTTCGATGAACGTCAGGGGCGCGACCACCGTCAGGGGTCCCGTCGCGATGGCCTCGCTGACAAGGCGCGAGAGATCGTTGGCTTGCGTGATGATGTCGCGTGCGAGGGGCAGGAGCCTCCGGCCACTCGTTGACACGCGAAGCTTCCCCTTGCCGCGTTCGAACAACTCGACGCCCAGTTCAGCTTCAAGCTCCCGGATCTGGCGCGAGAGCGACGGTTGAGACGTGCTTAGGGCTTGCGCGGCCGCCACCACCGACCCCGTGTCCGCGATTGCGAGGAAGTAGCGCAGCACTCGCAGTTCCATATGGCACCATCGCTGCAAGGTATAGAAAGCCTACGCTGCCATAACCTTACATGTTCCATGCCTCTCAGGCATGGTAATCGTGCACGTCATGTATTGGACATGATGGGGTGACGCGGCGATCATCGCCCCGAACAGGCCGGTCGCGTCCCCTCCTGAGGAGACCATGGCGCAGATGTCCCGGTCGCAACGTCCACCCGTCAGCGCGGATATCCAGGCGCTGCACATGATCATCGGCGGCGAGCGCGTCGGCGCGACGGATGGACAGACGTTCGACATCATCGACCCCGCCACGGGAAGGGCGATCGCGACGGCGCCCCTCGGTGACGCGGCCGATGTCGACCGCGCCGTTCTGGCCGCGCAGACGGCGTTTGAGGCGCGCGGCGGTTGGTCGAGCTGGCCCGCCGAGGCGCGCGGGCGGGCTCTGCAGGCGTTTGCGGGCGTCGTCCGTGACCATGTCGACGAGTTGGCCGACTTGGAGAGTCGGAACATCGGCAAGCCAATCTCCGCGGCTCGAGCCGACGCATCGACCGTGGCAGCGGTCTTCGACTACTACTCTGGGGCCGCCTCGAAGCTGTTCGGCGAGACGATCCCGGTGAGCGCAGGCGGCCTCGATTTCACCCTGCGAGAGCCGATTGGCGTCGTTGGCCTGATCGTGCCCTGGAACTACCCGATGGTGATGGCGAGTTGGAAGCTTGGCCCGGCTTTGGCCGCGGGCAACACATGCATTCTCAAGCCCGCGAGCTACTCGCCGATGACAGCGATCCGACTGGGTGAGCTGGCCCTGGATGCTGGGCTGCCCGTTGGGGTGATGAATGTCGTCACGGGCCCGGGTGAGCGGGTTGGCGCCGCCATCGCGGAACACCCGGGCATCGGCAAGGTCGCCTTCACGGGCGAGACGCGCACAGGTCAGGACGTCATGCGCCGAGCCGCGGGGACGGTCAAGAAGGTCAGCCTTGAGCTCGGGGGGAAAAGCGCGAACGTCGTCTTCGCGGACGCGGATCTCCCGCGCTTCGCCGCCGCGGCGGTGTGGGCCATCTTCGACAATCTGGGTCAGGACTGCACGGCGCGCAGCCGGATCCTCGTGGAGCGCACCGTCCACGACGAGATGCTCGCGCTGTTCGCCGACGCAACCCGCAAGCTACGCCTGGGAAGGCCGTCGGAACCTGATTCCGAACTCGGCACTCTCGTCAGCGCCCGGCAGCGCGAGCGGGTCCTCGAGTACATCGCTCTCGGCCAGCGCGAGGGTGCCGAGCTCGTCCTTGGCGGCGTACCTCCACAAGGGCCGCAGTTCGCGGGCGGCGCGTATTTGGAACCTGCGATCTTTGACCGCGTACGCCCTGACATGCGGATCGCGACCGAGGAGATCTTCGGGCCAGTGGTCGGGATCATTCCATTCGACAGCGAAGCAGAGGCAATCCGCATCGCCAACGCGACGCCCTACGGACTCTCCGGGTCGGTATGGAGCCGCGACATTGGGCGCGCGCTACGCACGGCGAAAGGAATCAAGTCGGGCGTCATCTCCGTGAACTCCAATCGCTCGGTTCACATCGAAGCCCCGTTCGGGGGCTATCGCATGTCAGGCGTCGGGCGCGAGCTCGGGATGCACGCCCTCGAGCTCTACACCGAGCTGAAGAACGTGTACGTGGACTTGGACCAGGGGTGAGCCATCGGAGAAGGGATAGATGGGTCCCGTCACTGGCGGGTCATGGGCCGTCTGAAGGCGGCACGAACGGGCGCACGAGGAGGACATCAGCATGAGCGGTCACGGATCACGGTTGGGGCAGACCCAGGGCGCCGGCTTGCGCAGCCGCGGCGTGTGGGCGGCCGTCGCGGCCCTCACTCTCGCCGTGGCGGCATGCTCCAGCGCGGCCACGAGCGCGCCGACCACAGCGCCTGCCGCCTCAAGCGCGGCAGCGGCTCCCGCATCGGCAGCGGCTCCCGCATCGGCAGCGGCCGCCCCGGCGTCGGCGTCGGCAGACAAGGCGACCTACTGCCCCAACGGGCAAATCAACGTCGCCGTGGTCGGACCGATGACGGGTAGCGAGGCGAGCTACGGGCAGGAGCAGGTCAACGCCGTCAAACTCGCCGTGAAAGAGATCAACGATGCCGGCGGCATCACGGCCGGCGCCCTGCAGGGCTGCAAGATCAATGTCACCGGCCCGTATGATGACAAGGCCGACCCTGCCACCGGCGCGCAAGTCGCGACCCAGGTTGCGAGCGACCCGAGCGTTCTCGGCTGGTTCGGGGATATCGACAGCTCGGTGACATCGGCCACATTGCCGATCCTCGCCCGAGCGAACATCCCAGTCTTGACCGCAGCGTCGTCGAACCCGAAGCTCAGCACGCTCGGCGACGCAAACTTCTTCCGGCTCGTCACCAACGATAACTATGAGGGGGGCGTGATCGCAGACGAGCTCGTCACGCACTTCCATCGAACCAAGATCGCCGTCGCGTGGGTCAACTCGAGCTACGGCGAGGGCGTCGCGGATGCGTTCAAGGCTGAGGTTGCGAAAGCAGGCGGTCAGGTTGTCGTCGACTACGGGTATCCCGCGGGCTCGACCGACTACTCCGTGTTCGTCACGAAGGCTAAGCAGGCGGGAGCCGACGGGATCGCCTTGCTCGGTACGTACACCGAGGACGCACTGAAGGTCAAGCAGCTCGCGGCGGCAGGGCTCACGCCTTCCTCGTCGCTCACGATCATGGGCAACAGCTCCGACAACACGCCAGCCTTCCTGCAGACGGCGGGCGCTGTCGCCAACAACGTCTTCCTCGATGGTTTCTGGGTACCGTCGGCCACGGGGCCCACGGGTCAGAAGTTCATCGCGGACTTCAAGTCCACCTACAACATCGATCCGTCGCAGAACGCCGCGTGCGCCTTCGATGCCGTTTCGGTGTGGGCCAACGCGGTAGCCAACGGCGGGACGAACCGTGAGGCCCTCATCCAGGCTCTGCACAACACCCACAGCTTCGTCGGCGTGACCGGAGTCATCGACTTCACGGCCAGCGGGGAGCGGCAGAACGTCCAGGTCGCAATTCTGCAGGTGCAGGGCGGCGCCATCGTTCCCTACACGGGCAGCTAAAGGCGGCTCGATCCTAGCGGGTTGAACCGGCAGCGCTGATCCAGGGCGGAGTCTCGAGGGCAAGAGCGCGACATGGACATCTTCCTCCAAGAGCTCATCAACGGCGTCGCGCTCGGGGCAGTCTATGCCCTCATTGCACTCGGCTTCGCCCTGGTCTTCAGCGTCCTGCGCATGATGAACTTCGCCCACGGGGACACATACATGGTGGGTGTCTTCGTGGTCCTTGGCTGTCTGCAGGTCGGCCTGCTGGCCCCTCTCGCCCTGCTCCTCGGGGCCGCGACAGCGGCCGTGCTGGCAGCGCTCGTCGAGCGAATCGCCTACCGGCCGCTGCGCTCGAGCCATCCGATGATGCCCGTCATGACCGCCCTTGCTGCCGCAGTCGTTCTGCGGCAGATCGTCGTGTTCGTGTGGGGTGTCCAGACGCTTCCGTTTCCGCAGCTTATGCCCGTTCCGTTCAACCTCGGCCAGCTCCAGATCTCTGGCACCCAGACGATCACGCTCATCGTGGCGATCGGGTGCGTCGTCGGGTTTCGCCTGTTCCTCGACCGGACCAAGTGGGGTCGCGCGATCCTCCTTATGCGCCAGGATCTTGAAGTCGCGCGTCTCATGGGCATCCCCGTGGACGAAGTTGTCACGCTCGTCTACGCGCTGGCGGGCCTGCTCGGCGTGATCGGCGGGGTCCTCTACTGCACCAACTACGGCGTCATTGACGCCCAGATGGGGATCAACATGACGGTGAACGGGTTCATTGCCTCCGTCCTCGGCGGCCTTGGTGGGCTCGAGGCCGCCCTGGTAGGTGGGCTCCTGCTCGGCGTCGTTCAACAGCTCACCGCCGCGTATCTCTCTTCGTCGTGGCAGACGGCGGTCTCCTTCACGATCCTCATCGTCGTCCTGCTCGTCCGCCCCAACGGGCTCGTGCCGGGGCAGGCGGCGCCGGAGCGAGCATGACGCGGGGCGCCCCGGCCAGGCGGGCCCGGTTGTGCGCATCAACGTGCGGGGCGCCCACGCTGCGATGACAGAGAGTCGCCTCGTGAAGCTCGGATCCATCGCGCGCCGCGCGTCCGGGCCGACTGGCGCAGTCGGGCACGCGCTCCGCCGACCGGCAGGAGCGTTGGCGGCGGTCGCCGGGGCGATCGTTGTCGCGGTTGCGTTCAGCTGGATCGCCAACGGGTACGACCTGCAGCTGGTCGACACGATCTGCTACTACGCCATGCTGACGATCGGCCTCAACCTCGTGATGGGATATGCGGGCCAGTTCGACTTCGGGCACACGACGTTTGTTGCCGTCGGCGCGTATGTGGCTGGTCTGCTCCTTCTCAATGCACCTGGCCTCGACTACCTCGTTGTCATTGCCCTCTCTTGCGTCGCTGCAGCACTCGTGGCCGCGGTGCTGGCCGTGCCAGTGTTCCGGTTCCGTGGAGACTACTTGACCCTCGTCACGTTCGGATTTGGTCTCATCGCCCAGTCCGTGGCGCTCAACCTCGGTGTCACCGGTGGACCCAACGGACTGCCCGGCATCCCCGTCGCCCACTTGCTCGGCCTTGAGCTCGAAGGCAACCGGCCGTATTTCTTCCTCGGCCTCGTCTTGACCGCCGGCTGCGCGATTGTCGTGTGGCTGCTTATGCGGTTCAGAGCGGGGCGCGCCGTGCTCAGTGTCCGAGAGGACGAGCTCGCGGCATCGACTCTGGGGGTCGATCCGTGGCGCTACAAGGTGCTCGCCTTCGTGTTGGCAGGTGCCCTTGCTGGTATCGCCGGCGCGTACGCGGCTGGGCTCTTCTCGTTCGTTGGGCCCGAGCAGTTCGGCCTCGACCAGGCGATCCTCTTCGCCGAGATGGTCCTCGTGGGGGGTCTTGGCTCCATCGCAGGTTCGATCGCAGGAGCCGTGGTGTTCGTGGCGTTGGAGTCGGTGCTCGTGGTGCATGTGCCCGCGCTTGCCGGCCACGAGGACTTCGTCGTCGGCATCGTCATGCTGGTGCTGATCCTGCGCCGGCCGCAGGGCTTGTTCGGCAAGCCGTTCGTGAGGCGGCGGACATGACCGCCATTGCCCCGACGGCCGTGGCGCTCCGGTGCGAGGGACTCCGCAAGGACTTCGGCGGCGTCCACGCCGTGGCGGACGTGGGGTTTGCGGTCCACGCTGGGCAGATCCTCGGCATCATCGGGCCGAACGGCTCGGGCAAGACAACACTGATCAACCTTGTGTCGGGAGTGACGGCCGCCGACGCGGGAGCGGTGTGGCTTCGTGAGCGGGACGTGAGCAGGAAGACGCCGTTCGAGCGGGCACGTCTCGGCCTCGCCCGTACATTCCAGAACCTCCGGCTTTTCCGGAACCTCTCGGTCTTCGACAACCTCCTCATCGGAGGTCACGTCGGCCCTTGGTTCCGCGGTGGTATGGGGGGCAGCCTGCAGTCCTTACGGCACGAGAGTGAGCTCCGCGATCACGCGTTGGTGCTGCTCCGCGACCTGAACCTCGAGCGCGACGCCGATCGGATGGCGGGGGCTCTGGCCTACGGCCTGCAGCGGCGAGTTGAGATCGCACGCAGCCTGATGAGCGACCCGAGTGTGCTTCTGCTCGATGAGCCCGTGGCCGGCATGAGTGACGCCGAGGCGCACGAGATCCTCGAGGTCCTCGGCGTGGTGCAGACGCGCGACGTGGCCCAGGTCGTCATCGAGCACAACATCGCCTTCATCACCCGCCTGGTCGACCATGTGCTGGTCATGGACGCCGGAAGCGTGCTTGCCACGGGCGCGCCCGCCGAAGTTGTGCGGGACGAGCGCGTCATCAAGGCGTACTTGGGATGAGCGACCCGGCGCTTCTCTCTGTGCGCGACCTGGTCGTCCGCTACGGTGCCATTCCCGCGCTGCGCGGCGTCTCGCTCGAGGTCGGCGAGGGCGAGATCGTTGCCGTCATCGGGCCCAATGGGGCTGGCAAGACGACCTTGGTGCGATGCATCGCCGGCTTGGAACGCGCCGCGGAAGGTAGGGTCGACTTCGCGGGGCGGAACATCACGACGCTCGCGACTCACCGGCGCGTGCAGGCCGGAATCGCCATGGTCCCGCAGGGCCGGCGCGTGTTCCCGGAATCGTCGGTGCGCTTGAACCTCTGGGCGGGGGCCTTCGCGCGCCATGACCTCGCGATCGCTGAGGATCTGGACCACGTGCTCGATCTGTTCGGGCCGCTGCGTGAGCGGCTCGACCAGCCGGCCGGCGTCTTGAGCGGTGGCGAACAGCAGATGCTTGCCGTAGGGCGGGCGATGATGAGTCGCCCGCGGCTGTTCTTGCTCGACGAGCCCTCGATGGGCCTCGCGCCTCTCGTCGTTGGGCGCATCTTCGACGCCCTGGCCGAGCTCGCACGCGTCGGCACGACGATGCTCCTGGTCGAGCAGAACGTCGCCCGCGCGCTGCAGATTGCGCAACGCGTGTACGTCCTGCGCGCCGGACAAGTCGTGGGCCAGCCGTTTTCTGCGCTCGGCGTCACGGCGGACGAGCTTACCGATCGGTACCTCGGCGTCGGTTCAGGCGCCGCAGAACACGCCACGGCGGGAGGAATGGAGTGACTCTGGGAAGCCCGACCCACGCAATCATCGGCGCGTCTGACGCGACCGCTATGGCCGAGTACCTGGCGCGCTTCGGATTCACAGTCCGACGTACGGCGACCCTGCCAGCAGCTGCTGCCGAGGCGCTCTACGGCCTCGACGCGGAGACGCGCGAGATCGAGCTTGCGGCGCCTGGCGCGGCCGTCGGCTGGCTACGGGTTGTGGAGACGCATCTGCCTGCCATCGCGCCCCTCCCGTATGGGCATGGCCCCGCGCTCATCGACTTGTATACCCGCGACATCGCGGTAAGCATGGCCGAGGCGCTGGCCGGGGGCGCCCATCCCGGACCGACAGTCGGATACCCCGTCGAAGGGTTGGGCAGCGTGTACGAGGCGCGCGCTCTCGGGCCTGATCACCTCCCGCTCGGCTTCGTCATGAGCGACTCGCGCCGCAGCAGCCTGCTCGATCGGGACCCGGGCGCGATGCACTCGGAGTTGCACGCGTACGTCTGGACAGTGCCATCGATCGATGAAACGGTGCCCTTCTGGCGGGACGAGGCCGGCATGACCCAGCTCCTCGATTCGCTCGTCGATGATCCGGGCATCTCCCAGTTCATGGAGCTCCCACGGCCGGGCGTCTCCATCCGGATCGTGCACCTCTCGGATGTCGAAGCGAACCCCGTGCGGTTCGAGCTGATGGAGTTTCCCGACGATCGGGGCGCCCAGAGGCCGACCCTGCCCCTGCGCCCAGGACTGTACGCGGCCGCCTTCCAGGTCGGAGACCTAGTTGCCGCGCAAGGGGCCATGTCGGGCGCGGTGTACCGGCCCGTCGTTCGGCTTGACACCGCCCTCCATCAGCGCGCTGTCGCGGTCTCTGGCCTTGCGCCGGGCGGCGTCCGTTTCGAGCTATGGCAGGAGGAACGCCATGGCCACTGAGCAGACACAGCGGCCAGTGCTACCCAAGCCAGTGGTGCTCATCAACGCCTGGAAGCGCGTGCTCCCCACGTTCCTTGGCCCGGAAACCGCGCTGTACACGCTGGGCGCCGAATACGCCAACGCGGTCACCCGCGCCGGCGGGACGCCGCTGCTCGTCCCGCATGTTGATCCAGGCGACATCGACACGTTGATCGAGCGGGCCGACGCCCTGCTGCTGAGCGGCGGCGGCGATCTCCACCCGGCCTCGTACGGCGGCAGCGACACGGGGTTGAGCCATGACACGGATCTAGACGCCGACCGCACGGAGATCGCGCTAGTCCAGTCTGCTGCGCGCGCTGGCCTGCCGGTGCTTGCCATCTGCCGCGGGATGCAGGTGCTCAACGTGGCCTTCGGGGGCTCGCTGCACCAGGAAATCACCCAGCCGGGCGGCATCCACCAGCCGCTGCCAGAGGCACCCGAGGAGATACTCGCATTCCGTCACCCCGTCAGCACGTTGCAGGGAACACGGCTGGCGCGGATCCTCGGCTCGGGTGAGCGACAGGTGAACTCGATTCATCATCAGGCGGTCGACCGTGTTGCCCCCGGCTTTCGCATCTCAGCGGTCGCGCCCGACGGTGTCATTGAGGGGATGGAGTACGACGGCGCCTGGGATGTGGTGGGCATCCAGTGGCATCCCGAGAAGACCGGCGAGGAGCAGGAGATGGCGCTGTTCGACGCGCTCGTCGAGCAGGCGCGGGCTCGCCTGTTGCGCCGGCAACAGTCGCGCGCTGGGCCCTCGCCGAAGAGCAGTACTCTGGGACCTCCGAGGTTCGACGCGCCCTCCGCGACGCTGCCCGGTCGCGGTCACGTTCGGCCCGACGTCGCTTAAGCAACATCAGACCTTCGCCGGTGCGCCGTAGCCTCCCAACTCCAAGGAGGTGAGGTTGTCCTCCCAGCGGCTGGCCCTCGCGTTCACGATCCGATCTCTATGAGAGGACCCCGCTTGTCAAGGTCCTCGCTGGCGGCGACCGCGTAGGTAAGGGAATTGCGGAGAAGCAGGCCGTGCTCGCGCAGCAGGAGCTCGCTGCTGCGGGTCGCGGAGAATGCTTCCCACGCCTGATCCCGCGGCGCAAGGCGGTAGCCCGCGCCTTCCAGGCGGGCGCAGACCGCGTCGAAGGCCGCACGGTCGATCCCGGTCGGCTCACCGGCCCGGAAGCCGAGGTTGCTGAGGTCCTCGACGAGATGCGACCCCACGCTCTTTGCGAGCTCCGCCTGGCCCCGCGGCACATCGAGGA
>JBKQRF010000123.1:0-19446 GCA_052144055.1 Candidatus Limnocylindrales bacterium
AACACGTTGTTCTCCCTGTCCACGCCAATCGTCCAGCCGACCGTGTAGTCGGCGCCAGTGCGCTCGCTGATGGCGAGGTCCTAGTACTGCAGGATGTTCAGGTCGAACGGCGGCTTGACGAACGTGGGCCACGCGTCGGGATAATACATTTGGGTCTCGGCCGGACGCGGCTCGTTGAGGTATTCCTGCGGCCATGCCAGCAGGTCTTGCTGGTCCATGGACGCCTTCCTTGCCTTGAGCGCCTCGATGCTCCACATCTCGGGCCAGATGGGCGACCCGTCATCGCGGAACACGGACTTCACGACATCGACGATGTGCCAGCCGCTGTCGAGGCGCAGCCAGTACGAATAGATGTCGTCGAAGTGCTTGCGCGTGCCGGTCCCGATCAACTTGCCGCCCGGCACGAGCACGGGCTCGACCTCGCGGGACCACCACTCTCTTGTACCTTGTCGTACAAGATCACTGTCGGTCGCTTCCTTGGTCTCCAAGTCGTCCACGATCAGCAGGTCGCAGTGGTACCCCGTGATCTGGCCTCCTCGCCCGACGCTGAAGACCGAGACGTCCTTGCCGGAGATGCCACGAGGCCCGTCGTGGGCGTCGCTGAGCGTGATCTGATGGGCCGTCCACCTGTCGCCCTGAAACGGCAATGGCACGCCGTCCTTGTACGTGGCGTACTGCCTGATTAGCGCGTCGTTGGCCTGTAGCTCGTACTTGATCTCAGCCAGAAAGTGTTTGGCCATCGCATCGGTCTGGGAAATGATGCCGACTCTGAGTTGGTGATCACGTACAAGCCTGTGCAACGCGTACGTCAACACGCACGATGTCTTGGCGTGCAATCGCGGACCCATGATGAAGATGCGCCGCAGGTCCGGGTCGTCCATCGCCGCATACCAGCACGTGTGAAACCAGGGGGTGCTGAGCGGGAAGTGGCGAAAGCCCTCAGCGAACTCCTGCGTGCTCTCCGGGCGCGGCGGCATCGGTCGGGCGAGGCGATCCTTGGCGGCCGCTCGGGATTCCTGGATCGCAGCGACCTCCGCCGCGAGCTTGGCGATCTGGGCCTCGAGCCGCGGCAATGGTCAGCTCTCCGGGTGCAGATCGTGCTGCAGCTCGGCCACGGCGCGCGCTAGCGCCGCGATCTGCTCCTCCAGTTTGCCCTGGTAGCGCCACTTGACGCCAAGCTCGAGGATGGTCCGCGCGGCGCCATGCTGGACGGCGGGCGGGCCGTCAAGAACCAAGGCGTGCAGCGCGTCGACGGCATCGGTGCTCGCCTCGGTGAGTCCCCGCGCCGTCGCAGCGAACAACTCGTCCCCGGCGGCGTCGAGTCGATCGTGGAAATCTCGGTCAGCCAGCCGCCGCCGGGCCGTGTGCTCGCTGACGCCCGCCTTCTTCGCCGCCTCGGCCGGCGTGGCGCCACCGAGTAAAGCTGCCAGAAGGGCCGCATCGGCACTGTGCCGGCCGTCACCCGCCATAGACCGCTACCTCCAGGCGTAGGGCACGAGTCACCCGGCCGCCGGTCATGCTGGGTGACCGGTTGGCACGGTCCGGCGCGCGGTTGTGGCGGGGAAGAGTGCGTAGGGCAAGAACAGCCACCCGGTCAGACCTTGCCCCGGGACGACGGGGGGCGGCTGCCTGAGCGCGGAGCATGCGCTCGCTTGAGCCGGTCGATCATGGTCGTGTGCAGGATCAAGGCCGGGGCCGAGCCTCTCTACCCTGGGGACGCCCATATGGGGCGGCCTTTGCGGCGAATCGTAGAACCCAGCTAGACCGGGGCTCGCCTTCGGGACGCCATTACGCCCAGCGGGAAAGCCGCCTGCTCGGGCGGCCGAGCGCACAGCCGCGAGACGACTTTCACGCTCGTCATGTCGGCGCTCGCATGGTGAGGTGGCTCGACGACACGGTTCGTGAGGGCCCACACGGTGATGTCCATCTCCACGCAGGAGCGCACCAGAGGCCGGTCGATCACGATCACCGGCTCGAACCTTCTGTGCGGGCCGGGACCCGTGCATGTCGGACTCATGGTTGTGGCCGCGCGTCTGCCTTGAGTGTCCACAAGCGGCCACAAGCGGCCAACTCCGCACGCTGCCAGCGGGTGGGGCACGTCCGGTCGTGCCTTGGTGGCTGTGGGGCGGTCGTTCCCGGAACGCGTCGGCCCGCGCCTCCAACGTCGGCCGCGCGTTGATCGAGCACGCCACGGGGGGCAGCCGGCGGGAGTGTGACAAGAGTCACAGCCCGATAGCTCACAAGTCGCAGACACACGTCGCCCCGAGCCGCACAGTGGGAATCACGAACGACCGGCGACCGGTCCCGAGAAGCTGATCGAGACCACCGGGCGAGAGAAAGGAACCCCCACGATGGATGGCCAGAACACCAAGCGGTACCAGGACTGGGTGGCCGAGGAGTGGGCGGCCGAGGATCCCGAGCGCGATCACGACGCCACGCCTCACTGGAACAAGTTCGAGTGGGTCGGGGACCAGGGGCAGGGAACGCGCACGACTTTCCCCAGCCGAGAGCAGATGCCCGAGGGCGAGCGCGGGATGAGCGGCTTCCGTCACGTCGTGGCGGCGGCCCACTGGGCGCCCGCCCGGTGACATCGGGCGGACCACGCCAGACGTGACGCCGCCGTCAGCCCGAGAGCAAGCACGAGGGAGGCCGGGATCGCAGATCCCGGCCTCGCGTCTGAGATGGGGTTGTGCGGTGATCCGCTACGAGTTCGCGCCGCCCGTCGCCGTCCTGGGCTCAAGGGTCAAACGACCCGCGCCACTTCTCAGTCGGCGTCAGCCCGGCGCCGTTCCGAGACCTCCTCGCTGAGCCCGAGCGCGTCACGGACGACAATGCCGTTCCGCGAGACCTCGACGAGACCCGCCTCACGGAGCTCACGGAGCGCGCGCGCCACGACCTCGCGGCCCGAGGCGATCGCGTCAGCCAGCTCTTGTTGGCTCACCCGCGCGACGAGCGTGCCGTCGTCCTCGTGCACGGCCAAGTCGAGGAGCTGGCGCGCCACACGCTGGCGCACGCTCAGGAAGGACTGGTCGGCAATCTCCTCGAACGCCCGGACGAGCTGGCGCGCGAGTTCCTCGGCGCAGGCGCGCGCGACGGCCGGATCGGTCTCCAGCAGACCGCGCAGCACGTCGATGCGCAGGGCCACCACCGAGGCGCCCGTCACGGCCTGGATCGACACCGGCGCCGGGCCGCCGATGACGAGGGCGAGGCCCACGATCTCGCCCGGACGCGTGTACCGGATGGTGACCTCGCGCCCGTCGGGCGCCCGCATGTAGAGGCGCAAGAGACCGTGCAGCACGACGATCGCGCGGCCGATCTCCTCGTCGCGGTAGACCGTGCCGCCGGCCGGGACGTCCATGCGAACCGCGTCCGCGAGCAGGCGCGTGGCCGCGGCCGCGGGCAGCGTGGCCAAGAAGCCAGGCGGGACGACCTCCCGCGCGGTCTCATCACGCGATCCGGAGTCGCGCCCCACCGTCCACCTCGCCGCGATGAATGCCCAACACGCTACTGCAGCGCGGATCGACCCGTGCAGCAGGCCAATGCATTGATCGGAGGATCCAGGATGACGCGTGTCGAATACCGCATCGAGCAGGTCCCGCTCAGCCAGGACGGTCCACCGCTGCTCCAGCTCGTCGAGCGCTTGGCCGAGCTCGGGCGCCAGGGCTGGCACGTGGCGAGTGTCGACCTGACGCCCCATCCTTCCTACGAGGCGGGCCCGGTCACGGTCCTGCTGGAGCGCGAGCTCGATGGAACGGAGGCCGCGGCAGGCGATCACGCGCCGGTCCGCGCCGTCGCCTGAGGCGCCGGGACTGCGGCTCAGGCGAAGACAGCAGATTCCCCGCAGCGTCACGGCACGTAGAAGCGCAGTGCGCGCCCCGGCCCCACCGTTGCGGGCTCGTGCCGCCGGTCGCCTGGCAGCGTAGCCAGCGACGACGCCAAGAGTCGAGGGCAGGCCGCCGGCCATGAGGTGCGCGCTGAATCGGAGCTCCCCCACGACCTCCGGCGAGTATCTCCGTGCACACCGCCGTGGTGGCGTGTCGGCCCCGCGTGGCACTTTCGTCAGGCGGTGGCGTTCTGAACGTCACCTAGCCGACGTCGGGGCCCGGCCCTACGCTTCGAGAGGGTGCAACAACAGGCAGCAAGGGGCAGGTGGAGGCAATGAAGCGCCGGGGAACCGACCCCCATCGAGCTGTGGCGAGGCTGCGGCTGGATTCGTCGACGCCCGAGACCCCGGACCCTTGGATCGCGATCGAGGACGCCGCGCGCTATCTGGCGATTCCGACGAGGACGCTGTATCGGCTCGCCCAGCGCCAAGAGGTTCCCGCGGTCAAGGTGGGTCGTACGTGGCGCTTCAAGCGCTCCGTCCTCGATGCCCACCTGGTCGGCCAGGTGCCGAATGGAAGGCGCGAGTCGACCCGCGCGACCGCCTCACCCGGAAGGTCTGACGTCGCGGCCCCGCCGCGATCGGACCACGATGCGGAGGCCACGCTCATTGCGCTCGCGGACCTCTCGGTCGAGCTCGCCGGGCTGGCTGACCCCTACGCGATTGCGCGGCACCTCAGCGCTCGCCTCCGCAGCATCTTCGCCGTCGACATGGCCGGGTTGATGCAGCTCGAGGGCGGCGAACTCGTGACCATCATGGCGGACGATCCCCTCCAGCTGCCGGCGGGGACAGGCTTCAGATTGGAAGACACCCCACTGTTAGGGGAGGCCATGGCCGCTGACGGCCCGCTGGTCATCGACGAGTCTTCCCTCAGCACGGCAAAGCGGGACGACGTCGTACGTCGCCTTGGGCTCCGCTCCGCCGTGTTTGTGCCGGTCCGCACTGGCGCTCAGACCTGGGGCCTGCTTACGCTCGCCGCCCGCGAGCCGCGCCGGTACGCGCCCGAGGAGCTGGATCGTCTGCGCGCGGTCGCGAGCCAGACCGGACTCGCGCTCAACAACGCCCGACTGTTTGCGGAAACACGGCGCTGGAGCGAGCAGCTCGAACGGATCGAGGCCCTCTCGCGCCAGCTCAGTCGTTCCCGAGCGGTGGAGGACGTCGCTGAGGCCGTAGCCAGCCAGATTGAGTCGGTCATCGACTGGCAGGGCCTGCGCTTCTACCTGCTGGCCCCGGACGGCCAGACGCTGGAGCCGATCAAGCTCGCCAGCAAGGTCGATCACTACGCGCATGAGGTGCCTGATCTGGTTCGCCTGCGGCTCGGCGAGGGGTTGGGCGGCAACGTCGCCCTCGCGGGCGTCGCGGAGATCGTCAACGATGTCGCTCACGACCTGCGCACCCGGCAGATTCCGGGCACCGCGGCGATCGACGAGTCGATGATCGTCGTGCCGTTTCGCTATGAAGAGACCGTCTTGGGCGTCATGGAACTC
The DNA here is from genome assembly GCA_052144055.1 of Candidatus Limnocylindrales bacterium. Lineage (GTDB taxonomy): Bacteria > Chloroflexota > Limnocylindria > Limnocylindrales > CSP1-4 > JAJYNJ01. The sequence continues at coordinate 5,371 of JBKQRF010000123.1, forward strand.
TTCCGCCTCGGGCGGGACGCTTTCGATGCGACCGACCTTCGGATCGCGCAGATCGTCGGCGCACAGGCGTCCGTCGCTCTCTTCAATGCCCGTCAGCTCGAAGAGCTGCAGCGCGGCCGCAGTACCCTCGAGCGGCGGCTGGCCAGCCAGCGCCAGCTGCTCGCGATCACCGAACGTCTGCTCCTGCATCGCGAGCGGGACACCGTCTTCGAGGCGATCGCCGATACCCTCGCGGAGGTTGTTCCGCATGACACCCTGACCATCTATCTCGTCGACCGCGCGGCGGGGTGTCTCATCCCCGTACTCGCCCGCGACGAATACGCCGAGCAGATCCTTGCCACCCGGCCATCCATGGAAACAGGTATCACGGGCGACGTCATCGCCAGGGGTGAGGCGGAATTCGTCAACGACGCCATCCACGATCCCCGCGTGGCGTATGTGCCGGGCACGCCCGTGGACCAGAAAGAGTCGCTGATCGTGGCACCTATCCGCAGCCCCGAAGGGATCATCGGCGCGCTCAACCTCTACCGGACCGTTGCGGACTTCGACGCCGAGGATCTCGAGCTCGTCCGACTCTTCACCAACCACGTGGCGATCGCCTTGGAGAACGCCGCCATCGACGGCCGCCTGATCGAAGCCGCGGTGACCGATCCGTTGACAGGCCTTCCCAACCGCCGTCTCTTCAGCGAGCGGGTTGATCACGCCCTGCTGCGCCGGGAGAGAACCCCGACCGGCGTGGCGGTCCTGTTCCTCGACCTCGACGCCTTCAAGGTCGTGAACGACAGCCTGGGCCACGCGGTGGGAGACAGCGTGCTGCAGGCCGTGGCTGCGCGCCTGCGCGCCTGTACGCGAGCCGGTGACACCGTGGCCCGGCTGGGCGGCGACGAGTTCGGCATCCTGCTCGAGGACGTCCACAGCGAGGCCGAGGCCATCGTGGCCAGTGAGCGGGTGATCGCCACGCTGGTGCCTCCCTTGGCGGTGGCTGGGCGAGAGGTCTCCGTGCGGGCCAGCATGGGTGTCGCGCTCGATCGCGGCCAAACAGGGGTCACGGCGGTCGAGCTGCTGCGGGATGCCGACACCGCCATGTACCAGGCCAAGGCGAACGGTCGCGGCCGCTTCGAGGTGTTCGAGCCGGGCATGCATGCGAGGCAGCTCGCCCGACTGGAGCTCGAGGGCGAGTTGCGCCACGGCATGGCACACGGCGAGTTCGCCCTGGCCTACCAGCCCATCGTGGCGCTCACCACGGGCCGGGTCGTGGCAGCCGAGGCGCTGTTGCGCTGGCACCATCCAGGGCGCGCGATCAGCCCGGCAGAGTTCATCGGGGTGGCTGAAGAAACGGGCGACATCGTTCGCCTCGGAGCGTGGGTTCTCCGCGAGGCCTGCCGCCAGACGCGGCGCTGGCAGATCGAGCAACCGGGGCTAGGCAACTTCGGGATCTCGGTCAACACCTCGGCCCGCGAGCTCGTCGAGTCGACCTTTGTCGCCGCGGTGGAGACTGCCCTCGCCGAGAGTGGGTTGGCGCCTGATGGTCTGACCCTCGAGATCACCGAAAGCGTCATGCTCGCGGACGAGACCACGGCGATCGCGACATTGCGCCGGCTGCGGGACACCGGCATCCACGTCGTCGTCGATGACTTCGGCACCGGATACTCATCGCTCAGCTACCTCAAGCGTTTGCCTGCCGACGGCCTCAAGATCGATCGGTCCTTCACGGAGGGCCTCGGCACGGGGCTCGAGAAGACCGCCATTGTCCGCGCGACGCTCAGCTTTGCGAGGGCCCTCGGGCTTGTGGTCACGGCGGAGGGCGTCGAGACCGAGGACCAGTTGCGGCGGCTCCTCGCGCTGCGCTGCGATCTCGCGCAGGGCTACCATTTCTCGGTTCCACTCGAGCCCGCGGCCATGACCGAGCTCCTCGCGTCGAGCCCGCTCTACCGTGTCCCGCGGCGCAGGTCGGCGATGCGCCCACAAGAGGCGGCGTGAGTCGGGCCCGCAAGAGCGGTCCGGCATGTCCGTCCGTGGCCGCCACCGGCGATGCGCTGAGTAGAGGATCCAATCACCGGCCCGCGTCGCGCGTCCCACGGCCTCTCTGGGGGCTGCCCCCCGGGGGGATCAGCGGATGGTCGCCTCGATGGAGCCCTGGTGCAGCTTCATGTGCCCGATGAGGACGCGCTCGAGGCGCTGCGCCACCGACATCAGGCCCGCGGGCGTCTCGCGCGATTGGTCGAGCTGCTCGTCGGGGATCGCGCGGACCGCGGCTGCGATGACCGACTGCTGCTCCCGCAGCAACTGCAGGACTTCTGCCCGGGTCACGCCGCCGTGCTCGGCCGCGTGCCGCGCGTTCAGCACGCCGATGTCCACGGCCTGCAGGGGCCGGCCCTCTAGCATGGCTTCGATACGCTCCATGATCCAGGGCGTGTTGACCGCCACGTGGTGGGCGATGACCCCGACGCTGCGCTGTTCGTCCTCGTCGTTGAGCCGCTGCGGGTAGTTGCGGCCTACTTCTCGCCATTGCACGTCGGTCAGCGACTCGACGAGCCGGATGAACTCGCCCTGTGCCGCCTCGAATGCGGCGGCGTACTGGGCGGCGCGGGAGGTCTGTGGGGCGGACATGGGCGGCATGGTACGTCGCGCCGGCCCCGAGGCCCACCGGTCGCCACCCAGCGCTGTCTCAGCCAGCCACCTCCGGCAGGATCGGATATGGCGCGAGCGGCGCAGCGCCCTCCGGCGTGACGCGGTAGACGTCCTCGAAGCGGACGCCGCCGAAGCCCGGGATGGCAAGCACGGGGTGTCCGATCGTGACCGTCATGCCCGCCTCGAGGTGCAGGCTCCGGTGCTGCGGAATGATCGTTGATGCCGGGGGCTCCTCGAAACGCAGGCCGATTCCGTGCCCGATCCCGTAGACCGCGTATTCCGCCAGCCCGTGCCGCGTGCGGACCCGACCCGCCAGCTCGTCGAGCTGTGCGACGGTTGCCCCAGGTCGGAGCGCGACGCGCACCCGATCGACGATCTCGGCGTACGTGGCGAGGAGCTCGCGCTGCCGCGCGTCGGGATCGCCCAGCACGAACGTCCGCGCGAGGTTGGCGCAATAACCCTCGACCTGGGGCGTGAGATCGATCAGGGCAAGCTCCCCCTCCTCCAGGGGTCGGGGGCTGACGCGGCCATGGAGCATGCACGTCTCGATCCCGAAGGTCACGAAGATCGGCGTGCTCGTGCCCTCGGCGCCGGCGCGCAGCATCGCGTACAGGGCCTCGGTCGCCACCTCGTGCGCCGTCACGCCCGGACGAAGCAGCTCGCGGGCGCGATCCATGCCGATGCCGGCGATGCGCTGGGCCTCGGTCATAGCAGCGATCTCGTCGGGGTCCTTGATCGCGCGCAGGGGGTCCATGACAGGGTCCGACGAGACGAGCTCGACCTCGGGGTTGACTTGCCGGAAGAGGTCGACGAGGAAGGCCGGCGTCTCGAACCAGAGCTGCATGCCAACCTTCGGACGCCCGCCCACGGGAACCGGCCCGGCAGCCGCGACGAGCTCGCGCAGACGGCCCACGATGTCGTGGATTTGGCCCCCCACCGAACCGAACACCCGCACACGGCCGTCGGCGAGGGCGGCGCGCAGTTCAGGCGCTTCGCCCGTGAAGGCGATCAGCTCGGGGGGTCCTTCGAACGGGATGATGGCCCGCGGCTGCCAGCGATCCGTGCCAAAGAGGTAGCGGTAATCGTCGTGGTTCATGACCACGATCGCGACGAGGCCCGCCTCGCGCATGCGGGCCTGCACACGGGCGATGCGGTCGAACCGCACTTCCATGGGTGCCTCCCCGTTCAATCAGCAGTGATGATGGCCCTCGCAGGCCCGGATTGACGTTCCTCTTGCGTGAGTATCCTTCCGGTCCCGAGGCTTCGCCCAGTGCTGTTCGTCGCGGCTCAGGTCCGGCCGAACGTCCACCGATGCCATCGGCCTGCACCGGCTCGATCCGGGCAGGGCGGCACGGTCGTCGGATCGGGCTCCCTGACCAGCAACATGGTTACGCGCTCGAACGGGCCGTCCGCTCCGAGCGTCACCCGCCGGCCACGGCCGGCAGCACGTGGACGACCGTCTGCTCGCTGACTGCGCTGGCGAGGTCGGCCGGCTCGCCGTCGACGTAGACATTGATGAACTGGCGCAGCACGGGGCCCGGCTCGCACAGGCGATCGCGCATGCCGGGCCAGCGTGCCTCGAGCCCATCGATGAGCTCGCCCACGGTCTGGCCCTCGAGCGTCACGCGCCGGTCGGCGGCCGGGAACAGCGCCACGAGTGCACGGGGGAGCACTACCACCGCCATGCTGCGTCAAGCCCTCGCTCAGGCTTCGACCAGGGCCGTCTCGACCGACAACACCGGCGGCAGCAGGTCCGCGATGCGGCGCCAGTGGCGGCCCTCGTCCGCGGTGGCGAAGACCTGGCCCGTGCTCGTGCCGACATAGATCCCGAACGGATCGAGGGCGTCGGTCGCCATCCCTTCGCGCAGCACGCCCAGGTAGGCCTGCGACTGCGGTAGTCCCTCGCGCAAGTCGCGCCAGGTAGCGCCGGCATCGGTGGTGCGCCACACCGCCATGCTTGCGTCGGGCACGAAGCGTCCCTGCTCGGCGCCGTTTAGCGGGATGGTGAACACCGTGTCGGGGTCGGCCGGATGCGCGACGATGGGAAAGCCGAAGGTGGACGGCAACCCCTCGTCGAGGCAGTTCCACATGCGACCCGCGTCGTCGCTGCGGTACGTCCCGCAGTGGTTCTGCTGGTACAGCCTCTCCGGACGCCCCGATGCGAGCACCATCTTGTGGACGCACTGGCCGGTCTCGGGGTACGGGTCGGGCAGGAAGTCGGCGCGCACCCCCCGGTTGCGGGCCTCCCAGGAGACGCCGCCGTCCTCGGTCGCGAAGCAGCCCACCGATGAGATGCCCACCCACAGCCGGTCGGGATCCGCCGGATGCGCCAGGATCGTGTGACAGATGAGGCCCCCAGCGCCCGGCACCCAGCCCTCGCGTGTGGGGTGGTTCGTCAGCCCCTCGACGTGCGTCCACGTGGCGCCGCCATCGAGCGAGCGGAACAAGCCTGCCGGCTCGACCCCCGCGTAGAGGACGCCGTGGGCCGGCGTCAGGTGCCAGACCGAGCGCAGGCTTGGTCCCGCGTCGCCATACGTCAGCCCGGCACTCGAGTGCAACCACGTCGCGCCCAGATCGTCGCTCCGCCAGACCGCTGCCCCGAACCAGGGGCTTCCGCCACCGGCGTAGAGGACGCCCGTCGCTGGGTCGTGGCAGAAGTGGTTGATCGGCCAGCCCTCACAGAACGGCCCGCGGAGGCGCCACGCCTCGGGGGCTTCCCGGTCGGCCGCGTCGGTTTCGAGGACGAACGCCCCCTTCCGCGTGCCCAGCAGGACGAGCACTCGACGATCCATCGCGGTCCCAGCCTCCTGTGGCCGCCCCGCCGCGCGGCGCGGCACGTCCGCCGTTACGCGGACCTCCCAGATACGCCCATCGCCTCAAGCGCAGCGACGTACGCGGCCTCGTCGCGCGCCTGGCTCGCAGGATTGTGCACCGCGTAGCGCACCACTCCGGCGCCATCGAGGATGAAGGTGCCACGCTCGGCCTGGCCGTCACGCTCATTCCAGACGCCGTACAGCCGGGCCACCGCGCCCACCGGCCAGCGGTCGGAGAGGAAGCGATGGCGATACCCCTGTGCGTCGCGCCACGCCCGCAGCACGTGGGTGGAGTCCACGCTGATGCCGAGCACTGTGACGCCGCGCTCTGCGTAGGCACTGAAGTCGTCGCGGATCTCGCACAGCTCGCGCGTGCAGGTGGAGCTGAAGGCGCCCGGGAAGAAGACGAGCATGACGGGCCCGCCTCGCAGGTCACTCAGCGTCACGGGTGCCTTGTCTTGGTCGGAAAGAGTGAAATCGGGGGCGAGTTGGCCGACGGCGGCCATGGGTTCCTCCTTCATCTTTGAGCAGGCGCGCCGATTAGCTGCGGCGCGAACCGTGCCGGTTGTGGACAGGACGTGCGCGTTGGCGTAGCGCACGTGCCCCCCGGACGTCCACTGCCACGATGGCGTTGGGGCTGGCCTCGAGGACGGCGCGCACGTCCGGCGCGGCGGAGGTTGATGGAGCAGGACGCTGTGATCGGGCTGCCATAGTACGGAGTCGCTCTGGCACGGGACGCGGTCCGACTCGATGAGCCTACGGCTGCCCGTCAAGAGGCCGTCGCCGTGCAAGTGGCCGCACGATGGCTGGGAGGCTTGTATTACGCACTCACCCCCGCGAAACCCAGCAGAGCCGGCAGGGCCGTGCCGAGCAGATACCCTGCGACGCCTGCGCAGGCGGCGAGGACCAACACTTCGAGGCCCGAGCGGAACCATGGCCGCTGCGTCCAGCGGCTCTTCGCGACGCCGATGCCAAACACGACACCGCCGGAGAGGATGGTCGCCACGAGGAGGGCGGGGTGCGCTGGCAGCAGCAGGAACGGAATGATCGGCACGGCCGCGCCAGCGCCGAACGCGACGCCCATCAGCAGCGCCCCCTGGAGCGGGGAGCCCGACGAGTCCTCGACGGTCAGCCCGAGCTCCTTCTCTACCATCGTGCGCGTGAGGACTCGCGGATGCCGCGCCAACACGTTGGCAATGAGCCGCGCCTCGTCCGCCGGCAGGCCATCCTGGGCGAGCAGGTACCCGACTTCGGCCTCCGCCTCACCGGGGCGTTCTTCGACCTCGCGCACCTCACCGGCGATCCGCGCCTCGAAGAGCTCGCGCTGGCTCTTGCTGCTGATGTACTCCCCAGTGGCCATGGAGAAGACGCCAGCCAGGGCGGCGGCCGCGCCGGCGACGAGGATGGGGAAGGAGGCGAAGGTCGCGCCGGCCACGGTGGCCACCACGGTGAGGATCGACACGAGCCCGTCCTGGGCACCGAAGACGACCTCTCGGATGTCACCCAGCCAGGCGATGCTCCGGCGCTCCTCCGTGAGGTGGGCGGCCAGCCAGTCCTGCGGGTAGGCGTCGGCAGGGCTGTCGGGGGCAGGACGCGTCCGCTCGATCATCCGTCCCTCCCGCTGCTGGCGCCGCAGGCGCGGCACCTCACAGGGCAACAATACCCGTCAGGCCGCTCACGCTGCGCCGCACATGCCCACGACGCGGTTACTCGCGCCGCGCTCTGCGGCGGGGCCCGGTCGACCGGCCCCTACAATGCCCGTCCATGGAGCGAGTCGGCGCGATCACGCGTGCGCTGGCGAGACGCACGTACCGCAAGGTCCCCGAGCTGACCCTCGTCTTCTGGTTCATCAAGCTGCTCTCGACGGCGATGGGCGAGTCGACCTCGGACTTCTTCGTCTATCACATCAACCCGTACGTCGCCGTTGTGCTCGGATGCCTCGGCCTGCTGGTGGCCCTCGCGATCCAGCTGCGGGCGCCGCGCTACAACGCCTGGATCTACTGGCTGGCCGTCGTCATGGTGGCCGTCTTCGGCACGATGCTCGCCGACGTGCTGCACGTCGTGCTGGGCATCCCTTACGTCGTGACGACGGTGGCGCTGGCCATATTGCTGGCGGTGGTCTTCGTGGTCTGGTATCGAACCGAGGGGACGCTATCTATCCACAGTATCGACACGCCGCGCCGCGAGCTGTTCTACTGGGCGACCGTGATGGCGACCTTCGCCCTGGGCACGGCCGCAGGTGACATGAGCGCCGCGACCCTGGGCTTGGGATACCTGGTGTCGGCCGTGTTCTTCGCGGTGTTGTTCGTCATCCCGGCGATCGGGTACCGGCTCTTCGGTTGGAACACGATCTTCTCGTTCTGGACGGCCTACGTCATAACGCGACCGTTGGGTGCGTCGGTCGCCGATTGGCTGGGGAAGCCCTACCTGGGCGGGCTGGGCATCGGCGATGCGACGGTCGCCGTGGTGCTGACCGCCGTTATCGTCCTCTTCGTCGCGTATCTCGCGATCACGCGCGTGGACATCAAGCCAGACCGCCCGCTGCGCGACGCGGCCCATTCCGCAGACCGCCGGTGAGCTTCGCCACCCAAGGAATGGACCGCATTGGGCCAGGGGGCTTGCTTTCCCCCGATCCCGGCCAACTCCCAATGCGCGCTGCACATGGTGCGCGCGCGCAACGTTTCGGCGATCAGACACCTCGACGGTCTTAGCCCGGACGTACCATGCCAGTGGCTCGCTGACATCCGGTGGGCAGCGGCGATTGGTCGCGGGCTGGCTAAGCCTCGCGTCCCCGGGACTTGCGGCAGGGTGGACTCAGTTATCGCGCTGCGAGGAGGGCCGACAAGACATGACACGCTCCGTTTACTTGCGGTTGCTCACGGGATTGGCCGTAGCTGCGTTGATCGCGCTGCCACTGGCCTCGGCGTCGGCCGCTGCCGCCTCGAGCCCGGGTCCCAACACGCCCGTGCCAGTGCAGCCGGGGATCAGCGCGGCCTCTTTGCCCGGCGCGACTGTGTTCGGCAACACACCACCCACCACCCCGGAGACAGTCTCTTTCGTGCTCAGGGAGCAGAACGTGCTTCAGTTGGAGGCCAGCGTGGAGCACGGGGTGGGAAGCTATCTCTCCGTTAGCCAGTTCGCTCAGACGTACGGGCAGAGCCAGTCCAACATCTCCCAGCTGCAGAGCTACCTGGCCCAGTTCGGGATCACGGCCCAGGTCTATCCAGACGGCGTCGACGTTGTGGCCAACGGCACGGCGGGCGAGTTCGACCAAGCCTTGTCGGTGCAGCAGCAGCAGTACCACGTCCCTGCGCTGCCGGCCCGCAATGGCATGCGGGCGATTCCCGCTCAGACCGTGCACGGGACCGAACAGCTCCCTGAGCTTCCCTACCGCATCGCGCAGTACGTGCTGACGATCCTGGGCCTGACCAACTACGGGCCTTTCAGCAGCCACATGGTCCACATGGATGCCAGCCTGGCCCAGCCCGAGGCCGGGAGCTCGAACAGCTGTCTGGCGCTGACGGGACTGCCTGATGCCTGCAACGTTCCCGCCAACTTTGCCGCCGACTACGGGCTCAACGCCCTCTATCGGCAGGGAGCTACCGGAGCCGGCCAGACGGTCGCCATCGTCACCCTGGCCGCGCTCGATCCAGGCGCTCCGCAGTACTTCTGGCAGCACGTGCTCAGGCTGCCTTCAAGCCGCCGCACCGTCACGGATGTCAACGTCGATGGCGGCCCGGGTGCCCCCAGTGACGCGTCGGGCACCGGCGAGACCGACCTCGACGTCGAGCAGTCAGGCGGCCTGGCCCCAGACGCCAACGTGATCGTCTACCAGGCACCCAACACGGACGTCGGATTCGCCGACGCCTTCTTCAAGGCGGCTAGCCAGAACATTGCCAGCAGCGTCTCATCGAGCTGGGGGGAGTCGGAGACCTATCTTCAAGCAGCCGTCGCTGCAGGCGAGGAGACTCCCGCCTACGAGGCGGCGCTCGACGAAGCGTTCCTGGAGATGGCCGCCCAAGGGCAGTCCGGGTTCGTCGCTTCGGGGGACGCGGGGGCCTACGACGCAAGCGATGACCTACTGACCACGAACCTGTCCGTCGACGCATCGGGAGACAGCCCGTTCATCACCGCAGCCGGCGGGACCACGCTGCCCTGGACGGGCTCGCTGTCCGGGCCGGACGGCACCGCAACCGTCACTGTTCCCGCGCAGCGGATCTGGGGCTGGGACTACCTATGGGGGGCGGTTGCCACGATCACCGACACGTCGCTGGTCAGCGTGGCCGAGTCGTTGGTAGTCGGCAGCGGCGGCGGCTTCAGCGCTATCGAGCCGACCCCCTCCTACCAGCAGGGCGTGCCCGGCACGTCCCGTTTCAGCGCGGTCCAGTACCTGACCCCGACCGACTACCAGTCGATCGACGGCCTCCACCTGCCGACAGCGTGGGACTTCAATGCGACCCCGTCGGTCACCACCGGCTTCGGTAGCGGCCGGGCTGTCCCTGACGTCTCAGCCGACGCCGATCCCGAAACCGGCTACCTCCTGTATGAACCCTCATTCGCCGGAGTGGGACAGGAGCCGCTGCAGGGCGGCTGGGGAGGCACGAGCTTCGTTGCCCCGCAGCTGAACGGCTCGACGGCGGTCATCGATTCCTTCCTAGGACATCGGGTCGGTTTCTGGAACCCCGTCATCTACTCGGTCGCCACCGGGCCGAATTCGCCCTTCACTCCGCTCCAGCAGAGCGGCACCAGCAACGACAACATCTACTACACGGGGACACCAGGCCTGCCCTTCAACGAAGGGAGCGGTCTCGGCTATCCCGACCTGAGCAGGCTCGCCTTTGACTTCCGCTAGGACGAGGTCCGTCGCCAGAGATGAGAGCCGGAGGCCGAAGCGCGTCGGCCCCCGGCCTCGTCCTTCTCCTAGTCGGGCCGCGCAGTAGCCCACTGCATGTTGGCAGGCCGCCGAGTCGACCCCGCGAACGCGCCAAGCGGTGGCGACTGATTGGTGATGCGGTCCTGTCCGCTCGACGATCGACCGGTTAGCCAACTCGGTGGGAACCATCCCGGCCAGTCTCGCGTCCTTACCACTGGTACGGTAGATGCGACAGGGGCAGTCATGGCCGACGAGCCGCGTAATCCATCAGTGCGCCGCCGCCCGCCGGTCAGTCTGCTGGCCGGCCGCGTGGTGCTCGCCCTCGGGTTTCTCGTCCTCGGCGGCTGCGTGAGTGCGGGCTCCCCAAGCGGGGCAGCGGCACCGAGCAGCTCCTCGAGCGCCCCAGTCGCGCTCGCCTCGCCCCGGTCATCCGCAGAGCCTGAGCCGAGTGGTCCAAGCAGCGTGCGCGGGGGGACCGCGCCCTGTGTCTCGGCCACCAATCCTGCTCAGCTGTGCGGCGGCGGACCGGTAGTGCCCCCACCGGCTGGCTCGGAGAACCCTCTCGCGGCGCCGCCCGCCGCTCCCACGCCCGTACGCTCGACTCCGGCTGCGACCCGCGCCACCCCCGTCCCGAAGGCCGTGCCGACCAGCACCCCGACGCCATCCCCTGCTCAGCCGGCCGCTGCGCCCCTTGTCGTGACACTGACGGACAACGGCACCACCCTGCACCTCGCGGTGGGGCAGCAGTTCCTGCTCGATCTCGGCTCGAGCCTGGAGTGGGCCGTGAAAGTCGCCGACCCTGGGATCGTGGCGCGGGTTTCCGGAGCTCTTCTCACAAAGGGAGCGCAGGGGCTCTACGTGGCTCGGAAGGCGGGTACCATCGTCGTCAATGCCATCGGGAGCCCGCACTGTGCGTCAGGCAGCGTCTGCCCGATGTTCCGGCTCGGGTTCAGTCTCACGATCGTCGTCGGCTGACGCCCGCGGGGCCACCCAGCAGCCCGCGCGCTGGCCCGATTCGGTCTACCTAGGTGTCATCGTCACCCTTGGGCTCAATCAGGCGGTCGGGCCGGTGGTCGGCCTCGCCTGGGCGGCGTTCGTCGTCGCCGACCCAGAGCGCCTTATCTGGGAGCGAACCGACTCGGGACCTCTTGGGCCCGTCCGTCGCGGTTCCTCCCACGGTGGCACCCCGCGGGTGCACGCCGGCACGGACTTCTAGGGCCGCGGTCCAGTACCGCCAGAGCTCGACGGACTCGCGCAGCGCGGCGCCGGCCCCTCATGGGCGCCGTCGCCAGCCCCCCTGAGCTGGCACCAGGGCCTCCGCGTCATCCGCTCGCGGACCAGTACGGGCTGCCCGCGCCCAGGGCGACACCACGGGTTCTGCGGCGGCGCGACACCGTCGGGTGGGCATCTGTGATCGCCCTCGCAGCCAGCGGCCCCGCTTCTGGCGCTGTACGTTCCCGGCGGACATACCCGGCCGGCATCAGCCTGAGCGCAAGTCCTCCCTCTAAGGGGCGCGACAAACGGCGCGTCGGCGCAACGCTTTCAGCCGTGCGGTAGCTCGAAAGTCCTACTCTCGGATGTACTGTCGTGGTAGCCGCTGGCAGGTCAGCGGTAATCTATTAGCGCAGGTGTCATCGTTCGCTCGAATAGGCCAGGTCGCGACCGATCGAGCGTCCTGACCGCCAGATCCGAGGTAAGCGTCGGTCATGTCGCTCCTCCAACGCGAAGCGCAGGCGCAACAGCGAGCCCAGATCGCGGCTCCTCCCGTCGCGCATCCCCGCGTGGCAGTACCGGTGGGGCCTGGGCGGCCGGCCGCGCTTACCGGCCGAGAGAAGTTACTCCACGAGCTCAGGCTTGGCCTCCAGGACGAGATGGTCGGGGCCTTCGATTCGCTGCTGGACGTCGCCGATCCGGCGGAGGTCCGCAGGAGGGTCGAGGGGCTTGTCGACCGCTTCATCGCCGCGCACGCGTTCGGCGTCACGGGGCCCGAACGCCTCCGCTTGGCCGGCGAAATGCTCGATGAGATCACTGGCCTTGGGCCGCTCGAGCCGCTGCTCGCCGACCCGACGATCACCGAGGTCATGGTCAACGGCCCGAGCCACATCTACATCGAGCGGGCCGGGAAGATCCAGCGCATCGACAGCACCTTCTTGAGCGACGAGCACGTACTACGGGTGATCGACCGGATCGTCAGCCCCTTGGGGCGGCGGATCGACGAGTCGAGCCCGAGGGTGGACGCCCGCCTGCCCGACGGCTCGCGCGTCAACGCGATCATCAAACCGCTCTCGCTCGTGGGACCGGTGATCACGGTCCGCAAGTTCGCCGCCAGGCCGTACACCGTGGACGATCTCGTCGGTTTCGGGACGGCGACGGCCGAGATGTTCGAGTTCCTGAAAGCCTGCGTCGAAGCCCGACTCAACATCTTCGTGTCGGGCGGCACGGGCTCGGGCAAGACCACGTTCCTCAACGTTCTCTCCTCGTTCATCCCCGAGGAGGATCGGATCATCACGGTCGAGGACGCCGCCGAGCTGCAGCTCCGCCAGAAGCACGTGATCAGGCTCGAGGCGCGCCCGGCGAACCTTGAGGGCCAAGGCGAGATCACGATCCGCGACCTGATCCGCAACTCCTTGCACATGCGGCCCGACCGGATCATCGTCGGCGAGTGCCGCTCGGGAGAGGCCCTCGATATGCTCCAGGCCATGACGACGGGCCAACAAGGCTCGCTCTCGACGGGCCACGCCAACACGCCGCCCGACATGCTCCTCCGGCTCGAAACCATGGTCCTGATGGCCGGCTATGAGCTGCCCCTGCGGGCGATCCGCGAGCAGATCGCCTCCGCCGTCGATTTGATCGTCCACACCGCCCGGCTCAAGGACGGCTCCCGCAAGGTCGTCAACCTCACCGAGGTCTACGGGATGGAAGACGACCAGATCCTCACCCAGGACATCTTCGCCTTCGAGCAGACGGGCGTGCGGGACGGCAAGGTCGAGGGGCACCTCGCGCCGACCGGGATCCGGCCGACGTTCATGGACAAGTTCAAGACCAGCGGGGTCACCCTGCCGCCCGGGGAGTTTGGCATCCCGCCCGAGGATCCCGCGCATCTCGGTCCGGCCGGCAAGGGGAAGGGTGAAGGGAGCAGAGACGGTTCGCTCCTCCTGTCCGATCCATCCCGCCCGGCGGTCGGGTACGGCCGGGTGGTTACCGCCGGCGGCATGGTCTACGTCTCGTCGCTGGGGCCGGTCGATCCTGACACCGGGCATCTCGTCAGTGGAGACATCAAGGCCCAGACGCGCCAGTGCCTGCAGAACCTGAAGGCGAAACTCGAGGCCGCGGGCAGCTCGCTCGACAAGGTCGTCTGGGCCAACTGGTCGCTGCGCGACCCGGCCGAGTTCGACATCTTCAACGAGGAATGGGCCCGCTGGTTCCCCGGCGACACGCCGATTGGCCAGGGTACGCTGTTGCCCCCCTTGCAACGCCGCGCCGGCTTTCGGGTCTCGATCGGGGTGATCGCCGAGGCGTAGGACGCCCTGCGCCTGGACAGCGCGTCGGCCACCCTCGACGGGAGGCAGGAGAGGCCGACCGGCACCGCCCCAACGGCACGCCTTGCCTGACGATGGCGTCGACGCGCCCTGCACTAAGGGCCTGTAGCCGAAAGATCCCGTTCAGATCGTGAGGTTTGTGCCATCAAAGCTGGCATCGCGTGCCGCCACGATGGCCGCCATGAGCTTCGCGATCGCCTTGACCGATGAGCAGTGGGAG
>JBKQRF010000124.1:0-14656 GCA_052144055.1 Candidatus Limnocylindrales bacterium
CTTCTGCCCGAGCGGAGTCCGACAAGCCGCGCAGGCTCGTGCCGACCTCGACCAGAAGAGCCTGCCGGAGCTCCTCGAGAGCCGCGTCCCGTCTCTTGTTGCCGGGCGACATCAGAAGCTCCTGGTACGTCTGACCGCCGATCGCGGCCGTGATGTTCACGATCGTCGCGCCCTTGTCCCAGGTGACAGCAACGGTGAGTTCCATCTCGGATGCCGTTCCCTTCCTGTGGGGTCCTTCCCCATGTGCGTAGCGGCGGCGCCCCTGCGTTGTCAGGCCGGCGATCGCGCCGCCGATGCCGGGAGGAGCGAGGGGACGGGGGAGAGGAAGCCCACCGCCCCGGGCCTCCCCTCGCGTCCTACAGGGCTCCCCGGCGCTCGTGCGCCTGCGTGGCGTCAGAGTCAGGCGCGCCGCCGACTATCGTGTTGGCCGCGGCTTGCGGGGCTCTACGGGCGCTGGGGCGATCTCTGGTGCGTCCGTGACGGTGCCCGCGTCGCTCGCTGCCCGCCGACGCTCGCGCTCTTGGACACGCTCACGCCTAGCGGCCTCCCGGTCGGATTTGTGGTGGGTCTCTTTGTGCTGCGCGCTCACGTAGGCCACCTTACGACTTCTTGAGTGCGCCGGAGGTCGTTGCTCCCCGGCGAAAGGCGGCTATCCCTCCGGGGGCAGCGAGGGGTTACGCTAGGACGCAGGGGGCCGGAGCCTGGTGTGAGTGTCTGGCACACTGACCAGATGACCAACCTGCTCGTGGTCATCGGCAATGTCGCGTGCTGGGGCACGGTCGTGCTCATCTGGGTCGCCGGTGCGCTATACAACGCCCTGCGCGTACCGCGCGCTCGGGCCCGCGGCCAGACCACGTCGCCGATGTTCCTCGCTGCGATCGTGGCCTGTGCGATCGTCGCCGTCTTCGGCCAACCGTTCCTGAACGAGTACGCGTCGGTCGGCGTCACCTGGGTTCGGGTACTCGGGCTCGCCGTGCTCGTCGCCTCGACCGTCTTCACGCTGTGGGCCCGGTTCTCGCTCGGCACGATGTGGAGCGTGGCGCCCCGGGTCGGTGGCGATGGCCGGCTCCGCACCCACGGGCCATACGAGGTGACGCGCCACCCGATCTACAGCGGCCTGCTGGGCATGCTGGCGGGCACCACGCTCCTCGGCGGGATGGGCCGCTGGGTCGTGCTCGTCGCGGTCGGGTTCATCCTCTTCGAGGTCAAGATCCACATGGAGGAGGGCCTCCTGCTGGCGACCTTCCCCGACGAGTACCCCGCGTACCGCCGGCAGGTGCCGCAGCTCGTCCCCGGTCTCCGCGCGCTGCGTCGGCGCCAGTGAAGCGACCCGACACGGCCGAGTGGGGCTCCAGGCACAGGCTCCGAGTCAGGCTGCGCTGGCCCCTGGGATTGGCACACCCAGCTGGCCACCACGATGAGCAGATGGTGATCGGGTACGTCTGCCTCGCAGCTGAGCACTTTCGAAGAACCTCACCTGCCGGCCCCTCACGCGCGTACCGGACGTTCAGTGTGGCGGCCTGCGGCCAAGGGCTCAGCTGTGGTCGCAGCCAGGCTGTTCGACGTGGACGGTGAGGTCCGTGTTGTTCTCGGGAACACAGCCCGAGGGCGATCTGGCCCGACGGGGCACCACCGTCGCGCGTGGTCGTCAGCCAACCCGCGTCGATGTGGGTCGGTGCCAGGCGACCTGTCACGGTCCTGATCAACCCCGAGGCCGTCAAACATGGGCAACCCGGGTGACGCTGAACCGCACTGGGTTTCGTGGAGGCGCTGAGTGATCGGGGTCCACGCGGCCTCGCTCGCCTGTAGCCGCTGGGTAGGCGGCCTCGAACTCCGCCGGCGGGACAGGGGTCAGCGGCCGGCTCGGTCGTGCGTACGGTCGACGCATCACGGCGGAGGAGCCGCTGCTCCTGCGTGACCAGCCGGGCGATGTGGCTGACAGCCGCCGCACGCACCGGCTCGACCCTTCCTCTGGTAGGAGCCGGGCCTCAGGCAACGCGCCCGCCGGAACCAGTCGCTGGACTTGGCGGCGCCGACGGCGCGGCTCGCGCACCCGTCTCGCCGGCGCAGCGCGGCGCCCCCGTGCGGTCGCCAGGCGGGAGCGCCTCCAGGTTGGTCGCCACGCAGCGAATGCCCAGCTGCGTTCCGACAACGGTCGAGATCGCATCCTCGAACGCGGCGTGCCTCTGCTCGGCCTTCTGGCGCAGGAACGCCTTGTCCTCGGGGAAGCCCAGGACCACCACCCGGCCATCGAGACGGAGAGGCCGGCAGGCCTCGGCAAGTGGCCTCACGAGCGGCGTCCGCGAGAGGGCGGCCACGATCGCAGGCCAGCCCGCGCGGACGCGCCCGAGCAGCTCGTCTGGACTTGCGTCGGTATCGGCCGCGGTCGCCGCGTCCGTGGCCGTCGTGCGGGTCGCTCCCGGAACTGCCTCTCCCGCGGGAACCGCTGGCGCGCCGGCCCCCCGGGCCCCGCCGTTCGGCCTTCGAGCCGCGATCCATTGCGCGGCGACCTGCGAGTAGGGCACCTCGGATTCGGGATTGGGAGGTGGCATCTCCCCGCGAGCCTGACGCAGAGCGAGATCAGCTGCAACTGCGGCGACGTCAGCCGCGAGTCCTTGGCGCCCGGCGTTCGCAACTGGCGACGCTGGTTCCCCCGGCGGTTTGTCAGGCGCTGAACCATTGGGTTCCAGTCGGTCGGGCAGGGCGTCCGCCTGCGGCGGCCGGCGGCCGAGCGACGCGGGCCGGGGCACGTCATAGATCTGACCCGAGGCACGAAGCTTCGTTTCGAGCCTCGCCACGGCTGGATCTGGTGTCAGCGGGTCAGTCTGCCAATAGAACAGCCCAACGCGGGCGTATGCCTCCGCGTCGGACCAGCCCATGAAGTTCAGCTTCTCGCGAAAGAGCGGGTTCTGCCACCGGACCGGTGGCGTGTTCGACGTGGCCCAACGGGTGGCTTCGCGCACCTCGACGGCCGTCGCGAACTCCCACTTGACGAGTGCGTCGAGCGGCAAAACGAAGTACGGGTTCGGGACGATGAGCACGCTGTCCGGAAGACCGTGGCCCTCGTCGAACCATCGTGACGCGATCGCTTGGAGATCGACGACGGCGTCGGCGTGCCATGGCTCGGCCCGGACACGACTCGCCTCCAGCCCGTCTCGTCCCGCTTGAGCGACGTTGCGGTCGGCGGCACCGGCCCACGCCCCGCGGGGCCTGGTATCGAAATCGATTGCAGCTCCATAAGGACGCCACATCTCGGCGAAGTCTTTAGCGGATATGTAAGGTCGAAGGACCGCTGCGCTGACGGCGTTCGTCGCGGCGTCAAGGAACGCCCCGTAGCGTTCACCCACCCGCGCAACGTCGGGATCGACCAGCAAGGTGCGCCCCCGACCGTGAGCGACTGCATCAACCTCCCGGTAAGCGGCCAGAGCCTCCGGGCCAGCCGCATGCGCCGCGATGTCAGTCGCATCCTTCTGTGCGGCCACGAGTGACTTGCCAAGATCGTCGTACCGCCCGATCCGCTTCGCTGCCGCATAGGCCGCTCGATAGATCGCTTGATAGGTCCAGTCGCTCTTCTTCCACCCGCCCGTGTCCGATTGGCTGGCGGCCTCCGCCGCGGCAAGGCGCAGCCACTGTGACTCTGTCATCGCCCGCAGTGCATTCAGCACTGAGGCCGCACCGATGGGCTCCGCCTGAGCACTAGCGTTGACCCGACCCGCGTCAGGTGGCTGGTGTCTTCGCCTGAACCGATCGAACACTGTGCCTCCCCCGACCGCGCTGTGTAGTTGTCGCACAAGCGTCTAGGCCCGGGGCTAGGCAGGCGCCCCTGATGCCAGCAGGCCAATGAGTCTAACGAGAGCGACGATGATCGAGCCCCAGAACCAGACGGCCCAGATCCCCTCAACGAAGCCCGTCGCCCGCGCTGGAGAGTATCCCTCGGGGACCTGCCAGAGTCGAAACGCGATGAAACCGGGGACCAGCGAGACGACCCACCAGACGGCGGGTCCCGCAGGCACCAGGAACACCGCCACTATCCCCACCACGATCCCGACGATCCCACCCATCGCAGCGCAAGCCTCCCGCCTGCAAAATGGACCTTCAGATGCCGAAAGCCCAGGAGAGCCCCGGCGGAGAGAGCATCACGATGCGCCACGTCCGCACCAAGGGCCAGGCCGGCGCCCACCCATCACACCCAGTCAATGGCCTCACGGCACCCCTCCCGGGAGCAGCTTGAGCGCTTCGATGAGCTGCGTATCCCCAATGGACAGCACCCCCGAATCGGGTGGGGTGCGCAGCTCGGCGGGCGTGAGCGGACTCGCGCCCGCGGGCAGCTGGACCACGACGTTTGGCCGGACGCCGGTGTGCCACACCGACCGACCAGCCCTGGTGAGCCATTCAACCGTGCCGATCGAGAGGACGGAACCGTCATCCAGTCCGAAGTCGGTAAGGAGTGTGCCGGTGCCAAACGTGGTCTCACCGACCAGCTTCGCTCGTCCGGCGTCCTGCAGGGCGCTGGCCACAACCTCGGCGGTGCTGGCCGTGCCCCCGTCGACGAGGACGACGAGCGGTATCTTCGGGTCGACCACGGCCCGGTCCACGGGGACCGCGCGGACCACCCCGGCCCTATCGCGCCCCTGCACCACCGTGCCCGACGCCAGGAACTCGCTGGCGACCCACACGCCCTCGTTGAACACGCCGCCGGGGTTGCCACGCAGGTCGAGCACTATCCCGCTTGCCTTGGACGCCGTGATGTCCGCGAGCGTGCGAGCGAGCTCGTCCGCCGTGCCGTCGGAGAAGAAGCCGAGGCGGACCAGCGCCACGCTCGAGCCCGGCACCATCGACCAGTCCACGGCGGGTACGGTGACGACGCCCCGGGTCACGGTGATGACGATGGGTTCGTTCGCTCCGGCACGTTCGACCGTGAGGGTGACCTCGCTGCCGGCCGGTCCGCTCAACGCCTGCACGAGGTCGTCGTCGCTGACGCCGAGGGTCGAGCGACCGTCGATCTCGATGATCCGGTCGCCGGTGCGCACTCCTGCCCGGTCCGCGGGCCCGTGGGCAAGGACCGCCGAGACGAGCGGTATCTCGCCCGACTCGTCGAGCTTGATCCCCACGCTGCCGTAGGATCCTGCGAGCTCATCCGTCTCGACGACGGCCTGACCCGGCGTCAGGAAGGTGGTATGGCCTGTGTCGCCGACAGCCGTCGTCATGGCGTCAATGGCGGCATGGGCAACGGCCTTGTAGTCGAGTTCTGGGGAGCCGACATAGTCGGCATGGAGGAGATCCCAGGCCTGCCGAATGAGCCCGAAGTCCGCCGCATCGGGCGGTGGGGCAGCGAGCCCGAGACGATCAGTGCCCACCCCGGCCAAGAAGATCGTCACCACGAGGAGCACCGCGCCAACCCGGCGCCTGCGGCTCCAGCCCGACGATCGAACCGCGTCGCCGGGGAGACGAACCTCGGCCTCTACTGACGCAGCGGGCAGGCCGCGATGGCGCCACGACCGCGCGACTCGCATGCTGAACCGCGCGGCCGTCCGCACCAGGAAGGCGAGGGCGAACACGAGCGTGAACACCACCCCGCCCTCGATGGCGAGCAGTGGCATGAACCGCGTCGTCGCGAGCGGGCCGCAGGACCCCGAGACCTGCATGTTCGGTAGGCAATCGCTCACCAGCCGCAGCAACACCACCCACGAGACGACCACAACGAAACCGGCGACGATGAGCGCGATGCGCGTCGGCGTCACACGGCGGATCGCTCCGCGCATGGCCTGGCTCCCCGGGCCCCAGCGACGGTGCATGGTCCTCCAACTGTGGGGGCGACGGTTGCACTCGCGATGCCCCGCGAAGGTCCCACTGCGACGGGGCTTTCGTAAGACCCGCCGCGGACGCGAAACGCCGTTCGACCGTGGTGCGCGGGTTAACCGTCTGGCCGCCCGACAAGTTCCCAAAGAGAAGGCGGCGGCGCGTCGAGGCCTTCTTCGACCGCCACCTGAGGCTGGCTGACCCGAGCATCGCGCCGGCGACAGGCGGCCCCCGTCCCGGCGGAAGGAGCCCTGACAGGCAACCCGCCACCACCAGCCGATGGTGCCGGTGGGGCGTGCCGAGAAGAGCCTCCTCAACGTTCCCAACGACCCGCGCACCGAGCCGCCCACAGGAGCTGTGGCATGGTCACTGGCCCCGGACTATCCGCTGTCAGCGGGTGCACCCGAGGGGTCATTGCCGGGGACCAATCACGGGCCCGAGACTGGAGGTCCCAGACCGGGGTGTCCCCCCAGATCACGTGCGGGAGGTCGCACGCGATGAATGTGCCTGGGGAATCGTTGGTTCGACCACGGAGGACGGCATGCTCCTGCAGAAGGTGCGGGTCGATGCGCAGGCTCGCGAATGGGTGGCTAGCCAGCTCGCGGCCACGGCCCACGAGGCGTCCAGCGCGCCTCGGCCCACCGATGCCGCGCGGTTCGCGCGGGAGGAGGTCGGCGACGCCGGCGGCGGATCAGGCGGGCGCGGCGCATCCGGCGCAAGGACTGGCGCCGCTGGAGACGATCGAGCACTCGGCAGCTGACCAGCGGCGAGGGACCGCCCAGAACGTCTATCCTGGATCGCGTGAGAGACCTGCTGCTCCACTCCCGCCCGGTCACCACGGCGTTCGAACTCCTCGGCGATCAGGAGAACGACATGACCGCAGCGCTGGGCTGGGGTCTGGCCCGCAGTCCTGCGCTGCTCGAAGGGTTCATCGACCGGCTCGTCCCGGGCCAACCGGTGCCGGAGGACCTGCTCATCCAGCTGCAAGAGCACGGTCCCGAGGACCGTGGGTTCACCGACATCGATCTGCGCTGCCCCGCATTCCACGCCATCGTCGAGGCCAAACGCGGGTGGAACCTGCCGTCCCCCGAGCAGCTGCAGCGCTACGTCGGGCGCCTGGAGGCCGAGCGAGCAGCCGTCCAGCGCATCGTGGTGCTGACCCAGAACGGCGCCCAGGAGATCGTCCGCCACCGGCTCCGCGGCTGGACGATCCATCCCCCGATCACTCTCTCCGCCGTCGGCTGGTCCGATGTCGTGGAACTGGCCGAACGGGCGCGGCATGGCGGGTCGACGATCGAGCGCGCGCTGGCAACCGAACTCGCCAGCTACCTCCGAGGAGTGGCCGACATGCGAGACACCGAGAGCAACCGGGTGTGGGTCGTAGCGTTGACACGCAAGCCGTGGGACGGTTGGCCCTCAGACCTCACGTCGGTGGTGGAGGTCGAGAAGCACCGCCTCTACCACTACCCCTCGTCCGCCGGTTACCCCAAGATCGTGCCCAATTACATCGGCTTCCGCTATGACGGCCGCCTCCGGTCGGTCCACCACGTCGACGCCTACGAGGTCGTGCACTCACCGCGGCCGCACGTCCCAGGGGCCCCGGCGATCGAGTGGGATGAGCCTGTCTTCATGCTCCGGCTTGGCCCGCCCATCCGTCCCGACCACGAGGTCCGGGCAGGCCGACTGTACGGTCCGGGACACCAATGGGCCGACCTCGACCTGCTGCTGACTGCATCCACAGTGCGAGAGGCGGTCGACCAGTCGAGGTCCCGCCGAGCCCCGTGAGCGCGCCCCAGTCGCGGGGCAGGCGCCGGACCAAGCCCCCACCATGGGAGGATCCTGCATCGACCCATCCGCAATGACCGTCCACAAGGGTCGCATGAGCCAGCAGCCGGACCCGCAGGGGCGATGCGTCAGGGACGGTCGCGGAACTCTGGGAAGGAGACCCCTTTCTGCTCGCTGACCCCGGTGAGGACCTTGAGCAGACCGTCCTTGCCCTTCACGGCCGTGGCCGCCCGATAGCCGGCCGCGCTCAGTGCCTCGAGCGTCTCGCGATACACAGGGCTCAGGTAGACCTGCTCCCAGGTGTGCACCCCGACTGCGCTGCGATTGTCGGTGGCCACCAGGACCACCCACTGCAGGACGCCCTTACGGTTCTCGTAGATGTCGACGAGGGCCGTGAGGTCGTCGGGTGTCCAAGAGGTGGGCGCCATCTGGGCGACCACGCCATACGCGAGCCCGCGCCACCAGGACCGATGGAAGTTGCGCGCGATCGAGCCCCGGATCTCGCCCTCGAGATCACGCACGTCCGCAAACGAGCGGTACTCCTTCAGGAGTCCGACCACCCGGTGCATGTTGAGGCTGCGAAGCTCCCAGAAGGCCCAGCCCGTGTCGTGGAGGTCGTCACGAAGCCGCAGCCCCTTCTGCGAGGCGGCCGCCGCCACGATGGTCGACAGGTTTGGGACCGTCATCTCCTACTTCCGCTCAGTCACCTCTCGGCTGCGCACCCGGTCGACTGACCACCCGTCCCTCTGGGGTATCTATGACTCTGTCATACCTCGCCACGATCTGCGGCGGTCTCAAGCGGTCATCGCAATAGCCTCGGCGAACGTCTCAGAGGGTGACCGCCAGCCGAGGGTTTGTCGAGGGCGGCCGTTGAGCTCGGCGGTCGTAGGATGGGCGTGGCAGTTGCGCTGGCACGATGAGGTGGCCCGTGAGCGGCAAGGTGACTCCCCCGGACCTGGCGGATAGACATCATCACGCCATCGCCCGCGGGGTCGTTCGAATCCTCAACCGGGCCGTCGACCCGTCCGTACTCGACATCACACTCGCCGATGGCAAATCGCTGGCGTCCAGCGAAGGCAACTTGGCCAGCAGTCCGTCAGTAACGGCCGAGCGTTGTGCCCGGGCCAGAGTCGTGGTCAATGGCCCACACGCCCTCGGTAGGCTGCTGTCTCTTCCGACACCAGACGCCTTTGCCGAGGGGTTCCTGCGGGGCGATCTCGAGATCGAGGGCGACGTCATGGCGGCGGTCGATGCTGGCGAGTCGCTCGACCTGCGCCGTCTGAGCGCCACCGATCTCAGGCGGCTGGTCCGCTCCTGTATGACCCTGCGGCGCGGGGCCACGCGGCCGGCTGTCCTCCAGCGGACCGCCCGGATGGTGGGTGCGCGCCACTCCCGAGCGCGCGATCTCGCCGCGATCCGCTTTCACTACGACGTTGGCGAGGCTTTCTTCGGCCTCTGGCTGGACCGTCGGCTGACATACTCGTGCGCCTACTTCCCGCCCGCCACGACCCCCGACTCGGCCGCCGGTGTTCTTGACGAGGCCCAGGAGGCGAAGCTCTCCCTCATGGCCCGAAAGCTCCGTCTGAGCCCGGGAAGTCGCCTGCTCGACGTCGGCTGCGGCTGGGGCTCGCTCCTCGGGTACGCGGCTGGGAGCGCAAGGGTCGATGCTGTCGGCGTAACGCTTTCCGAGCGCCAGGCCGACGATGCGAACCGCAGGCTTGTCGCCGCCGACCTCGGGGGCCTCGCTCGCGCCGAGGTCCGCGACTACCGGGATCTCGCGCCGCTCGGCAAGTTCGACGCGGTGGCATCGATCGGCATGTTCGAGCACGTTGGTCGAGCGAACCTTCCGATTTACTTCCGCGCCGCCTTGCTGGCGCTTCGTCCGGGCGGGCTCTTCCTCAACCACGGGATCGCTCAGGCGAGCCCCACCCGATCGCGCCTGCGGTCGCAGTTCCGTCCGACAGCGAGCCACTTCGTCGATCGGTTTGTCTTCCCGGACGGTGAGCTCGTCCCCGTCGAGGCGGCCATCGCCGCCGCTCGGGCGGCCGGCTTCGAGCTCATCGACGTCCAGTCGCTTCGGCCGCACTACGCACTGACGCTCGCCGCCTGGGTGACGCGTCTGGAGGCGAACTGGGATGTGGCGCTGGCCGCGGCCGGCGAGGAGGTCGCACGGACATGGCGCCTCTACATGTCAGCCGCACGGCTCGGGTTCGAGCGCGGCGACCTTGACGTCTGCCAGCTCCTGCTCGCACGGCCCGACCATGATGGTCCCGCTCGTCTGCCGCTCCGGCCATGGTGGTGACGCCGCAACGACCGCATCCCGGCGGCCACCTGACGACAGGGCCAGGTTCTGATTCCCCTGAGGTCGGCGTTCGCCGGAACATCCGGGACCCGACCCCACCTCGAGCACCCGGGCGGCGTCGGTGAGATGGAGGCGCTCGGCCAGGCCCTCGGGCGAGAGAATGAGCCGTCGCAGCGGGGAAACCAGCGGTACTTCAGCGTCGCCGTCGCCCGCCACCTACCCCGTGGCCGCCTGGAGTTCGTTCGACCTCGCTCGGCGCCGGGGACGGCTCGCCGGCCCCTCGCGGAACTTGTCCGGGAGCGCTGAGGCCACGGCCGAGCAGTCGTGCGGCCATCGGGGGGACCGGGGCCGCGGCTGTGATGGTCGATGGGATCGGCACTAGCCCGGGCGGGGGCGGCTCGCGGAGCTTGGGCAACGCGTTGACCCTCACGACGCTCGACCTAAGCGTCGGTGTGCGCGCCTCATGCTCCTGCTGCCCGCCGCGGCTTCCGGGGGCGGATAGTCCTTACCGCTCCTGTGCGTCATCGAGGGCGCGCTGGACCGGCCGGTAGAGGTGGTAGTTGGCTCCGCAGGCGGCCTGGTTGCCCTCGTGGACGGCGGCGCTCAGCTGATGGTCATGCAGGCAGGTGGCGTCGCCCGCCGCGTAGACGCCGGGCACATTGGTGTGCTGCTCGGGGGTGACGACGATCTGGCCTAGAGGGTCCAGCTCCAGGCCGAGCTGCCGGGCGAGCTCGTTGGCAGCTTTGGTGCGGCGGACGGTGTAGACCTGCTCGACCGGGAGCCGGGTCTGCCCGGGATCGTCGAGGACGAGCGCCCGCATCTGGCCACCCTGGTTGTCGTACTCGGCCACGCCACACGGGTATGCCGCGATACCGCTGGCGGCCAGGTCCGCCAGCCGCGAAGCCGGCACATCGAAGCCCTCCGGGCGCCCGGCGACGATCGCCACCCGATCGGTGAAGTCGAGCAGGTCGAGGGCCGTCTGGACTGCATCCTCGTCGTGGCCCACGACGCCTACGACGTGGTCGATCGACTCGTAGCCCCCGCAATGGATGCACCAGAAGAGGCTTTGCCCTACGCACTCGTCCCGCCCGGGGAACTCCGGGAAGTGGCCGAACACACCGGTCGCGAGGATGACCGTTCGGGCCAGCACCTCCATCGGGCCGCCTTCGGGTACCTCGCCGAACAGGCGGGCCATCTCCGCGTCGCGCTGCACGCTCGGGAGAGGCCCGTGGCCCCAGGCACCGCCCTCGGGCAGGCGCTCGATCCGCATGCGGAACCGATCGCCCTCGCGCCTCGCGGTGGCGACGTGACCCAGCAACAGCTGCACCCCGTACCTCGCCGCGTGGCGCCAGCCCAACCGGCGGATCTCCGCGCCTTCGATCCCGTCCGGGAAGCCCAGGTAGTTGTAAACGACGTGCGTCCAGGCGAAGCGGTCACGCTCGTCGACGAGGAGCACGCTGCGGCGCATGCGCCCCAGGTTGACGGCCGCCGAGAGGCCAGCGGGCCCGCCGCCGACGACGACGCAGTCGAGCTCGCACGGCCTGGACTCGGACGATTTCACAATCCAATCATGCGCCGATTTGAGCGCCGAGCATGCGGCCCCCGCTACCCATAGGTCGTGCCCGAGCTGGTGTCGTGAGAAGAACGCCAGCAGGTAGTGCGGTCCGGCGTCTTGGTGCAGCGCACCCGTCTTCGTGTGGCACGCGTGGATCTCGGGCCAGATTGCGAGCCGTGGCGCGGTCGGCGAAGATGGAGATCCGCACCGTGCATGTGTCACGATCTCCTGCGAGGCCCCTTTAGCGCGTCAGCGAGCATGCCCAGCCCGATGCCTCCTCCTTCTGCCCTTCGGGGCGCCACTCTTCGACACGCAGCAGGCGTCGCATCCAGTGACGGACCTCGTCGACTACGACCTCCGCACTGCCGAACGTGGCTACTGGACTACCGGTACGTGCTGCTCGAGCCGGGTCTGCCGCACACCATGCGCGCCGGCATCGTGGCATCGGGGTACAGGCGGGTATTCGCGACCGGGCACGGAGAGATCTTCGCGGCGCCTGGCGCGTGACATTGACGCCGCGCGCGTCACCGGGTGCGACTGCATGCTGAGGACGTACGAACCTTGCCGCCCGCTTTGCGCCCACCGCCTGGCGTGGCGTTGACACACAGTGGACGACGAGTTGGGCCCACCGGCCGACACTAGTTGCGTGCTTGCTCGATCAGGCGGAACTTCTGGACCTTCCCGGTGCTGGTCATGGGGAGTTCGTCGGCGCGCACGACCCGCATCACCCGGGGCACCTTGAACGGCGCGAGATGCGCTCGGCAGTGGCGGATGAGGGCACGCGGCTCGAGGCTCGCGCCCGCCTCCGCCACGACCCACGCCCAGCCCACCGCGCCGCGCCGGGGGTCAGGCACGCCGGCCACGTAGGCCTGCGACACGCCGGGGTAGCGGGTGAGGACCTGCTCCACCTCGTTCGGAGCGACCAACTCCCCGCCCACCTTGTAGAGCTCGCGAGCACGCCCGCTGAGCTCGAGGTATCCGTCGGGGCGGACCCGACCCAGATCCCCGCTGCGCAGCCAGCCCTCGGCGTCGATCATCTGCGCCGTGCGGGCGGGATCTCCGTAGTAGGCCCGCGTCACGATCGGCCCCTGCACGCTGAGCTCGCCCTCCGCGCCGGCGGGCAGCACAGCGCCGCTGAAGGGGTCGATGGTGCGATAGCGGGCCAGGCGGCCGTCCCCCGTCACGTCGGCGGCCCGGCCCCCGAGCTTGGGGCAGCCCACCGTCTCCGCCACCGTCCCCAGCGCGTCACCGGGCAGGGTGAGCGTCGTCGCGGCGGAGACCTCGGTCTGGCCGTATCCGGTAAACACGGTGCGGGGGCCAAGGTCCCGCTGGACGCGCTCCCAGAGGTGCACCGGTGCGGGGGCCGCCGCCGACATCACCGACTCGAGGCTGGCGAGATCGAACGACCCTCGGGCGGCCTCCTCGACGAGTGTGAGGGACATGGTGGGCACGCACAGCACCTCGCTGGCGCGGTGCCGTCCGATCGCCTCGAGCATGGTGCGGGGGTTATAGATGCGCCTCGGCAGGATCGCGCCGCCCACGCATAGGGCGGCCACGAAGCCCTCGATGTAGCCGAACACGTGGTACATGGGTAAGGCGAAGCAGACCCGCCAGCCGTCGGCGAAGCCGCGGTGGTATGCGGAGCCGTAGGCGCTGCGCAGCACCATGTCGTGGGTCAGGGCGGCGGCCAGTGGCCGATCGCTGGTGCCGGAGGTGAAGACGACGTCCCCCACTGCGGCCGGATCGCTTCCGGCCGTGCGCCGGTCCAGCGTCGTCTCGGGCACCCGCGCGCCGCGCTCCGCGAGCCCCCGCAGGTCGAGCACGCCGGGTCGCGCTCCATCGACGAGCACCACCTGACGCAGCGCCGACGCCCGTGCACTGCGGACCCCCCGCTCCCAGCCCGCGGCGATCTCGTCGAGCACCGCGACCACGTCAGTGGTGAACGAGCGCGCGATGGTGAGCAGCACCCCCAGGCCCGAGTGTTCGAGGGCGGCCGCGAGATCGTCGCTGCGGTACTGGAAGTTGAGCGGCACGGCGATCGCGCCGGCCCAGGCGACTGCGAGCTTGGCGGCCACGAAGTCAGGCCGGTTATCGATGAGGATGCCGACCCGCTCGTCTGGCGTCACTCCGAGATCGATGAGACCGCGCGCCAGGGCGCGCGACCAGTCGCGCATCTCCCCATACGAGTACTCGCCCTCGTCGGCGATGACGATGGGGCGCTCGGGATGGCGCCTGGCGGTGGCCTCGAAGAGCGCCGCGAGCGTGAGCGGCTCCCAGCGACCGGGCGCCATGACGTCATTCCAGCGGCGTTCCAGCGCCTCTCGGCGCGCGTCGATCACGCCAGTAGCCATCGGCGACCCCTCCTTCCTGCTCCGCCACCTCCGACGATCTGTATGGAGTATGCCGCGACCCGCGCGCGGTGAACGCCGCGCCTCGACACCCACACGACCCCGCGACCACCACGCGAGCGCCGACCCGGACCTGTCGGCGACGTCCGAGGGAGGTCTTTTCGGGACACTGACACGATGGCCTCCGCGTCGTCCTGGCTGGACTCACCAGAGCCACCGGCGGCGCGGCGAAAGCGCAATACGTCCGCCGTGGCCGGCTCCTATCATGCGCGCCACCAGGACGCAGGCAGGCGCGAGAGAGAGCCTATGGAGCGCGTGGCCCTGTCAGTCTCGGCGATCGTACCGGTCTTCAACGAACAGAAGATCGTCGCAGCGGTCGTGACGGCGCTGCACGCGAGTCCGCTGATCGACGAGATCATCTGCGTGGACGACGGCTCCAGCGATGGCAGCCGTGCCATCCTCGAGGCCTTGAGGCGATCGTGCAGCTGGCGCTGCCCACCAACGGGTGCAAGGGTCGAGCCCTCGCGGAGGGCATCCGCGGCGCGCAGGGCACCATCGTCGCCTGCTTCGACGCCGACTTGACCACCCTCGCCGAGCCGCACATCCGTGCGCTGCTGGCGCCCATCCTGGCCGGGGAGGCGCGGGCGGTTCTGGGGTACCCCTCCGGCGCGACTCCCGAGTCCGGCCGCCTCCTCGCTCGTTTCACGGGGGAACGTGCCTATTGGCGCGCCGATCTGGCGCCTCATCTGGCCATTCTGGCCACCGCTGGGTTCGGCGTAGAGGTCGTGCTCAACGGCCTAGTCGGGGAGGGCGAGACCCGTCTCGTCCCGCTGGTCGGGCTGCTCGGCCTCGACAAGGGCGCCAAGC
>JBKQRF010000125.1:0-2787 GCA_052144055.1 Candidatus Limnocylindrales bacterium
CGAGGCTCACCCAGTCGCCGGCCGTGCCGCCACGCAAGAAGTAGTGCACCTCCTCGACGGCGATCGCCGCCACCGCGAAGGACATACCGGCACTGAGCGTCGTCCGCAGCGGCGGGCGCGACCGCAAAGCGGCGACGAATTCCCGCACGACACGGTCCTCCCCCGCCGCCCGCCACCGCTCGAGGCTGACCGTGGCGGCCTGGCAGGCGAGGGGCACCGTGACGACCGGCAGGCAGGCCACCACGAGCACGAGATTGAGCTCGAGGAAGTTGAACACGGCGCGCAGCGCCGCCATGATCCTCTTCATCGGGGCCGCGGGCGGACCTGACGCCCGGGCTACGTCTTCCCGGAGCGCAGTCGTCCTCATCCCTTGAGCCCCGTGCCCTGGATGGCGATGCCCCGGATGAAAGTGCGCTGCGTCAAGAAGAACAGGATGATGATCGGCGCCGTGGCCGCCGACGCGGCCGCCCACACCCAAGGCCAGTTGGTCGTGTAGGTGCCGAGGATCAAATTCAGTACCATTTAAAGCGGGTACCAAACCTGGCTGTTGATGTATATGAGCGGGCCGATGAAGTCGTTCCAGCAGTAAATGAACTGGAAGAGGATGACCGTCGCCAGCGCGGGCTTCGCCATCGGCATGATGATCCGGCCATAGATCGTCAGCTCGTTCGCCCCGTCCACCCTGGCGGCGTCGGAAAGCTCCTCCGGGATCGTCATGAAGAACTGGCGCAGCAGAAAGGTGCTAAAAACCGAGCTGCCGAGGAAAGTCGGGACCATCAGCGGCAGGTACCAGCCCACCATGTGGAACTGCTTGTACATGGTGAAGAGCGGGATAAGCGTGGCGAAGAAGGGGATAAGCAGCGTGCTGACCATCACCTGGAACAGGACGTCGCGCCCCCGCCAGCGAAGGCGTGAGAAGCCGTATGCGACCAGGCTGCTCGAGAAACACACCCCGACGATGGTTACCCCGGCGTACATGAGCGTGTTCAACACGAATCGCCAGAAAGGAACGGCCGAGAGCATGTCCGGGTAGTTGCGCCAGACGAAGGGGTGCGGCCACCAGAGCGGCGGCGTGGCGAGCGACTGCGGGTCGGTCTTCAACGAGGTGAGGACCATCCAAAAGATCGGGAAACCGAGCAGCACGCTGACGACGATCAGCACCGCGTGCTTGCCGGCGCTGCGCCCCGCGGCACGCGTCGACCAATTCCTATTGGTTCTCCTATTCGTTCGCATAGTAGACCCAGCGCGCGGAGGAGCGGAACAGGACCACCATGATGCCGGCGCTGATCACGAACAAGAAGAACGCCATCGCCGACGAGTAGCCGAGCTTGAGGTACACGAAGGCCTGCTCGTAGAGGTACTGCACGTAGAACCATGTCGAGGTGCCGGGTCCGCCGATGTCGTTGGCCTCGATCACCTGCGCCTGCGTGAAGTACGAGATGCACAGCACGAGTTGCAGGATGACGTTGAAGAAGATGACAGGGCTGATCATCGGCAGAGTGATGGAGCGCAACCGCCGCCACGAGCCGGCTCCGTCGAGCGAGGCGGCTTCGTACATCTCCTTCGGCACCCCTTGCAGTCCCGCCAGGTAGATCACCATCGGCTGACCAAGTCCCCACAGTCCAAGCAGGATGAACGACGGCTTGGACCAGGCGACCGAGAAAAACCAGTCCGGGGACGGCAGGTGCGCGTCGGTAAGGAGGTCGTTGACGATCCCCGTGGCCGGGTTGAACAGCCAGACGAAGATCATGCACGAGGCGACCAACGGCACGATCGAGGGGATATAGAAGATCGTCCGGTAGATTGCCCGGCCCCTCACATTCATATTGAGCAGCAGCGCGAGGCCGAGCGCGGCGACCGTAGACAGGGGCAGTTCAATCACCGTGTAGTAGAAGGTGTTGAACAGCGACGTCTTGAACAACGAGTCGTGGAACAGGCTCACGTAATTGGCGAATCCGATCCAGTGCGCGGCGCCCACGCCGTTGAAGTTCGTGAAGCCGTAGTAGACGGTGGCGAAGAAGGGATACGCGAAGAAGAGGAGGAAGCCGATAATCCACGGGCTGACGAAGATTAGACCAAGCCGCATCGCCCGCCGCTGCGGAGAACGTCGCCGGCGCTGGGGCGCTGCGCCCGGCACATCGGCACGCGACATCGTCGTCTCCCGCGTGAAAGCCTGCATATCAGCAGTCTGCTCCTCCGCCGGCCCACGCACGCAATTGGGGGCAGCCGGTCGCGAGACCGGACTGCCCCCAATGTGCGGGGATGATCGCTTCTAGCTCGAAGCGTTCGCCTGTGCGTCGATGTAATTGAGCGCCTGCATCGGCGTCATGATCTTCTGCAGCACGTTAGCTGTCGCGGTGTTCTCCGCGGTGAACAGCTGCGCCTGCGTCGCGGTGAGGACCGGCGCCGCGCTGTACTTGCTGGTCATCTCGGGCAGGAAGCCCGACAGCCAGGAATTGCTCTTTATCCACTTCTCGTACGGCGCGGTCTTGGTCACCGAGGGGCCGGCGGGCACCCAACCGCCCACTGGGTCGATCGAGCCAACGAAGCTCTCGTTGTTGTAGCCGGCGAGCCACGTGATGAACTCGAAGGCCTGAGCCGCGTGCGCGCCCTTGGGGATGATGTTGAAGTTGCCCTGGCCAAGCGTGCTCGGTCCGCCAACGATGCCGGGGAAGGCCATGACGCCAAAGTGACCCTCGAGGTCAGGGTTGGAGACCGGGACGTTCTGCGCGCCCACCCACGGCCCCGACAGCTCGAAGCCGGACTTGCCGTTCGTCCAGATGTCCG
>JBKQRF010000126.1:0-12550 GCA_052144055.1 Candidatus Limnocylindrales bacterium
GCCGCCATCCCCGGCGGTTGGCCTCACCCTCTTCGTAGCACAGGAACCCGAACAGCACTACCAGCACGACAGTGATGGCGAAAGCCCAGCCCCTCGTGTTGATCCAGAGCATGGCGAGCGTCAGCACAGCGAGGACGAGGATGCCCCACATCTCGGCCGACCTGCGCGCGATCATGTGGTGTCCCCTTTCTCGCTGCTACGACTCCTGCTGCCTCATAGGGTAGTCCCGGCGCATCCACTCGCAGGAACGATAGCGATGGCCGCCTGGGTCGCGGCCACGCCCATGAGCCAATCGAACGTTACGGTGATCGCGGTATCCACCGGCACGTCGCTCGCGCCGTTCATCAGGCTGCTCTACGCCAGGACCGGCAGGCCCACCGTCCGAAACGTGAACGTCGTGGGACCGTGGTTTGCTACGTTCCCGTCGACGTCCCGGTGCCCACGGATATCGTGACGGAGAAATCCGTGGCCACGGGCAGCTTCTGAGCGAGGGTGAAGATCAACGTGCGCGCTCCATCCCATGAGAACGTCCCCTAGACCTCGGGGGCTACCTTGAAGTGCAGCTCGGCCGAGGCCTGCTCGACGACCTTCGTGAACTGGACGTCGACGGTCGTGTCAGTGAGGCCAACGCAAGCATCGCCGGTGGTGCGCCCGAGGGTGATCGCCTGGACCGCGGGGGCCACGCGGTCCACCGGCGTCGCGTTAGCCAAGATAAGGGGGAGTGCGACGATCGCAACAATGCGCCCGGCGAACTCGACAGTGCGTCGTGACGCGGGCCTCGACGTTACCACGGAGTCATCCGCGGCTCATGTCGCGGGTTCCGCCTATACTCCCGCCTTGTGATCCGACTCCTCCGTCACGCGTGACCCAGCGCGCCCGCGGCTGCCTGCTGGAGGCGGTCGAGACACTCGTCCTGACTCTCATCATCTTCCTGGTCATCCAGAACTTTGTCGCACAGCCGTACCAAGTCGAGCAGATGAGCATGGAGAACACGCTGCTGCCCAACCAGTACGTGCTAGTCGACAAGCTCACGCCACGGTTCGACACGTACAAGCGGGGAGACATTGTGGTGTTCACCCCGCCCGGAGGGTCGACCAGCAGCACTCCGTTCATCAAGCGGGTGATCGGGCTCCCCGGCGACGTCGTAGACCTGCGCGACGGCCACGTGTTCATCAACGACCAGGAGATCAGCGAGCCCTATGTGTACCCTGGGCAGACGACTGAGCCCCTCAACGGCCAGGCCCACTGGGTCGTGCCCCCGGACATGCTGTTCGTGATGGGCGACCATCGCGAGAACTCCAGCGATTCGCGGGTCTTCGGGCCGGTGCCGCTCGGGAACGTGATCGGACGGGCCTGGCTCCGCTACTGGCCGCTGAGTGCGTTCGAAGTCATCGCCACTCCCACGTACCCCAGCCTCGGTCCGCTCACCGCGCCCTCGGCGCTGCCGTCGGGCAGCATGCACGGCCGCAGTCCTAGCGACGGGTCGGCGACTAGCTGGCCGGCGACGGCGCGGGAGCGCGGGCCAGCGGCAGCCCGCGCGGCCTGACGGGGCGAGCGCCGTGGACGCCGTGCTCGCCGGCCTCGGCGCACTGGTCGGCGCGGTGGCGGCTGCCGCAGTTCTCCCTATGCACACGACACGGGCCGCGCTGCTTGCCATGGCAGCCGCACTCGTCGCCTCCCCCCTCGCCCTCTCGCCGCCGCCGACAGCCCTGCCGCTGGCCTTCTGGATAGTGTCGGCCCTGCTCGCGACGCTCCTACTGCTCCGCTCCGACCCCGATCCGTGGGCCCGCGTGGCGCCACTCCCGCTGACCGGTTGGCCGGAGGCGGTGTTCGTCCTCGCGGCGTTCGCTCTCGGGTTGGCAGTCGCCCCCGTCGCGGGAGCGGGCAGGGGCGCCCCGTCTGCCCTAGCAGCAGGACTCGCGCTGACTGCCGGTGCAATCCCGCTGCTAGGGTTCGCTCGAGATCCGGTCCGGACCGCGATCGGCACGATTCTTCTCCTCGACGGGGTTGGGCTGGTGACGGCTGGACTTGGCGGGACGCCCGGCGCGGCGCAGATCGCCGCCCTGGCACTGACGGTCGTGGCAGCGGCCGCCGCGGCGCGCGAGATGATCGCCGGTCCCCTCGCGGACAAGCGCCAGGAACAGGAGGAAAGCGGCCCGTCGCCAGCCTTTAGTCACGAGGCTGGGGCGTTGGACGTTCCTGTGGTCCGAGGTTCCCGCACGCGGCCAGCACGGCGCGCATGAGCGCGGCCCTCATCGCAGTCGTGGCACTCGCCACTGCCCTGATCGCGGGCCTGGTCTCCCCACGCACGCTGCGAGCAGCCGCGGCGGCCGCGGGACTCGCGACCTGCGTTGTCGTGGCGCTTGCCGCGCCACCGCTGACTACGATCGCCGTGGGTGACACGGTGTTCGCCCTGGCGACACGGGGGGCGGGCGTGGTCGCGACGGCCGCCGCATCGATGCTGCTCCTGCTCGGCGCTGCCGTCTGGCGTCGTGAGCGGTCGGCAGCACCGGCCCGACCGATCTCCCACGCCCTGCCGGTCGCGCTGCCACTGACGGTTGCCGCGGTGGTCGCCGCAGTCGCCGCCATCGACGGTACGCTGCTGTCGGCGCCGACCGCCGGAGGCGGGTCGCTGGAGCCGGGAACGGCCGCGGCTCCCATTGCGGCCGCCCTGGTGACCGCCGCGTCCATAACGCTGGCGCCGCTCAGCGCATGGCAGCCCGACCCGGCGCTGGTGGCGAGCGCCGTGCGGGCGGCGGGGCGCGCCGTTCGCGTCGCTATCCTCGCATGCGGCTTGGGCCTGGCCGGTATGGCGTGGCTGCTCGCTCCCTCGGGCCTGGTCGCCCCTGATCCAGCGGGCGCCACCGCCGCCATCCTGCTTGTCAGCGCATCGGTCGCCCTGTTCATGGGTGCACTGCCGTTCCATGGCGTTGCGGTGCGCGTCTCAGTCACTGGGCCCATGGCACTGACCGCCGCTCGCAGCGTTTGGCTTCCCGCCGCGTTCGCGCTCGCCGCGGTAGCCTGGAGCCAGCGCGTCCTCGCGCCGTCCGTCGCGTTCACCGCCGTCGGCGCCGCGCAACTGTTTGCCGACGCGCGGGCCATCGTGGCCGTCGTCGCGCTTCTGACACTGGCCGTCGGCGCGCTGGCGGCGACCTTTCACGATGACATCCGGCACGTGCTGGCTTACGCGCTCATCGGCGATGCCGGCATGGCGTTGCTCACGTTCGCGTCGGCGGATCCCGCGGCCGGCTCCTTCGCGGCGGCCTGGCTGCCGGTCAACGCGGTGGTCAGGACGGCATTCGTGACCTGGGCGGTCGCGCTGACGGGTCGGTCGGGCACGGGCTTCGTCGACGACCTGCACGGCTGGGCCCGGCAGTCGCCCCTCCTCGGCCTCGCCCTGGCGGCGATCACAGTGGCCACGTTCGGGCTACCGGGGTGGGGAATTTTCGCGCTCCGAAGCTCGCTGGTCGATGCCGGCGGCGGCCCGATGTGGCCACTGATGGCTGCCGCAGCCTGGCTGGGGCTGCTGCCGTACCTGCGGCTCCTGTGGGTGGGCCTACAGCGCCGCACCGTCGTCGTTGAAGACGTTGCCGAGCCGGTCGTCGCACAGAGACGCCGGCCCGCGCGCCGCAATCGGGAGGAGTCTCTCACCGTCGGCAGCCCGGCGATCCGGCGCGGCATGTCGCGCCTCTTGGCAGCGTCGGCCGAGCACGCCGGGCTCGTTACCGCCGGCGTCACGGTGCTTGCGGCTGCCCTAGCCGTGATCCTGGCGTGGAGCGCGGGCGTGGCGGTGACGGCGATCGACTGACGGCACGGAGGGAGGCCAGGCCTCGCCTCTCGCGACCCGCCGGAGGCCCCCCTCGCAGCGGCCGCGGGCTCAGTACGGCACCGCCGAGGCTACGCTCCCTCGGGCGCGAGTACCCAGCGGTCGATCTCGCGAGTGTAACCCACCAATTCCTCCGGCCGGAACCAGAGTGCCAGCTCGGCCTCGGCGGTCTCGGGGCTGTCGGACGCGTGCACCAGGTTCTGCGCGGTCTCCAGCGCCAAGTCACCGCGGATCGTGCCGGGGTCCGCCTGCGCAGGCCGCGTGGCACCGTTCATGGCGCGCACGAGGGCCACGGCGTCCGGCCCCTCCAGGGCGAGCGCGACGACGGGGCCGGACGTGATGAACCGCACGAGCCCTGCGAAGAACGGCTTCTCGCGGTGCACCGCGTAATGGCGCTCGGCAAGATCCTGGTCGACATGCATCAGCTTGAGCGCCGTGATTCGCAAGCCGCGCTCCTCGTAGCGCGCGAGAATTCGGCCAACCAAGAGGCGCTGGACGCCGTCGGGCTTGACGAGCACGAGAGTGCGTTCGATCACAGTGTCTCCTCGGGCGGCCGGCCTCGCAGGGACCGGCTCGATTGCTGGAACGCCTCGGTCGCGAGACTTTCGCGGCCCATCAGGCGGTACGCGTCACCACGCACGAGATGCAGGGCGGCAACCTCCTGGCTTAGAGGCGCGGCCTGCATCGCGTCGTCCGCGACGGCCAGGACGGCGGGCGCCAGGGCTGGGCGCGTGCGCAGCAGCAGAGCAAGGCGGGTCGCGATCCCCACGAGCTCGCCCGCGTCGAGGCGGGCGTTAATCTCGGCGAGGTCGCCCGGCATGCCGGGAGCAGCCTGAGGCGGGACAAAGTCGACCGCTCGCCGGGCCTGCGCGGCAGCGGGTTCGGCCCTCGGGGCGACAGCGCCTGCACCGGCGGGCCACAGCGCGCCCCGGGGTTGGCCGGCGAACAGGTCGTCGAGACGGTTCCGTCCCCGCGCAAGCACGCGCGCCGCCAGGTTCCGTGCGTCCGCCGCGCGACCCCCGGCCGCGGCAGCCTCGGCCGCGACACACAGCGCGATCAGTTCCTCGCCGCCCGCCTCCAGGTGTGCATCCGCGGCTTCGCCGGCGCCCACCAAGTCGCCCGTCCGCCAGCGCACCTCCGCGAGATCCGCGAGCGCTGGGACATCGAGCGACCCGCGGCCGGCGAGAGTCTCCAGCTCAGCGCGGGCGAGTCCGAACATGCCGACGGCGAGGTGGACGTGGGCGAGCCGAGCGTCCGTGCGTGCTCCAGCGGTGCCCGGGAGTACGGAGCGTACCGCGGCCGAAGGCGTCGATCCGGCGGATGCGGGCGAGCCATCCGCGGGTTGCGCAGTTACCGCCGCAGGCCCGTCGCTCAATGGAGAAGCCTCGGGCACGTCCGGCACTGCGGACCCGGCGGTCAGGGGAGGCGCCTCAGTTTCGCTCACCGGCGGGACCTCGCCGCCTGCGAGGACGGGCTCGATGTCCGGCTCGGCCACCTCAACGGCCGCACCGGCGTCGGCTTGCTCGACCTCGCCGGTGACCCGCACAGCCTGATCATTGACTTCCAACGGCAGACCCTTTTCCGCGTCCGAGGGACCGCGACGCCGTCGGGCGCGGTTCACGCTCACGATAGGTGCAGCCGCTGCCCGAGGCCGCGGCCCCGGCGCCCGGGCGCGATCGCGGCGAGCGACAGCCCCTCGTCAGTGAAGAGACGGCGCGCGAGGGCACGGATTTGCTCGGCATCCACAGCCTGGATCGCCGCCACCGCCTCCTCCAGCGTCAGGGTGCGCTCGTGCAGAGCTTCCTGCGCCCCGAGCCATGAGGCGAGGTTGCGCCCCTCCTCGAGACGCAGCTCAAGGCGCCCGCAGGCGTAGGCCTTCGCTCGGCTCAGCTCATCGTCGGGCACAGCGTGCTCCCGCAGCTCAGACAGCTCGGCAAGGATCGCGTCGAGCGCGCGCGCCAGGTCGTGCGGGTCGACCCCGGCGTATATCCCGAGCAGGCCGCAGTCCGCGTAGTCCGTGATGAACGAATGGACGTCGTACGCCAGACCCGCCTCCTCACGGAGGTGCAGGAACAGGCGGCTGCTCATCCCCTCACCGAGCACCGTGTCGAGCAGTTCGAGCACCCACGTGTCAGGGTCGTCCCGCCGCAGCGCTGGCACCGCGACGCAGAGGTGCGCCTGCGACCCCGGGCGGTTCACCAACCGGACGCGTTCCGTCGACGGCAGCTGCGGGGCCGGCTCGAACCGCGCGCCATCGGGCCCGGGCGCCGAGTCCACCCCGAACGCCTGCACGGCCATGTCGCACACCGCGTCGTGGTCAACGTCCCCGGCCGCCGCGAGCACCACGTTCGACGGTCGATACCAGCGCTCCCAGAATCCGCGCAATGCCGGCGCCGTCAGAGCGGCGACGCTCTCCTCGTCGCCGGCAATCTCCCAACCCAGCGGCGTATCACCGAAGACCGCCTGGTCGAGCAGGTTGAATACGTATTCGCCAGGGTCATCGCGGTAGGAGCGGATCTCCTCAACGACCACCGCCCTCTCATGGGCGACGTCCTCTTCGCGCAGCAGCGGCCGCGCGACCAAGTCCCCAAGCATCTGCATTGATAGCTCGGTATACCGCGCCGGGACCCGCGTCCAGTACGTCGTCGCCTCGCGGTCAGTCGCCGCGTTGCTCGTCCCGCCGATCCCCTCGATTGCTTCCGACACCGCGCGCGTGCTGGGCCAGCTGGCCGTACCTTTGAACGTGAGGTGCTCCATGAAGTGCGCCATGCCCGACTCGACACGCGATTCCATGCGCGACCCGGCACGGACGTAGGCTACGGCCGAGAATGACCGGGCGGCCGGCAGCCGCACAGTGATGACGCGCAGCCCGCCGGGCAGCGCGGTTCGCTCGAACATCGCTGGGATGTTACACGGCCTGGGCGCACCGGCACCCGCGCCAGCGTGGCTGGTCCCCGAGCCCTCTCAGCCGATCTCTTCTCAGTCCGGTTCACCGCCGGCGCCAGGCCCGAGCCCGCCGAGTTCCATCTGGACGTACTCCTCCCGCACCAGCTCCAGCGTGGATTGCCCGGCCATCGGATCGCCTGCCTCGGCGCCATCCGGGTGATACGTGACAACGACGCGCTCATCGCCTTGGACCAGCGAGTATGTGACCTGCGCATCAGGCCCTGTCTCGAACTCGAGGTACTCAAACGAATCGACATTGAGGCAGATCGAAAGCGGCGTGAAGTAGGTGGAGACGTCGGGGCGGTCGATCACGATCCGCTCCACTGGGCCGCTGCCGTGCGTCACGACCTCGCGGCCGCGCACGTGGACGTACACGACGGTCTGCTTAAGGAGGGGCCGGAGGAGGTGGTAGATGTCGGCGGAACTGCCCACGACACCGCGATTCACGAAGAACTTGGCGGGCGGAATCGCGGCCACATGCTCCTCCACGTGGGCCCGGATGCGCCGGGGACGCTCCGGATGGTAGCAAGGCGCGACCCGCCACGACAGCCCGCCCGGCGAATGTCCGGGGACGACGCCGGGGCGCGCGTATGATCGCTGCGATGCTGCTCGCGATCGACATCGGTAACTCGAACATCACGCTTGGAGTCGTGCGCGACGGGAACGTCGCGGGCACGCGCCGGGCGGTCACGCCGCGGCGCACCACGCCCGACGAGATGCAACTGCTGCTCGAGGGGCTCCTCGGGCTGGACGGCCTGCGCCTGCGCGACGTCGACCGTGTCGTAATCGCCAGCGTCGTACCCCAGGTGGGGCTCGCGCTGGGCGCGGCCGTCGCCTTGTACGGTCTGCCGCTGCTCGAGGCCACTGCCGACAATGTCCCGATCAGCGTGCGCGTGGACCAACCCTCCGAGGTCGGACCCGACAGGCTGGTCAACGCGCTCGCCGCAGGAAGGCTCTACGGGGTGCCGGCAATCGTCCTTGACTTCGGGACGGCCACGACGCTCGACGCCGTCGCCGCCGACGGCGCGTTCGTCGGCGGGGCGATCGCCCCTGGACTGGAACTCAGCCTCGAGGCGCTGGCCGCACGCACGGCACGCTTGCCTCGGGTCGACGCGCTGCGGCCCGCGCACGCGATTGGGCGCGACACGGTGAGCGCGCTCCGGAGTGGGGCGGTGTTCGGATACCTGGGGCTCGCCGGCGAGTTGCTCGATCGCGTCAGGTCCGAGCTCGAGGAGGCGACACCCGGCTCCCACGTGCACGTCATCCTCACCGGCGGGATCAGTCAGCTCCCATGGATCGTCGAGCTGCGCGGCGTGGACGCCGTCGACACGGACCTCACGCTCAAAGGGCTCGCGATCCTAGCCGAGGAAGCCCACACGACGGCGTGGACCGGCGAGACTCCGCCCGTCGGGACGCGGGGGGCGAGATCGTGACATTTGTCGAGACAGGCCGACTGCACGGTCGCTTCGTGCTCCTCGGAGTCGCGGGCTCGATCGCAGCGTACAAGGCCGTGGAGTTACTGCAGCGTCTCCGGGCCGAGGGCGCCTCGGTGCAGGTCCTCATGACGCACTCTGCGGGCGCGTTCGTGGGATCCCTAACGTTCGAGACGTTGAGCGGGCGCCCGGTGCTGCACGACCCGCTCGAGTTGCTCCCTGACGAGCGAATCGCGCACGTCGTGGCCGCCCGAGAGGCGGACGTGATCGTCGTCGCGCCGGCGACAGCGCACTGGATATCCGCCATGGCGAACGGCCTCGCGGGCGACGTCATCACGGCCACGTGCCTCGCGGCGCGGGTCCCGGTGGTCGTCGCCCCCGCCATGGATGCCAACATGTACGGTCACCCTGCCACGCGGGCCAACGTCGAGCGGCTGCGCTCGTTCGGGTACGTCGTCGTCGAGCCGGAGACCGGTGCGCTGGCCTCCGGGCTGGTGGGCCACGGCCGGCTCGCGCAACCTGAGTCGATCGTCGAGGCCGTCGTCGGGGCTGTTCTCGATCGTCGCAGGCCCAGCCGCGATCTCGCCGGGCGCCGCATCCTCGTGACGGCAGGCGGAACCGCCGAGCCCATCGACCCCGTCCGCTTCATCGGCAACCGGTCGTCCGGCCGGATGGGAGCCGAAGTCGCGCGGGCCGCCCTGGAGCGCGGGGCGTCGGTCACCCTGGTCGTCGGCCAAACGTCCGTCCCTCTTCCACCCGGCGCGCTCGTCGTCTCGGCGCCGACCACCTCAGCCATGCGCACCGCTGTCCTCGATGCCCTCGCGGGCGCGGATGTGCTCGTGATGACGGCCGCGGTCGCCGACTTCCGGCCCCGCAGGCGTGCGACGACGAAGCTGACTCATGACGCCGCGCCCACCCTCGACCTGGAGCCGACTGAGGATATCCTGGCCGAGGCGGCTCGAGCCGTCGCCGGCAGGGCGGACCGTCCCGTCCTCGTGGGCTTTGCCGCGGAGACAGGTTCGCTCGACCGGGCGGCCGACAAAGCGAGACGCAAGGGCGTCGATCTGCTGGTCGCGAACGATGTGCTGGAGCCTGGCTCAGGTTTCGCTGTCGAGACCAATCGCGTCACGGTCATCGCACCGGGCCTCAATCCGGATCCCTGGCCGCTCATGTCGAAGCGAGCAGTCGCCGAGCGGCTGCTCGATCGAGTCGTTGAGCTGCTCGAGACCCGGGCCGCGACGGAGGCACGGAGTCCGTCGCAAATGGGAGCATCGCCGCCTCCCATGGAGGAACCCTGATGAGCGCGACCGTCAGGACCAGGCGGCTGACCACTCAGGACATCGC
Organism: Candidatus Limnocylindrales bacterium; assembly: GCA_052144055.1. Lineage (GTDB taxonomy): Bacteria > Chloroflexota > Limnocylindria > Limnocylindrales > CSP1-4 > JAJYNJ01. The sequence goes on from JBKQRF010000126.1 coordinate 9,550, forward strand.
GAGGATGCACGCGGATGGGCAGCGCATCCCCATGCTGACCGCGTACGACTACCCGACCGCGCAGATCCTCGACCAGGCCGGTCTCCCCATGCTGCTGGTGGGCGACTCGCTCGGCGAAGTGGTGCTGGGATATGAGTCGACCGTGCGCGTTTCGATGGACGAGATGCTGCACCACGCCAAAGCCGTCATCCGCGGGACCGAGCACGCCCTGGTCGTGGCAGACATGCCGTTCCTGGCATACGAGCGAGCTGACCAGGCCGTGGAGAACGCGGGGCGCTTCCTCCGCGAGGCCGGGGTGCAGGCCGTCAAGGTGGAGGGAGGCGTCCGCACGGGGCGTGCTATCGAGGCTGTCGTGCGGGCCGGCATCCCGGTCATGGGGCACATCGGCTGGACGCCGCAGGCCAAGCTCGGCATGGGCCGCGTTCGGGTACAGGGCAGGACCCGGGAGGCCGCTCAGCGGCTCCTCTCCGACGCGCTCGCGGTCCAGGAGGCGGGGGCGTTCGCGATCGTGCTGGAGCTGGTGCCGGAGCAGCTGGCGGCAGCAATCACGTCGCGCTTGCGCATCCCGACCATCGGGATTGGGGCAGGCGCCGGCTGCAGTGGGCAGGTCCAAGTTATCACCGACCTGCTCGGCCTGGGCTCCTTCGTGCCGCGGCACGCCCGCCCGTACGCACTCATTCGCGAGACGATCATGGAAGCGGCCAGGGCATACGCCTCCGACGTGGCCGCAGGCGCCTTCCCGACGGCGGCGGAGTCCAGCCGGATGGACGAGGCGGTCCTTAGGGAGGCACTGGGGCATGGCGAGCTCGATCGGGCAGCTGCCGCACCATTCCCGATTCCGCTCGATCGCGACCTCTAGCCCGGTGGGGCCTGTTCCTCCTCAAGCCGGACAGCAGCCAGCCATGCGCCTCGCCCACGACCGCGCCTCGCTGGGGACCGCGCGAGCCGGCCTCCCCTCGCCAGTCGGGCTGGTACCCACAATGGGCGCGCTCCATGCGGGTCACCTGGCGCTGATCGAGCGGGCACGTGCCGAGTGCGCGTCCGTGGTGGTCAGCATCTTCGTGAACCCGACGCAGTTCGGACCGGGCGAGGACTACGAGCGCTACCCGCGCCGGCTCGACGAAGACGTGCGGGCATGCCGGACGACCGGCGTCGATCTCGTGTTCGCCCCGGACGTGGAGGCGGTTTACCCGCCCGGATACGCGACGACGGTGGATATCGGTCCACTTGGGAGCGTGCTCGAGGGAGCCGTGCGACCCGGCCACTTCCGCGGCGTTGCGACGGTCATCACCGTCCTGTTCGGCCTAGTTCGCCCGGACCGCGCGTACTTCGGGCAGAAGGACGGCCAGCAGGCCGTGGTGATCGAGCGGCTCGTACGCGACCTCGCGCTGCCGGTGGTTGTTTCTGTCGTCCCCACCGTGCGTGAGCCCGACGGGCTCGCGCTCTCCTCGCGCAACGCCTACCTGACGGTCCCGGAGCGTGCCGCGGCGCCGGTGCTGCACCGCGCGTTACATGCCGCAGCCGACGAGCACGCGCGCGGGCAACGCGATGCCGAGCGGCTGCGGGCGCGCATGCGCGAGGTGTTCGAGGGCGTGCCGATCGCGCGCCCCGACTACGTGAGCGTCGCCGACCGGGACACGCTGCGCGAACTCGACGCGCTCGAGGGTCCTGCCCTGCTCAGCCTGGCTGTCCGCTTTCCCTCCGCCCGCCTGATCGACTGCTGGCCGCTCGACTGACCGGCTTCTCGCTCGACCGGCCAGCCGGCCGCGCTCAGGCGTCAGGCATCGCTAGGGCGAGGATCCGGTCCACGTCCAATTGCTCCTCGACGGGCGACCGGAGCAGCGCGATCCTGTCGTCGTCCTCCGGATGCGCCTTGACGAAAGTCGTGCACTCCCGATGCGACGCGGCAAGTGTCCTCCGCCATCGACGGCCGGACCAAGATGGCGTCCTCGTCGGCCGGCATGCCCTGGACGATCGCGTAGCGCTGGCCAAACCGCTTGGTGAACCCGGTCGCGAGGCCGCGCCCGATGAGCGCGAGCAGCCCGAGCGACGCGGTCGTCTTGCCCGGGTTCATGCCAGTGGCAGCCCAGTCAGATGCGGCGAACCTGCACTCAGGGTGCCGGCGAGACCGGCGCCTGGTCGGTCGATTAGACCTCCGGCGGGCCGGCCGACAGGCTTAGGCGCGTTCGCGCGGGACGGCGCGCCGCTCGACCAGCGCCACGGCATCCTTGAGCCTAGCCACCGTCTCGGCGTCGACCGTGTCTACCTCGCTGTGCGGTCCGAGGCGCTCGAGGACGTCGGCCACGAGGCTGTACAGCACACTGGCGTCGGCGACGAAGAACTGCGGCTCGTTGTTGTAGCGCACCATGGTCAGGCGGCCCTGCAGCACGCGGCGGTCGTCGACGTGGACGATTTGCGTGCTGAAGTTGTGCCCTTGGATCCCGTCCGGGTTGTTCAGGAAATTCAACGCGTTGTCGATGGCGAGCCCGAACCGGGCCCGCCAGGCGACCAGCCGCTCCTGTACCTCGGTCGGGATGCGGACTTCGGCGACGTCGTCGAAGACTTCAGGCGCGACGGTCAGCAGTCCGACGAGCGTCGTCCCAGCCCGCGGGCCCAACATCACCTGCAGCGACCGCTCGAGGGTGAACACCTCCGAATCGAAACGGGGACTGGTGATGACGTCGGTGAGCAGGTCCTCCACGTTGTCGAGGGCGCCGGGTTCGGCGAGCGCCGTCGAGAGGTGGACGATCTCCTCCTTGAACAGGAATTTCTCTTCGTGGTCGAGCATCGCCCCGATGGTAGCACCGGCCGGCCGCGCCGCCGGAAGAGCCACGACTCGCGTGCGGCGGACATGCAGAACCGCCGCCGAGGGTGCCGGCGGCGGTTCGCGATGAGCGGGTTGGTCAGCCGATCATGGGTACAGCCCGCGCAGCGCGGTTGCCTGTGCGACGCGGTCGACGGCCAGCATATACGCGCCGGTCCGCATGTTGACCTCGTGCAG
>JBKQRF010000127.1:0-8598 GCA_052144055.1 Candidatus Limnocylindrales bacterium
TCCCCTACTGCCTGACCGGCACGCTCGTTCGGCGCGACGGGTCCTGGCGTTTCCTACTGCTCCACGGCTCCGAGGAGGCGTCAAACGCCTAGCAAACCCTCCAGGGCATTCGGCCACAGGCCCTTAGCCAACGCTGCCTCGTCCCGCTTCGCGGGGACGTTCTTCGGCCTCGGTTCACTTGTCTTCGGATTGCTCCTGGCCTACCTGGCCATCGTCCTCATCGACTCGTTCAGCACGATCTGCCTCATCTTCTTCGTGGCCTGGCTTCTCGCCTTCATCGTCTCCCCGCTCGTCGACGTCATCGCTCGCCGGCTCCGGATCGGTGGCTGCATCGCGGCGATCGCTCTCGCGTGCCTCGTGATCACTGCGGGGATCGTCACGCTCGTGATCTGGATCGCCTCGATTGGCGCCGCGGAGGTGACTGACTCCCTCGGGCGCACGGCCGAAACGTCCGCCCGCGTGAACGCCACGCTCGCAACTATCCAGTCCACCCTCCGGATCGATCGGGCGGTGCTCAACCTGCCGGCATTCTTCCACCTGGCGGCCACGACGGCAATCCCGCAGGTCACTGCGTCGTTCACCGGCCAGATCCAGTCGATCTCCGGGGCGACCACCACGGCGCTCGGGAACCTGCTGATCGTCGTCATCCTTTCGCTCTACACGGTCGCCAGTAGCCAGGAAATCCTCGACCAGGTCCACCGGATCGTGCCGAACCGGCACACGCACCAGCTCGAGCTGATCGAACGAACGGTCTCGCACGCCTTTGGAGGGCTCCTGCGCGCCCAGGTCACTCTCGTCTTGGTCCAGGTCGTCCTGACGATCTCCGTGGGGCTCATCTTCGGTTGCCGTGCCTTCTTGACCAGGATCGGCTCGGCGCTCGCGATGTTTGTCCCCGGGTATACCCTCGAGGAGGTCGTGGCCATTGCTGCCGACCGAGCCGAGGCCACCCAGGCCGCGAGGAGCCACGGACCTACCTGATGAGCGGGCGCCCTGGGTCCGAGCCACCCCACCTGACGGGGGTTGAGACCAACCCTCGACGCGAGCCAGGGTTCGCCCCACCGGTCGAGCCGGCTCCGGGCATGATCGGCGTCCTCCGCAACCGCCGCTTCCTGTCGCTGTGGCTGGCCCAGCTCGCCACCCAGATCGGCGGGAACATGGTCCTGTACGGGCTCACCGTGCTGGTGTTCACCGAGACTCGCCTGACCTCGGCCACCAGCCTGCTGATCCTGACGTTCCTCGTCCCGGGTGTCATCTTCGGGGCAGTGGCCGGGGTCATGGTCGACCGGTTCGACCGTCGCACGATCCTCATCGTCACGAACGTCCTGCGCGCGCTCGCCTTTCTGGCGATGGTGGTGGCGAGTTCGAACGTGCTCCTGGTCTACCTGCTGAACATCGTCGTCTCCACGGTCACGACGTTCTTCGCGCCCGCCGAGGCCGCCATGATCCCGGAGCTCGTTGAGCGGCACCAGCTCCTGCAGGCGAACACGCTGTTCATGATCACGCTGAACTGCTCGATCGCCCTCGGGTTCGCCCTCCTCGGCCCTATCCTCGTCAGCCTGGCCGGCGCCCCCTCCCTCATCGCCATCGTCGGCGGGCTGTATCTGGTGGCCGCGGTGCTGACCGTGACCCTGCCGGCCTCACCGGCCGAGAGGAAGGCCGTGGGCGCCGCGGGGACCATCGGCGGTGCCGGGGCCGCCGTGGCCCAGACGTTCTCCCAACTCCGCGAGGGCCTCGACTACATCCGCAAGAACCCGGGTATCCGCTGGTCACTGGCATACCTGACCGTTGCCGCGTCGCTCATCGGCGTGCTCGGCGCGCTCGGTCCCTCCTTCGCCACCTCTGTGCTCGGACTCAACGCGACCGACTTCGTGGTGGTAGTCCTGCCCCTCGGCATCGGCGTCGTAATCGGCATCTTCGCCCTCAACGTCTACGGCAAGTACTTGCCTCGGCAACGCGTCATCGAGGGAGGCCTGCTGGCATTGGCCGCCTCGTTGGCTATCATCGCCATCGCGGCGCCCCTCTCGCGTTTCCTGCAGCACGCTACGATCACCGCCGCGCCGCAGCTCGGCTCTCTGATCTCGGTCCTCTCGATCGTGATCTTTGTCGCCGTGATCGCTGGCGTGGCCTACGCCTTCGTCGGCATCCCGTCGCAGACGCAGCTCCAGGAGGAGATCCCTCCCGATGTGCGGGGCCGGGTCTTCGGGGTGCTCAACACGCTGGTCAGCATCGCGAGCTTCCTGCCTATCATCCTCGTCGGACCCCTGGCAGACCTCATCGGTACCGCTATGGTGATGCTCTTTGCGGCGGGCGTGGTCGGCATCGCCGGGATCGTGTCGCTCGTCAGGGCGCGGCCAACCGATCGCGTCTCGTCGGTCCCCAAACGCTTGATCGCTCCCGTCGCGCCACTAGCAATGACCAAGTTGCTGGCCTCCCTCGAGCCGGAGCCCGAGGAGATCGAGTCAGCGACACGCCAGTAGTCCGCCCCGCCGCACGTCGCGATGAGCCTTGCTGGGGCACAGCGCGGTGGTCGGGCCGCCACTCGTCTGTCGCACGTTAGCTCCAGGCGCCGCCCGCCGGGACCCCCAACGTCTGGCATCGTCGCCGAATCTGCGCTCCCGGCAGCAGAACGCCGACCCTGCTCATCTTCCCCGGAGGCAAGCGGCATCCGCGTCCGGGTTGGGCTGCGTCGCGCGTCCGTTCAGCATTGCCTCGCTCGGTGGCTGCTCCGCCATCAGGATGCCGTCGGCGAGGCAGTGTCGGGCGGGGAGGCGGTATCGGGCGCGGGTGCGGCCTCAGGGCGAGTCTCAGCGGTCCGCGGCTCCTCAAGGAGCTCGGCAAACAGCGCACGGTAGGCGACCAGGGCTTGGCGCAGCTCCTCGGTGCTGACCTGACTCTGGGCGTGGCGGAGCGCGATCGCGTGGGCGGCGCGGTAGTGCTCGACGACCGTCGGATAGTCGACTGACACATCGGCGGCGCGCTGCTCGAAATCGCCCACCGGGTAGCCGCGGGTCTCCATGACCCGCCCGACTAGCGCGTCGGCATCGTGCACGGCGGTGGATGGGTCGTCGACGAAGCGCGACTGCACCGCCCGCCACTCGTCGCTGAAGCGCTGGCGCTCGTCGGCGGCGAGGGGCCGGATCTCGAGCTTTGACATGCGCTTCTGACGGGCCGCCAGGTCGTCTTCCGCTTTGCGGGTGCCACCCTTCTCGGCCACGGCGCGCTGATACTCCGGCCCGAACTGCTTCTGGAGCTGCACGCTCCGCTGCCGCCGCGAGTACCACAACAGCGCCACGAGCAGGATCAGGATGATCGCGACCACGATGATGGCCAGCGATGTGCTCGACATTTGAGGACCTCCTCGTTCGACGAGCCCCGAAGGCGCCCATCGGGGTCCGCATGTCAGGGCCGCGGCCGCGGCCAGCAATAGCCTCTCGCAGACGCCGCACCTTCCCGGTTCGCGCGCATGCGAACGTTCCTCACCCGCAGTGACTCCTCGGGCGTGCGGTCAGTGTGTGGTCCCGCCACCGCCACGTCATGACGGTCCGTCATCCCCGGGTCACGACGCGAGCGGCTGCGCCTGTCGTTGCGCGTCGCACCGGGTCCGAGGGAGACCCGAGCGTCCCCGAGCAGTCCGCTCGCTCGCGCAGCGAGGGTCCTCGTTCGCGATGCGCGGTCTCCATAACGGACCGTCATGACGACGGGGCACTCCGGCAGCACAGAACGGACGTGCCCGCCGCACGGCGTGGACTGCAACGGGAGATGCAGCATGACTGAGCACCGAGTCGTCGAGCGAGAAACGATCACGAAAGACAGCGGGGAGCATCCCGCAACGATTGAGACGGACACCGTGTCAGGCGTCCGGCACGGTGACGAGGAGGCCGGGGGCGCGGTCGCTGGCGCGGTCGTCGGCGCGGTCGCTGGCGCAGTCGTCGGCGCGGTCGCTGGCGCAGTCGTCGGAGGCGCGATCGGCGCGGCCGCGGGGGCCACGACGGGCGCGCTCGACGCGAAGGCCAAGGACGACACCGTCGTCGTCACGCACGAAGTGCGGCACTCGTAGCTCACCCGCGCCCGACCGAACCGCGCGCCACTCCCCGCACGACCCGCTGCGCAACCCCGCGTGGCGGGTCGTGACGGATCGAGCGCCGCCGCCTGCGCGGGCCATCGAGCGGCCGGGTTGGCCTCGCGGTCGCGTCGCCATGCGGCCTGACTCTGTGAGGACGCACCGCCCGCGACCCGCAGCACGCCGCCGAACGTCAGGAACGCGTTCTGGACCTCGAGCCGGTCGATCACGTGGACGGGCCCCCATGCCACCTCCGTCTGCTGCGCGGGCACGCCCGAGCGCTGCAACTCCATGGCCTGCCCCTTCCGCCCTACGGTGACGAACCAGGTCATCCGCTCCGGGTCGAAGTGGGTCAGCGTCGGACTGTCACGCAGCGCCACGACCAGGTGGGAGCCGAACAGCGCGATCGCTTCCTCCAGCCGCTCATCGTGGACGAGCTCGAACCCCAGCCCCGCGACGAGCGTCGCGGCACGATCGAGGGGCAGCAGCCGGAGTTCCGGGGTCGGCGTCGGTTCCATGCGATCACCCGTAGAGAGAACGTCCCGTCGCACTGGCGAGGGATCCTGCTGTTTCCTGGCTCTGACAACCGCAGTCGATTCCGGGACGACGACCGTCGTTCTCGATTCGGCGGCGCCCATCCTGCGCCGAAGCGGCTACAGCCAGGACGTCGACCCCAAGGCCTCGCAGGTGGCAGCGTTCCTCGCACGCCTCCTGGTGCCCATCGACTTCACGCCGGGGGCGGAGGCCCGGGTCGCGAGCCTGTCGCCGATGGCGCTCTACAGTGGGTTCGTCGCCGACCTAGGGGCACGCTATGAAGCCGCCCGGCCGCTCCGCGAGACGAATCCCCGGTTGAGCGAGCGGCTCACGCACGAGGCGCACCGGCTCGAGACGACCCACCCGGCCGAGTGGGAGGCGGGGCGGCAGCTGCTCCTCGACCAGGAGCTCGCCCGTCAGCTCGCCGACCAGGGGCTGAGTTCGACGCGGATCGCCGATGAAATCGCCAAGCAGATCGGCAAGATGGTTGATCCGAGCACCGTCCGACGCTGGCTCGCCCGCGACTAGCGAGCCCGTGCGTTTCGCAGCCCAGACACGTGTTGCGCAGACGACCGCCCGCGACCGCGCTAGACCCGATCGGTGCACAATCCCTCGCACCGCGCGGATCAGGAACTTCCGAACGCCGACGGCCTGACACTGCATGCGCTGGCGACCGCCAAGCGGCTCTCGGTCGAGTTCCTCCGCGGTCTCGACGTGCGCGACGGACGCTGGCAGGATCGTCCGGCCGTCCGCATCGGCTACCGCGACGAGCACGACCACGAGGTCACCCACCAGTACCGCATCGCGCTCACCGGTGATCGCTTCCGCTTCCCGTCAGACGCGAAGCTCATCCCCTATGGGATCTGGCGCTGCGCGACGACGAACACCCCGGCCTGGATCTTCCTGGTCGAAGGTCCCAGCGACTGCTGGACGCTGTGGTCCCACGACATCCCGGCCATCGGGCTCCCGAGCGCGTCGATCTGGCGCGAGGAGTGGAACCGCTACTTCGATGGCATCGCGCTCATCTTCATCATCGACGAGGGCGATCGGGGAGGCCAGACCCTCCTCACCGCGCTGGCGCGCTCCGCCCTCCGGGACCGGGTCCGCGTCGTGCGCCTCGATGGCGCAAAGGACCCGTCCGAGCTGTACCTCGCCGATCCCGAGCACTTCGTGGAGCGCTTGCAGGCCGCCCGCGACGCCGCGTTGCCGCTCGAGGCAGCGCAGCTCGCTCCGACGCCGCCCGCCATCGGAACCCTGGACGCTACGCTCACGGCCGTCGACGAGCTCCTCTGCCGCTTCGTGCACTTCAGCGATCCGGCGCAGCCGGTGGCGATCACGCTCTGGGTCGCCCTCACCTACCTCTGGACACAGTTCGAGACGCTGATCTACCTCGTCATCACGAGCGCGGTGAAGCAGTCCGGCAAGACGCGCACGTTCGACGTCCTGGAGTGGCTCATCCCAGCCCCTTGGCGGGCGGTGCGGCCGTCGGAGGCCGTCACCTTCCGGCGCCTCGACCGAGACCACCCGACCCTCCTGCTCGACGAATACGACACCGTCTTCGGCGACAGGAGCGGGCAATTCGAGGGCATCCGTGCCATCTTCAACAGCGGCAACCGGCGCGGCACCAAGGTCTCCCGGGCGATCGCCAAGGGCAAGGGCTTCGAGCTCGTCGACTTTGACATCTACAGCCCCAAGGCGCTGGCCGGCATCGGGCCCCTTCCCGACACGATCACCGACCGGGCCATCGTGATCCACATGTCACGTCGAGCGCCGGGCGAACCGCTCGCCCGCCTGCGCAGCAAGACACTGCAGGCGCTCGCCGCACCGATCCGAGAGTCGCTCGCCTGCCACCTAGAGCGGCTCGATCTCTCCGGCGCCGAGCCCCTCATCCCTGACGCACTCGGCGATCGAGCCACCGACGGCTGGGAGCCGCTCCTGGCCATCGCCGATGCCGCGGGCGGGTCATGGCCCTCCCAGGCGCGCACTGCAGCAGTCGTCCTGTCCAGCGCCGGCGCGGTCGACGACGAGAGCTGGGGCATCACGCTCCTCGCCGACGTGCGCACAGTGTTCGCAGAGCAGGCAGTTGATCGCCTCTGGACCGCCCCCCTCATCGAGGCGCTGGGGACGATCGAGGAATCTCCCTGGGGCGACGTCCGCGGTAAGCCGCTGTCGCCGACATATCTGGCCAAGCTCCTGCGCCCCTTCGGCATCGGTCCGAAGCTGGTCCGCGAGGGCGTCGATGTGAAGCGCGGCTACCTCGCCGCCGACTTCGAGGACGCCTGGGCGCGCTACCTCCCCGAGCCCAGTCCCTCCGAGGGCCGTTACACCCGTTACAGCCGTTACAACGACGACCAGCCACCGCAGCGTGAGCACGGCTCCGAGCGGCCGCCTGTAACGCCTGTAACGCCTGTAACGCCTGTAACGGGCTCCTCAGGGACGGTCGACGAGGGGCCCGAGCCCCTAACGACGCCGGATCCCGGCGACGACGAGCAGATGACGTGGATGTCCTGATCCTGCTGTCGGAGGCACGCTTCGCCGGGCTCCGAGTCACAGCCAGTGGTAACCAGCTCGTGGTGCAGGGTCCGCGTCGCCTGGAACCCATGGCGCGCCTGCTGCTCGCGGAGAAGCCGACGATCCTGCGGGCCCTGGCTGAGGAGCAGGAGGTCGCCTGGCGGATCGACGCCATGCGGCCGCATGTGCCCGCCACGGGGGCCATCCCGCTCCTGCTGGCCCGCCCAGACGCGATGCGGTGCGCCGGGCTGTGCTGTTCCTGCGGCGATCCGGTTGGTCCCGCCGAGGGCTATCGCTGCGCGCCCTGCGTCGCCGCCGCGGTCGCGCTCCTGGGGACGGTCGAGTGATCGACCTGGATGCGGCGCGGCCACGAGGTGGACGAAGAGACGGTCCTCCCGCCGTGTCCGACGACGACGTGCTGCCCCGGCTAGCCCTCTGGCTCGCCGATGTGGCGGCGGAGACCGCGCTGGGGGTTCAGGCCTTCGAGACCGGCTCGCGGGTTCGGGACACGACGCCCGAACAGGAGCCCGCAGCAAGGGCGCCCCGCTGATGCCGCTTGCGGTGTCAGCCCGGCCGAGCGTTCATGTGGCGGTGACCCACCACCTCATCTACGTGCGCCGCTCCTACAAGGAGGCGACCGCTGCCGACCTCTCCGACGAGCTGCAGGAGGGGGCGTGTCGGGCTCTGCTGCCAGCCGGTGCCTCGGTGCGAGTGATCAGCGACTCGGGCGGGCACCAGTCGGGCTACAGCGCGGCGCGGGATGGGTTCCAGGCACTCCTCGCCTCGGTGGCGGCGGGCGAGGCTGCCGGCATCGTCGTGTACGACCTGTCCCGGCTCGCGCGCAATGCCCGCCTCATGCTCGAGCTGCGCGACCTGCTCGAGCGCCGGCAGGTTCCGCTCCTCGTGGCGAACCTGCCCGGGGCCCGCTTCGACGGGGCCACCGGGCGCTACCTCTTCGGGCAGCTCTGCCTGGCGGCGCAGCTACAGCGCGACCTCGACTCCGAGCGCATGACGGGCATGCAGCACCGACTCTTCGAGGACGGACGCCATCGGGGGCAAGATCCCCTGGGCTACCGGAGCCTGCGCACGGAGGCAGGGGATCTGGTCCGCCCGCGCCAGCTCGTCGTCGTCCCCGAGGAAGCCGCGATCGTGCGGCGGGTGTGGCACGAGCTCGTGTCGCACCCCTATGCCGAGGTAGCAGAGCGCCTGAACCGCGAGGGGGTGCCCCACCCGAGGCCCTGGTCCCGCGAGGCGATCCGGGACATCGTGCGCCGGGGCCGGGTGTACACCGGGCTCGTCGTCGAGAAGCGGGGGCGCGACGAGCGCCCTGGGCGCCACGAGCCGATCATCACCGACGCCCAATACCACCGGCGGATTCAGGGGGTCGACGCAACGATGGCGGCCAGCATAGCGGCCGGAGTCTGGTAGCCGAGCGTCTTGCGGGGCCGGGTGTTGAGCCGTGCCGCGACGGCATCGAGATCGGCCGGGCTGTA
>JBKQRF010000128.1:0-4015 GCA_052144055.1 Candidatus Limnocylindrales bacterium
CCGCCGCGCGCACCAGGGTGGGACCGCCGATATCGATCTCCTCGACCAGCTCGTCGAGTGTGATCCCGGGGCGCCCTGCCGCGGCCGCGAACGGGTAGAGGTTGACCACCACGAGCTCGAACGGCTCGATCCCCGCGGCTGCGAGCTGCGCGACGTGATCGGGCCGGCGGAGATCGGCGAGGATGCCGGCCGCGATGCGCGGGTGGAGGGTCTTGACCCGCCCGGCGAGCAGCTCGGGAAACCCGGTGAGCCCCGCAACGTCGGTGACCTCGAGGCCGGCCGCGCGCAGCGCCCGGGCGGTGCCGCCTGTCGAGACGAGCTCGAAGCCCAGCGAGACGAGGCCTTCCGCCAGCCCGGCGAGCCCGGCCTTGTCGGACACTGACAGCAGCGCCCGCCGATGGCGGGGGAGCGTGGCCGCCCGTGCGACATCGACCGACACGTGCCCATCGCGGCCGACCGACAGCGCACCCGCGGCCAGCAGCCCGACCGCTCGCGGCAGGAGGCGGTGCTCGACCGCGTGCAGGCGCGCCAGCAGCGCGGCCTCGTCGTCGGCAGGGAGGACGGGGACCGCCTCCTGCAGGACGATGGGACCGCCATCGAGCACCTCGTCGACCAGGTGGACGGTCACGCCGGTCACGCAGACGCCGGCCGCCAGCGCATCTCGCACGGCATGGCCGCCCCGGAACGCCGGCAGGAGGCTCGGATGCACGTTCACGATGCGGCCGCTGAAGACCGCCAGCGTGGCCGGCCCGACGACCCGCATGAAGCCAGCCAGCGCGACGACCTGAGCCCCGGCGCCCGCGAGCGCTTCCGCGACGGCCCGGTCCCACGCCGCCACATCGGAGTACTCTGCCGGACGCAGCACGAGGGTCGCCATCGACTGCGCGGCGGCCCAGTCGAGGGCCGGGCAGGGGCGATCGGCAAGCACCAGCGCGGTGCGGGTGGGCAGCCAGCCGTGGTGCTCGGCGCGGACGATCGCCTGGAGGTTGCTCCCCTGCCCTGACACGCAGACTGCGATCGGGACCGCCGCTGTGGCGCGCATCGGCTCTGGTCCCTCGGCGACCCCTGGTGTAGCGAGCGGCCCGTCGTCACTGCTCATGCGCTCCCTCCCTGCTCGATCTCGACATACCGGCTCGGGCCGGCCTCCGCTGCCGGCACGACCCGGCCCACCCGCCAGGCCGCGATGCCCCGCCCGGCCAAGAAGGCCCGCGCCGGCTCCACGGCGGCCTCGGGCAACACCGCCACCATGCCGAGCCCGGCGTTAAACGTGGCGCGCACCTCCGCGCCACCCAGATCGCCCAACGCCGCGATCAGCCGGAACACGGATGGCTCCGGCCAGGATCCGAGGTCCAGACGCGCGGCCAGTGCCTCCGGCAGCGCGCGCGGCACGTTGCCCGGCAGTCCGCCGCCGGTAACGTGCGCCAGCGCGTGCAGCTCCATCCCGAGCGTGGCGAGGTAGGCGCGCAGGGCCAGCACGTCGCGGGCGTAGATGCGCGTCGGCATGAGCAGCAAGTCGCCCAGGGTCGCGGCAGCGCATCCCGGCTCTTCGGCCGCGACTCGCTCCATCTCGGCTTCTCCGAGCACGTCTCGCAGCACCTCCACGTAGGAGCGCTCGAGGGACAGCTCGTGGCGCGCGAGGAGGGCCCGCACGAGCGAGTACCCGTTGGCGTGCAGCCCCGAGGCGGCGAGGGCGAGCAGCGCATCGCCAGCCTCCACGCCGGCTCCATCGAGCAGCTCCTCGCGCTCGGCGATCCCCACGCAGAAGCCCGCCAGGTCGACCTCGTCGGGCGCCATGAGCCCGGGGTGCTCCGCGGTCTCGCCGCCGACCAGCGCGCAGCCGGCCAGCTCGCAGCCGCGCGCCACCCCGCCCACCAGCGTGGCGACGCTCGCCGGGTCGAGGTGCCCCACCGCGAGGTAGTCGAGGAAGCACAGGGGGCGCGCCCCGAGACACACCACGTCGTCGGCGCACATCGCCACGAGGTCCACCCCGAGCGTGTCGAGCCGATGCATGGCCCGTGCGATCGCGGTCTTGGTGCCGACGCCGTCGGTGGCGCTCACGAGCACGGGCTCGCGCAGCCCGCCGGACAGGCGGACCGCGGCCGCGAACCCGCCGATGCCGGTCAGCACGTCCGGGCCCTGCGTGGCTGTCACGTGCGCGCGCATGAGCTCCACGGCGCGCTCGCCTGCCGCCACGTCCACCCCCGCGCTCGTGTAGGCCGCGCGGAGCGACTCGGGGCGAGCGTCCCTGAGCCCGCTCATCGCGGCGTCGCCACTGGCGGCTCTTCGAGCACGAACTTGTGCGCGATCACGTCGTAGGGGACCGGCACGGGATACCGCCCGTCGAAGCAGGCGAAGCAGAACCGCTCGCGCGGCAGCCCGATCGCGTCCTGCACGCCTTCGATCGAGAGGTAGGCCAGCGAGTCGGCCTCGAGGTACGCGCGGATCGCCTCGAGCGAGTGGCGCGCCGCGATGAGCTCGGTCTCGATCTGCGTGTCGATGCCATAAAAGCAGGGGTGGAAGATAGGCGGCGCGCTGATGCGCAGGTGGATCTCGCGGGCGCCGGCTCGGCGCAGGAGCGCCACGATCTGCCGCGTGGTGGTGCCGCGCACGATCGAGTCGTCCACCACGACCAGGCGCCGATCCCGCACCTGCTCGGGGAGCGGGCTCAGCTTGACGTTGACGCCGCGCTGGCGCAGGGCCGCGCTCGGCTGGATGAAGGTGCGCCCGGCATAGCGGTTGCGCACCATCCCATCGCGGTATGGGATCCCGCTCGCCTCGGCGTATCCGGCCGCCGCCGGTCCCCCGGTCTCGGGCACCGGCATGACCAGGTCCGCGTCCGCCGGGGCCTCGCGCGCGAGCGCCTCGCCCAGGCGTCGGCGCACCTCGTAGAGGTTGCGCCCCAGCATCACTGAGTCGGGGCGCGCGAAGTAGAGGAGCTCGAACACGCAGAGCTGCTCGCGGCCTGTCGCGAAGCGCAGCGAGCGCGGCCCGCCCGGCTCACCGAGCACGACGATCTCGCCCGGATCCACGTCGCGCACGTACGTCGCGCCGAGGACGTCGAGCCCCGCCGTCTCCGACGCCAGCACCCAGCCGGGCTCGTCGGACGAGTCAGCCTGGGGCAGTCGGCCGAGCACGAGTGGGCGCAAGCCGTGCGGGTCGCGGATCCCGAGCAGGCGGCGCTCGTCGAGCACCACGAGGGCGTATGCGCCGCGGACCTTGGGCAGCGTCGAGCGCAGCACGTCGAGCAGGTCGCCGCCCTTCGCGCTCGCGAGGAGCGCAGTGAGGAGCTCGGTGTCGCTCGATCCCTGCAGCGCGCGCCGCCCGCCGGGCAGGAGCTCGAGCAGCTCCGCGGGGTTGACGAGGTTGCCGTTGTGCGCGACGGCCACGGCGCGCCGCGGCCCCTGGCGGAACGCCGGCTGGCTGTTTTCCCAGCGCGTCGACCCGGTGGTGGAGTAGCGGCAGTGGGCGATGGCCAGGTGGCCCCGCAGCGAGGGCAGCCGGCGCTCATCGAGCACCTGGCTGACTAAGCCGAGGTCCTTGTAGACCATGACCCCGTCGCCGTCGCTGACCGCGACCCCGGCCGACTCCTGGCCGCGATGCTGCAGCGCGAAGAGCCCGAGCGCCGCCAGGCCCGCCGCCTCCGCGCCGGGGGCAGAGACACCGACGATCCCGCACATCGCTCAGCGCTCCAAGGGTGGTGGCACGAACGCGTCGTCGCCGAGCGCCTCAGGGAGCGCTTGCTCCCAGGCGTGGCGCAGTACTGCGAGCGTGCAGTCGAGCGCATCGGCCACGGACGCCCCGCGCTCCTCCGCCGCCCCCGCGGCCCCGCCGCCCACGAGCTCGATCGCCAGCCGATCGCCGCCCACCTCGCCAAGTGGCTCCAGAGGGACCGGCGGATTCAGGGGGTCGACGCAACGATGGCGGCCAGCATAGCGGCCGGAGTCTGGTAGCCGAGCGTCTTGCGGGGCCGGGTGTTGAGCCGTGCCGCGACGGCATCGAGATCGGCCGGGCTGTA
>JBKQRF010000129.1:0-22054 GCA_052144055.1 Candidatus Limnocylindrales bacterium
CTGAGGGCAAGACCTGGCGCGAGGCGCTCCGCTGTCTGAAGCGTCACCTCGCCGACGTGGTCTATCGGACCATGTTGCTCGATCTCCGCGCCGCCGAAATCAGGGCTTGACGAGATAGGAGCTCACGAGCCCGAACGAAGCGACGTACTCGGCCGGGGTGAGGTAGCCCAGAGCCTGGTGGGTTTGGACGATGTTGTAGGCGGTCTCCCAGGCGCGCAGGCGCTCGGTGAACGGGCCGGTGTCGTCGACCACGATGCCGTCGAGAAGCCGCCAGAACTCATCGGCGTCGATGCGGTGGGATCGCTCCACCTTGTCATTGACCACATACCTTGACCGGGCCTCGTTTGTGGGTCGCCTGGTCGTTGCGGTCGTGAATTTCGCACCCCGCCGCGTCGCTGGGTTTCCTAGCCAAGTGCTGGCACTGGGCGCTCTTCCGATCGATGGCCGCCCGCTCCTCGTGGCGGACGAGGGCGCGCTCCCTGGAGATCCGATCGGCTGATGCGGGGAGGGACACACCGCAAACATCGGCGAGCCAGATACTACCAGGGGGTATGGCGGTTTCGCGTTGCGGTGGCCGTGCGCGCGGTGCTAGGCTTTCCGGGCTCCCGGCCCGGGACGCAACGGGAGGGTCCAGGAGAGGCCCGCCGGCGCCCACCTTCGGGGCACGCACGCGGCTTCTGCCATGGCTGGTCCGAGCCCATCAGCGCCCACACAGCGGCGCCTGACGGACTGCGGCGAATCGCTTTGATGGGGTCGAGCGAACGGAATGGACGCGAAGCAGGTGTGGCGCGCCGCCCTCGGAGAGCTTCAGGTTTCGCTGTCCCCGGCCAACTACGAGACCTGGCTCCGCGATACGGCCCTCGTCGCCGTCGATGAACATCGGTTTCGCGTCGCCGTTCCCAACGGATTTGCCAAGGACTGGCTCGAGTCGCGGTACCGCTCGCTGATCAGCCAGACCCTTGCACGGATCGTGGGCTACAGCGTGCAGGTCGATTTCGAGGTCTCCGCCCAACCAGCCGACGCCGCGGGGGCGATCGCCTCCCAGGCGGTGCGCGTGGAGCCCACCCGGGTGGGCGGAGAGGGCGGCCCCACCAACCTCAACCCGCGCTACACGTTCGGGAACTTCATCGTCGGCTCGGCCAACCGGCTGGCGCACGCGGCGAGCCTCTCGGTGGCCGAGCGGCCTGGTCACGCGTACAACCCGCTCTTCCTGTACGGCGGCGTGGGACTCGGCAAGACCCACTTGATGCACGCCATCGGGAACCAAGTGATCGCGCGGTTTCCTCGCAAGAAGGTGACCTACGCAACGAGCGAGAAGTTCACCAACGAGTTCATCACCAGCATCCAGCAGGGCCGGATCGACGAGTTTCGCGCCCGCTACCGCAAGATCGACATCCTGCTGATCGACGATATCCAGTTCATCGCGGACAAGGAGCGCACGCAGGAGGAGTTCTTCCACACGTTCAACGCGATCCACGAGGACGGTAAGCAGATCGTCCTGTCGAGCGACCGGCCACCAAAACAGATCATGACCCTCGAGGAGCGCCTGCGGAGCCGCTTCGAGTGGGGGCTGATCGCCGATCTCACCGCCCCGGACCTAGAGACACGGATCGCCATCCTGCGCTCGAAGGCGGAGGACCAGTCCGCCGCGATCGGGCCGGACGTCGTCGAGTTCATCGCGCGCAAGGTCGTAAGCAACATCCGCGAGCTCGAAGGGGCTCTCAATCGCATTCTGGCGTATGCCAGCATGAACGCCGTCCCGGTCAGCATCGACCTCGCCCAGGCGGTGCTCTCCAACGTCCTGTACAACCCGAAGCGTCGAACGGTAACTCCGGAGCGAGTCACGCGGGCTGTGTCGGAGTACTACGGCGTGGAGCTCGATGCACTGCGCGGCCAGAAGCGGGACCGGGCCATCGTGGTGCCGCGTCAGATCGCAATGTACCTAATGCGCGAGGAGACAGACGTCTCGCTGCTGCGTATCGGCGCGGAGCTCGGAGGGCGGGACCATTCGACGGTCCTGCACGCCTGCGACAAGATCACGCGCGAGAGCCAGGACAACGACGACCTCAGGCGCGAGATCGCGGCGCTGCGCGAGATGATCTACACAGGGGAGTGACGGGTCGTCGCCAACAGTGTGGCCGTCCGGTCCTTCCGCAAAGGCTGAAATCGAGCTGCCCTGTGGAAAAAGCCCAGGGATCGGCGGCTAAACAGAATCCGATGTGGATAAACAGCCCTTGAGAGCCCCTCAGCCGTTCTGTCAGTTCGACGACGGATGTACGTCGCGTGGCTGCTGGCGCATCAGTCGACCTCCCCGTCCACACATCGTGTGTCAGCACTCCACCGGACCAGCTCGTTGATCAACGCTCCGAGCCAGCTATTCCACCAAACTGGCCCGCACAAGTGAGCACGCGCATCCACAGCATGCACACCCTGATGATGATGATGATGAAATGAGAAGATATGTCTCTCGAGCGACCCCGCGCTGGATGTAGTAGGTAACCTGGGTGTCCCGGGCACTCGGAAAAGAGGAACTCGTGAAGCTGTCGCTCATGCAAGAGAACCTAGCACGCGGACTGCAGGTCGTGGGCCGTGCGGTTTCCAGCCGGGCGACTCTCCCCGTCTTGTCCAACGTGCTACTCCGCACTGAGGATGCCGGCCTCAAGCTGACCACTACCAATCTGGAGATCGGCATCACCTGCTGGATCCCTGGCAAGATCGAGACCGATGGCACCCTGACAGTCCCCGCTCGACTTTTCGCTGACATCCTGAACTCTCTTCCGCCAGGCGAGCGGGTAGATCTTGACAGCGAAGGCACAGACAGCCTCCACATCCGCAGCGGCCGCTTCCGCGCGCACATTAGGGGCATCGATGCCGAGGAGTTCCCGGCCATCCCCGCCGCCGGTGAACGGCCCACCACGCGTGTTTCACAGAAAGTACTTCGGGCTGCCCTTGGTGAAGTGGCCTTCGCCGCCGCCAGCGACGAATCTCGCCCCATCCTGACGGGGGTTCTGACGCGTTTCGCCGGCGACCGGCTGACGTTGGCCGCTGCCGACAACTACCGAATCGCCGTCAAGACCATCAACATCTTGGATCCCGTTGCGGAAAAGTCGGTGGTCGTGCCTGCTAGGTCGTACACCGAGCTCGTGCGGATCTTGTCGGACACCGACGATCCGGTCGATGTAGTGCTCGCCCCCGCAAGGAATCAGGTGCTGTTCCACGTCGAAGGCGTCGAGCTGATCACGAGGCTCGTCGACGGGCAGTTCCCGAATTACCAGCAAGTCCTTCCCACCTCCCACACGACGCGCGCCGTCGTGGACCGGGAGGACCTGTTGAAGGCCACCCACCTTTCCGCCCTCATCGCGAGCTCGTCGGCGAACGTAGTGAAGTTGACGGTCTCGGGGGATGGGGCAGGCAGCGTCGCGGTCTCGGCGAATGCAGAGATCGGCGACAACGAGGGCGAGATCGAGGCGACGGTCGAGGGCGAGGGCACAACGATCGCGTTCAATGCGCGGTTCCTCATCGAGATGCTGCAGAACCTAGATGCCGCCCAGCTCGCGCTCGAGTTCAACGGCCCGCTGTCACCGGGCGTGCTCCGTCCGGTGGGCGACGCCGACTACGTGCACGTGATCATGCCTGTCCGGACGGCGTCGTAGGTCGCTCGCTCCTCGCTAAGGCTCCGACGTTCGTGCGGCCGGCCGTGCGCATTCGTGAATTGGCGCTGGCCGATTTTCGCAGCTACGAGCGGCTGACGGTCGCATTCGAGCCCGGGCCACACGTCATCACTGGGCAGAACGCCGCCGGGAAGACGAACCTTCTCGAGGCGCTCGTGGTGCTCTCGCTTGGTCACTCACACCGGACCCGGATCGACCAGGACCTGATCCGCTGGGGCGCCCCTGTTGCCCGCTTGGAGGCCGCGGTTTCCCGAGAGCCGCTCTCCTCCGTGGTCGAGACCCTCGAGGTGGCCGTGTCGACCCCGGCGGCCGGCATCCGGGCGCGTAAGCTGATCCGTGTCAACGGCGTGGGACGGAGGCCGGCCGGATTGTCGGCGATGCTCCGCACCGTCCTGTTCGCGCCGGAGGCGATGACGCTGGTGTCGGGGTCGCCGTCTGTGCGCCGTGACGAGCTGGACGACTTGGCGACGCAGCTTCACCCGACGCATGCCCGGTCGCTCGCCACCTATGGCCGGGCCCTCGCGCAGCGGAACAGCCTGCTGCGTTTGGTCCGCGAGGGCGGGCCCGGTGCCGACCAGCTTGCCTACTGGGACCGTCTGCTCGTGGAGGAGGGCGGGGCTATCGTTGAACGCCGGACAGCCGTGCTCGTTGAGCTTGCCGATCCTCTTGCGTCGGCGCACGGGGAGATCGCGCCGGGCGAGGCAGAGCTCGCGCTCGTCTACGACACGAACGCTACGCCGTCCCCCGGCGAGACGCCGGGGGACGCGATCCGCCGCCGGCTGGCGGAAACCGCTGACAGGGAAATATGGAACGGCCAGACGCTGATCGGTCCCCACCGCGACGACGTTCGCTTCCTGCTGGGCGGGCGCGACCTGGCCGTCTTCGGGTCACGCGGGCAGCAACGGACGGCGATCTTGGCACTAAAGCTCGGGGAGCTGGACGTGCTGGCGCGCACCGACGGAGTTGCGCCGCTTCTCCTGCTAGACGACGTGTTCAGCGAACTCGACCCGGCGCGCCGACGGCACCTGGTCCGGCGTATCCGCGCGCTGCCGCAGACGTTTGTGACGACCACAGCGCTCGAGGACCTGGACCAAGTGCTCGTGTCCGAGTCCACGGCATGGCGCGTCGTGCCGGGGCGCCTGGAGCGGCTGGGATGACGTCTGGGCGAAAGCGCCCTATGCGACGGCTGGGTGACCTCCTGCCAGAGGCCGCGGCGTCGCTTGGGCTTGAGGACGAGCTGCGCTTGGCGCGGGCGATGTCTGCCTGGGAGCGCATCCTAGCGGAGCACCTGCCGGCCGCGGCCGGCAGGTCGCGTCTGATCGGGTTTCGCGGGGACGCCCTGCTGGTGACGGCCGACTCGGGGCTCGTTGCGTCCGAGCTCCGCATGCGCTCGGCACTCCTGCTCGCCGCGCTGGCCTCGTCTCCAGGCGCCTTCCGCGCCCGTGAGTTGCACGTGGCGGTTCGACGCTCCGGGGTTGGCCGGGGCGACGGCCCCGACGTGTAGACTCGGGACATCATGGCGGTCCGGCTCCATACGAACCTCGGGCTGGTGCCGGAGGACGAGCGCCTGGAGGCCTCTCCGGACGCGGTGCTGGTTCAGGAGCCCACCATCGGCGCGACGGCGCGGTCGAAGGGCAGCCTGTACGCCATCGCGTCGGCGCGGGGCGCGACCGTTCGCGCTCGCGAGGGTACGCGGCTGCTCCTCGAGACGATCCAGCGCGAGTACTACTACGATGAATCGGCCGGCATCCCCATCTGCCTGCAGAAGGCGATTCGGACAGCGAACCGGCGCCTTGCGCGCCGCGATCTGCACCTGCCGCCTGGGGGGCTCGCGGCCGCGGTCGCCGTGGTCCGTGACCGCGAGCTCTACGTGGCGACGGTCGGGGATGCGGACGCGTTTCTGGCCCGCCAAGGCCGCTTCCTAACGCTCCCCGACGCCGAGCGGGGGCCCGGGCTGCCGACGCCCGGCGACCTTGAGGTGGACGTATGGCGCGGCGAGCTGCTGGTGGGTGACGTGGTGCTCATCGGCTCACGCGAGCTGGCGGAACGGCTGGGGACGGAGGAGCTGCGGCAGGCGATCACGACGCTGCACCCAGGGCCGGCGGCGCGGCACCTGCACAACCGCCTTGTGGCCCAGGGCACGCAGGGCTCCGACGCCGTCATGGTCGTCGAGGCCTCGGAGGTGCCGGCGACTCGTGTCGAGCATCAGCTGGTTCCAGTCCGGCCGGCCGCGCCGCTGGCCGGCGCACCCGATCACTCGCCCATCCCGCTCGCGGATTCCGTTGTGGGCGGGGTGACGGCCGTGCGCGGTACCGCGCGGCGAGCCAGCGATGCGGGGGCAACTGCGCTCGTGGCACTCCTCGACCGCGGTCTGGATCTCCTGCCGAGGCGGGGCCCTTCGCCGCAGCGTGTGCGCTCGGTGACCGACCGCCGGGCGGCGGAGCGGCGGGTCGCCACCGCGGTGCTAGGCGTGCTGGTCCTCGTGCTCTTCGTCGGCGTGGGGTACTGGCTGGTGAGCGGGGGCCTCCGGGGCAAGACGGCGGAGATCCAGAAGGTCAATTCGGGCGAGGACGCACTGGCGACGGCGCGCGAGCAGATTGGCCAGGTCTTTGGCGGTGGAAGCGACCTCGTGAAGGCCGACCCGCAGCAGGCACTGACGATCCTCCGCACGGCCTGGCGGGAGCTCGACCAGGCTCAGCAGGCCGGCGCCGCCGCCGGGATCGTGGAGTTCTACCAGGAGCAGGTTTCGGCGGGGCTCGACCAGCTCTACTTCACGGTCCAGACCGCGGCGACGACGCTGGTGACGATGAGCAAGCTCGATCCAGCTGCGGACCTCTCCGGCCTTGTGCTTGGCCCCGACGGCGCGGCCTACTCGATCGACCGCGCCGCGCATACCGTCGTGCGTTTCGACCTCGCGAAGAAGACGGCTTCCGTGGTGGTCCGCGAGGGAGACGGTGGCGCCGACGGGGTCGGCGACCCGTGGCTGCTGACCGTAGGCGGGCCTGACGTGGTGATCATCGACCACAACGGTGGCGTCTGGCGGTGGCGTCCGGCTGACCGGAACGGGCACGGCACGCTCGGCCTGATCGTAATGAACCACTCGGTGACGTGGGGCAACGGCCTGACCGACGTCGAAACCTTTGTCCACGACGCTGACGCCGGCTTATATAACCTGTACGTCGTCGATCCGAGCTCGCAACAGATCCTGCGATACGCGCCCGCGGCCGACGGGAGCGGGTTTCCGTCCGATCCGACCGGCTACCTGGCCACGGCGCAGGACGTGTCAGGCTTCGAGCAGGTCTTCATTGATGGCGACATCTACGCCCTGAGCACGAGCACCGTGACGCACTTCGTGAATGGGCGGCCGGACAGCGGCTTCTCGCTCGACACGCCGCCGGACGACCAGGACCTACGGCCGGGCCACGACTACCGGCTCATGACGGCCTCGGCCACGCGCGGCCAGGGCACGCTGTATCTGTACGATGCCACGCACCAGCGGATCGTCGCCTTCGACAAGGCAACCGGCGCCTACAAGAGCGAATACGTTGCTGCGGCGGGCACGCCACAGCTCGTCGACCTGCGTGGCATGTTCCTGCTCGACCCGGGCGGGGGCGCAACCCCGTCCATCGTCTGGGTCACCGGCGACCGCCTAATGGTGACGCCGCTGCAGCCCGGCCAGGCCGGCGCCTCCGCGTCACCCACGCCCACCGCCTCGCCGCACGCGACGCGACGGCCGGCGGCCACGCGACGGCCGTCCCCGAGGGCCACCGCCCGGCCCTGAGAACGCCGCAGTCCGGCCGGCGCGACAGCCGCAAGGGGAGCCGCGTGTAGAATCCCTGGCATGGCATCGGACGGGCTCAGCGAGATGGTCGTCGAGAGCGTGCGGGTCCACATGCTGTCGAGCCAGCATGTGGTTATCCTCAAGGAATTGGGGCGGGAGCGCTACCTCCCGATCTGGATCGGGCCTTGGGAGGCGAACGCCATCGCCATGAAACTGCAGGACCTCAAGCCAGAGCGGCCCCTGACGCACGACCTGTTCGTCAGCACGCTAGTGCAACTCGGGGCGACGCTGCGGCAGGTGGTGGTCTCCGACCTGGCAGACGAGACGTTCCGCGCGCGGATGGTCATTGAGGTGGGTGGCAGGGCGCTTGACGTCGATGCCCGCCCGAGCGACGCCATCGCACTCGCGATCCGCGGCGGAGTCTCGATCTACGCCACGCAGGCGGTTCTCGACCGGGCTGGGGTGGAGCCGGACGCCGATGCGGGCGCGGACCAGGAGGGCAGCGACCAACTGGCTGTCTTTCGCGACTTCGTCAACTCGCTCGACGTCGACCTTGGCGACGCACCGGGCGGCGGCGGGTCGGAGGGCCGGCCTGCCCGATAGAACCCCCCAACCACACGAGCCAAGCCCGAACGGCGGGTGCCTCCCGCCGGCGAGCCAGTCCGTCAGGCCGAGCTACGCACCACGGGGATCCCGCGCCGTAGGGCCGCCGGCCGATTCGCCCACAAGCGCAGCCGGAGCATCCAGAAGTCGCGCACGGCACGCAGCACGACGCGCGGCCTTGCGCCCGTGGCCTTCCCGGCCGTGCGGGGGAAGTGCGGCACTCCCACCTCGTGCAACCGCCCGCCGCGCTGCCGGAACTTGATGAGAAGCTCGGCCGACAGGAACGCCCCGCCCGACTCGAGGCGAACCCCCCCTAGCGCTTCGCGCCGGAAGACCTTGCAGGCGCAGTCCACGTCGCGCACGCGGAGCCCGAAGAACGTCATCAGCGCCAGCCGGTAGAGGCGCGCGTAGACAAACCGCACGGCCGGATCGGCGCGCTGCGTCCGGTACCCGACAACCGCGTCAGGCCGGCCCCCCACTGCCGGGCGCGCCGCCGGCTCGAACGCCGCCAACAGCCCGCCCAGGTCCGCAACTCGGAACTGTCGATCGCCGTCGGTGAAGCCGACGACCGGGAACCGCGCGGCCGCAAAGCCGCTGCGTAGCGCGGCGCCGTAGCCCAGGTTGGTGGCGTGGTGCACTGCACGTACGACGTCAGGGTGCTCGGCGGCCAGGCGGTCCGCCAGCGCCGGTGTGGCGTCGGTGCTGCCGTCGTCGACCACGATGATCTCGAACCGCTCGGCCAGCGTCGGCAGCGTCTCGAGCGCCTCCTGCACCAGCCCTTCGATGTTGGCCTCCTCATCGTGGGCGGGGAAGAAGTACGAGAGCGCCGGGACGAGTGCCGCGGGATCGGTCATCGAATGATCTCCCAGAGCGGGCTGTAGCCGGCGATCGTGTCGTGCTCGACGAGTTGGTAACGGTACTCGAGCGAAGCGATGTCGGCCGGCTGACGGATCAGGAAGATCGGACGGTGCAGTGCCTCGAAATGCGCCACCGCGTTGGCCACCGTCTCGTAGCCGTCGTCTAGGAGATTTCGGTCGTCGACGATCTGCACATCGGGCCGCCGTCCCTCCACCCACCGCCCGTACCACAGGGTCGTCGAGTAGCTCCACCACGAGATGACGACGGCGTCGCGCGGCAGGATCGCGTACGCCGCGTCGAGCCAGCGTGCGCCACTGTCGTCGGCGGCGCCGCGCTGCTGCGCCTGGCCGGCGAGGGCACGTTGCCCGGGCAGCGTCAGCACAATCACGGCAGCCAGGACGAGGGCACCGGCGCGCAAGAATCGGGGGATGGCGCGCAGGCGGAGGCGGCCGAGCAGCCGTGCCGCGGCGTCCCATGCTAACGAGGCGGCGACGCCTGCCCAGAGCGCGACGATCGCGAGCGGGACCAGATAGTAGCGATCCGGGAACCCGTCGTTGTAGGCACGGGCGAAGATGGTGACGATGACGAACCAGGTGGTGGTGAAGAGCACGACCGGCAACCTCGGGCCCCGGAGGCGGCCGAGTCCCACGACCACCGCTGCGAACCCCGCCACGGCTACGACCAGCACCGCGGCGCTCAACTGGGTGGCGAAGATGTCGACGACGGCCCCGAGCCCGCCGGTGACCGGGTTGTGCAGCAGGCCGCCGAACTGGAGGCCGAGGACCAAGTACGCGAAGCGCGCCGCGGTCGTTGGGTGTGCGTAGTCGAGCGGCGGGTTCATCGAAGCCCGCAGAGGAATGTAGGCGTATAGCAGGGCGGTCAGCAGCACGATTAGGCCCGCGCACGTCGCGACGAAACGGGGACGCCGCGCGAAGAGGCTCGGCTGGGCCGCGAGGAGCAGGACCAGGATGCCCGGCGCCAGCAGCACGCTCAGAGCGTGGTTGCCGAGCGCAACCGCGTAAACCGCCGCGGCCGACAGGAGTAGACGATCCGCCACTCGGTCGGGCGTCCGTTCGCGACCAACGTCCGTTTCCCGCACGCGCTGCGCCCATGCGACCAGCAGGAAGAGCAGCAGTGCAGAGAGGAACAAGTGGAGAGCGTGCGGGTCGGCGCGTTCGGCCGTCCACCAGGAGATGGGGGCGCTGGCAAGCAGGAGGCCTGCCGCGACGGCAGGAACTACGCGCCCGGTCAGGCGCTGTACCGTCGCGGCGACAAGACCGGCGGACCCGGCCATGAGGATGGCGGATAGCAGGTCGATGCGGAACGCGGTCCCCCCGAACGGCGACAGGATGATGCTGGCGGCCCACGTGAGCAACACGTAGGCAGGAAAGCCCGTGGGGTGTGCGATCCCCAGGATGGGCCCCACTGTCTGGAATTCAGCCGTGTCCCAGAACCCGACGGTGGGCATCAATGTCGGCAGGTAGAGCACGAGCGCCACGAGGAAGGCGGCGATCCCGCTCACCATCCCAGCGTCACGCCCCAGTACACGCCCCACAGGTTCACCAGTATCGAC
The DNA here is from genome assembly GCA_052144055.1 of Candidatus Limnocylindrales bacterium. Classification (GTDB taxonomy): domain Bacteria; phylum Chloroflexota; class Limnocylindria; order Limnocylindrales; family CSP1-4; genus JAJYNJ01. Next base: position 10,487 of record JBKQRF010000129.1, read on the forward strand.
AGCCCGACGAGGAAGAGTACGCGCCGGTTGAGCCCCATGCGGGCGATCGCCAGAGTGACCGGCACCAGCGCGAAGGCAACGAAATCATTGCTGAAGCGCCAGCCGAACTGTACCCACCCTTGGCTGAAGTGCGCCGCGTCGGCCAGCCCGATCAGCATGACGGCCAAGCCCCCGGCCGCGACCACCCGGTCGCGCCGCAGCCTCCGGAGCGCTGGGAGAGCGAGCAGGTACGCCGGACTCACGAGGATCAGCCCCATCCCGATCGGGTCGGGCCGCACCGTGCCGCAGTTCGGATCGAGCAGCGCGAGGCCGCACTCGGGCCGGATCTCGGGCGGATTGAACAGCGCAAGCGGCAGGTTCTGCGGGATGTACCGCACGTCCTCCACCCCCCAGTTCGCATGGTAGAGCGCCGGCTCAGGGTGGTACTCGGTTCGCGCGATGGTGGCGTAGGCCGGGCTGAATGGCTGGCCCGTGGACGCGACGTTGTAACCGGCGAGCACCACGAGTGGGATAGCGGCGCCGACCACGGCCAGGACGAGCCGGCTGCGCCACGTGCCGCCGCCGACGAGGAACAGGAAGGGTAGGCCGAAGATGACGGTCAGCCGGGCGAGCGTCGCGAACCCCAGCAGCAGGCCCGCGACGAACGCGGCCCTGCCTCCGCCGAGGTGGTGCGTCCCGGTCGCTGTGCCCGAGGTGGGCACACTCTCCAACCCCGCCGATGTGCCCGGCGCTCCTGCACCCCTCAAGGCGAGGTCCGCGTCGATCGCGATGGTCACCGCCAGCAGCGAGAGTCCCACCGCCACCACGTGGGCGAGGAACCAGGTCGTGCCGATCGCGGCCGCGTACCAGGCCACGGTGCCGAAGGCGAAGAACATCGTGGCGATCAGGACCACTCCGCGATCGGCCGCCAGACGCCGGCACAGGCGCCAGGCAAGCCCCACGTCGAGCGCGCCCAGCAGCGCCGCGATCAGGGATGCCGGGGTGGCCAGGCCCAGGATGGCCACGAACGGGAGGAGTGCGAGCGCGGGCAGCGGGGGGAACGGCAGGAGGCCGAGCCCCGGGTGGCCGGGATCAGGCACCACGTCCTGGAAGTACGAGTTCTGGTGGGGTCCGCTCGAGACGGGAAACGCGATGGCCAGTCGTCCGTGCAGCCAGGCGTCCGCCTGCCACACGAAGTGGTTGTACAGGTCGTCGTGCAACGGGTTGGAGACGACGTAAACGAGCGCCGCGAACGCGACGAGCGCGAGACCCAACGTGCGGGGCGGGATCTCGTCCAGGCGCAGCCCGAGGCGCGTGGTCGGTCCCGGTCTGGGCACGCGTGGGCTGTCGTCAGCGTACCGAGGGGCGGGCCCCCAAGCTGGTCCTGCGGCCCCGACGGGAGTCGGCCGTCCCGCGTCCGTTGCTATACTGCCGTGCACCTCGTCGCTCGTCAGGAGGCTCGTTCCCTGGCTCGATCGCCTTCGGCGGGTGGGACCGGACGCGGCCCTGGAGCGCCGGGATGGTCGGTCCGGGCTGGCGCCGGAATTCCCGCCATCGCACTGCTCCTGCTCGCCGGGCTCGCCCTCCGGCTCATCATCGCATACGTCCTCTTCCCGGGCTCGGGGTTCAAGACCGACATCTCGAGCTTCACCTCGTGGGCGATGACACTCGCCCGCTATGGCCCTCCGGGTTTCTACGCCAACGCCGGCTTCGCCGACTACACCCCCGGCTACCTCTACGTCCTTTGGGTGGTGGGGCTGGCCGGACGCGCGCTGGCGACCCTGACCGGCAGCGACCAGGGCACGATCACCGGCGAGCTGATCAAGCTGCCGGCGATCCTACTGGACCTGGCCGTCGCATACGTCCTGTATCGCACGGTGCTCAAGTGGAAGGGCCGCCTCGATGAGCCGCCCGCCGGTGGGCCAGATACGGGTCCATCGAACCCAGAGCGCGTGCGGCTCCTCGCGCTCGGCGTGGCAGCGCTCTACCTCTTCAACCCGGTCCCTTGGTACGACTCCGCCCTCTGGGGCCAGGTGGATGCCCTGGGTGCGCTGGTCGTGCTTGGGGCCGTCCTGGCGCTCGTTGGCGGGTGGTCGGAGTCGGCCGCCGCCCTGGCCGTGCTCGCGGCCCTCGTCAAGCCCCAGTTCGGGCTGGTCCTCGCTCCGATCGTCGGCGTCATGCTGCTGCGCCGTCACGTGGTCGTCCCGGGTTCCGGGCCCCGGCCCCGGGTCCGCAGCGAGCGGCTGACCGGCTGGTTCGTCGAGGAACAAGGGCCGTGGCGCTTCGTCTCGTCCGTGGCGGCAGGCTTGGCGGTGCTGTTCGTGGTGATCGTGCCGTTCAACCTCGACATCGTGGGGCTGTTGCGGCTCGTGGTCAGCACAGCGGGCGAGTATCACTACCTGACGGTCAATGCCTATAACCCGTGGGCGCTGATCGCCGACCCGGGCGGGGCATCCCTCGCGCACGCGGGCACTTGGTCGGACGACCTCGTCCCGCTGCTCGGACCCCTGCCAGGGTTCGCAATCGGAGCGATCCTGTTGCTCGCGGGGATCGCGCTGGGCGTGCTGCAGGTTGCGTGGCGGGACGATCGTCGCTCGATCCTGCTCGCGGCGGCCTTCCTGTCGCTGGCGTTCTTCGTGCTGCCAACGCGCGTGCACGAGCGTTATTTGTTCCCGATCTTCGTCTTCCTCCCGCTGCTGGCGCTGACCTCCCGCCGGTGGCTGGTAGCCACGGTCGTGCTGGCCGCAGCCTCGTTCATGAACCTGCACGCCATCCTGACGCTGCCGCTCTACGCCACGCCGAACATCGCGAACCTGCTGGGCGGGCCTGTGTTCCGCTCGGATGCTGGCGTCGTGCTCTCGGCGCTCGGGCATGTGGCGGTGTTCCTGCTCGCCCTGGGAGCACTCGAACCAGTGCGCTGGCTGCTCCGTCGCGGGAGGCCGGAACCCAGGGCGCAGCTGGCGGTCTCCGAGTCGAGCGTCGTCCACCCGGTCGCCAGCAGTGCGGCGCTGGACCAGGGCGCACTGGTTCCCGGGGCCGGCGACTTGCCAGTTGTCGCTCTCGTTGCGGGAACGGCCGACCCGGCCGGCAGCGTTCTCGTCGCGGGGACGACCGACTCGCCGGGCGCCGCAGCGACCGCCCCGGCCGTTGAGTGGATGGACCGCCCGCCGACACGCTCGGGCCAGGGGATGCTGCGCGGCCTCCTCGGACGGGGCTCGATCCGGGCCGACCACAGCCGGCAGCTGCACGGGGAGGGCGGAGGGCGCGTCGACCGGCTCGACCTGCTGATCATGGCCCTGCTGGTCGTCGCGGCCATGACTGCCCGCGTCGTGGGCCTCGCGCAGCCGTATGGCATGTACTTCGACGAGGTCTACCACGCGCGCACGGCGACCGAGTTCTTGCAGGATTGGCGGTACGGGATGCCGCACGCCATCTACGAGTTCACGCACCCGCACCTTGCGAAGTACCTCATGGCGCTGGGGCTCGTGGCGTTCGGTGACGACCAGGTGACCGGGACGAGCAGCCTGGACGTGCCCGTGCGGGCCACGGCGATCGAGCCGCGCTGGAGCGACCCGGGCGCCTCCGCCGGCCGCGACGGGGACCGACTTTACATCGCGACCGGAAGCAACGTACTCGCCTACGACCTCCAGGGACGCGGCGTCGTGGCGAAGCTCGCCGTGCCGGGAGCGACCGCAGTCGCCGTCGACACCGTTCAGCACGTGCTCTACGCGGCCGCAGCCGACGGGACCATCTGGTCACTGCCCACGTCCCGACTCGACGCGCTGCGCTCGACCAGCGGCGGCGTGGCCGACATTCAGCCTACGATGCTGGCTGGCCCCGGCGCCGGTGGCCCCGTACAACGGCTGGTCCCTTCTGCGACTGGCGCAAGCCTGCTCGCGGTCACCACGACCGGTCAGCTCGTGAGCATCGACACCTCCGGCACTCCGGGGACCGTGCTCGGTCGGGCCACGGCTAGTCCGCAGGCAGACACCGGCCCCGTGGCGGGAGTCGTCCCGCTGGATCCGGTAGCTGGCGTCACCGTCGACCTCACAAAGTCGTACGACCCCGCGAAGCTTGGCGCGCTGACGACGGCCCTCGGCGTGTCGACCGGCCCCGTGTTCGATCTGCCGGCGGCGGTCTCTAGATGGCAGCAAGCGGTCACGGCTGACGCCGCCACGGTGCTGCAGTACGAGGCGGTGAGAGTGCGCACCACCGCCGAGGACGCCGCGCTGGCGAGTGCGCGGCAGGCACTGACGGCGGACCAGCAGCAACTCGCCACGGCGAGGGCGAACCTCCGACCAGTGGTCGTCTCGGCCTTCCTCAGTTCCGCACAGCAGGCGAACGTCCAGTCGGCGGTGCAGGCGCTCGGCGGCGCGGCGAGCCTCGACACGTCGCCGGTCTTCGCCGTCTCCGCCGGCACGTCGGTCCGGTTCCTTGACGCCGTGACCCTCGACACCGTCCTCTCGCTGCCACTGGAGGGGACCGCCGGGGGCATGACGTTCGTCGCGTCCGGCATCGACGAGCCCACGCTGTACGTCGCTTCGGACCGCACGCTCCGCACCATCCAGCTTGCGCCCGATGCCCAGCCAGTCGTCGGGTCGCCTATACCCATGCCCGGGACCGTCAGCGACGCCACGTGGGACGCGGCATCGAACATGGTCCACGTACTGGGGAGGACCCCCGACGGCTCGTCGCCTACGATCTACGTTGTGGAGCCGCACGGCAACGCCGTGTACGCGAACGCGAACCTGCCCTTCACACCGGTCGCCTGGGCGTTCGACCAACAGCCCAACAACCCGTCCGGTGACCGCCAGCAGATCCTGGTCTTCTCGTCAACCGGCTCGGTCGCCGCGGTGGACGCCGGAAGCCATGCCTTCGCGTGGCGCCTGCCGGGCGTAATCGCCGGCACGCTGCTCGTGGCGCTGCTGTACCTGCTGGCGCGGATCCTGTTCCGGCGCCGCTCCGTGGGCCTGTTCGTCGCCGGGTTTGCGCTGGTGGACGGCATGTTCTTCGCGAACTCGCGGATCGGCATGAACGACACTTATGCCGCGCTCTTCATCGTGGCCGCGTACGTTGTGTATGCCGCGCTTGCACTCGGACGCTGGCGCGGCCGCTCCGCGCTGTTGGTCGGCCTCCCGCTCCTCGGGATTCTGCTTGGGCTGGCCTGCGCCTCGAAGTGGGTCGGCTTCTACGCCGTTGGCGGTATCGGGTTACTGACCCTACTGCGCAGCGGACTGGGACGCGTCTTGGCGCTCGGCGCCATGGCGGTCCTGACAGGCATCCTCGGCTACTACTCGATCAGCGCGGCGCCAGGTGTCACCAGCCCGCAGCTCAACGTCACGTTCCTGCTCATGATGATCGCGCTGACCCTGCTGCTCGGCGCGGGCATCGCCGTGCGGTCCATCCACTGGACGGTGGAGGAGCTTCGGTTCGCGGTGGTCGCGCCACTCGTGCTCGGGATCTTGGCCGCCGTTGCCGGCATCGGCCTCGGATCGCGGCTACAGGGCGGGCCGCTAACACAGGGCATGCTGCTGGCCGGAGCCTTCCTGCTTATCGTGGTCGCGTTCGTCGCGTACGCGGCGCCGCTCGTGCTCGCCCGGTTCGGCGCAGGCCCGCTCGCCCCACCGGCCCGATCAGGCGAGGCCCGCACGTACGCCGATGCGCCGGCCGACCCGCCGGCCGAGAGCTGGCTGGTGCCGGGAGCTTCTCTCGGCCTGCCTTGGCTCTGGGCGCTCGCGTGCATGACCGTCGTCCCGCTCGTCGTCTACGTCATCAGCTATATCCCATGGGTTGCCCTGGGGAACCAGTTCTGGACGGGGTTCCCGGCAGGCAACCACGGGCAGACCCTGTGGGAGCTGACCGTTTCGATGTTCAACTACCACAACGACCTCCGGGTGGCCCACCCCGCCTCGTCGCCGTGGTGGGCGTGGCCGTTCGACCTCAAACCCGTCTGGTGGTACCAGGGCTCGTTGGCGAATGACACGGGCGTCTCGATTTACGACGCCGGGAACCTGGTGCTCTTCTGGATGTCGGTAACGGCCGTCCCGTGGACGGCATGGCAGGCATGGCGCCGGCGCAGCCTTGCGCTGGGAATCGTGGTGCTGGCCGCCGCGAGCCAGTGGCTCCCTTGGGTATGGGTGGACCGGGCGACGTTCCAATACCACGTCCTGACCACGCTGCCCTTCTCGTTCCTTGCGCTCGCCTACTTCGTAGCGGAGCTGTGGCACGGCCCGGCGCCAGGGACTTGGGCGCTGGCGCGCGTGACCGCAGCCCTGGCCATCCTGGGACCGGCGATTTTGTGGCTTGTCAAGGGCCCGCTCTGCGTCTTTGCTGGGACGGCCGCGGTGGCCCCGGCGTCGCAGGTCTGCGGCGCCGTCGCTAACCCTGTGATCGTGACCCAGCGGGTAGCTGCGGCGGCCACCGTCATCGTGATCGGAGCAGTCGGCGCTGGCTGGCTCTGGTGGACTGCGCGCGGCGCGGCCGCCGGCGACGACGGTCGAGTGGGCCGGCTCCGTGTGTACGGTCCGTCGCTTGTCGCGGCGCTCATCGTGCTGGCGGCACTCGTCGCTGTTCAGGCGAGCGTGCCGGACGTCCTGCTCGTCTCAGTCCCGCTGGGGAGCGGCGGGCCGTTCGTGGTCGGCGCGGTCGTGGGCCTGCTGCTATGCGGCCCCGCCTGGCTGGTGCTGCGCGCTCGCGACCCGCGGCGGTTCGCACTGGGGGTTCTGCTCGCGGCCGCCCTGTGGTTCGTGATCTGGTATCCGAACATCGCCGCGCTGCCGCTTCCCGGGTCTTTCGTCAACATGTACCAGGGCCTGCTGCCGACTTGGATCTACGACTTCCAGTTCACGGTGAACATGACCCCGGCCGCCCACCCGAAACTGCTCACAGCCGAGTCGATCTCGCTCATCGTCGCGGTCCTCGTCGGCTCGCTGGCGGTGATGTACGCGGCCCGCGCCTGGAGCCTCGAGCTGGCGGTCCGCCGCGCTGAGCGCGAAGGGCGCGTCGCGGACCCCGCCGGCGAGACAGAGCCGACGACGACGTAGACGGACGGCAGGCGGGCGCGCGCGACTGCCTACTCGGCGGTTCCTGAGGGGAGGGGCGGAAGGGTCGGGGAACGTAACGGGATCGGCGCGTGGAACCCGGGAGGCAGCTGGCCCTGCGTGGCTAGACGACGGATCACGAACCCGTAATAGTCGTCCACCCGTGCCGCCACTCGGTCCCAGCCAAATTGGTGCGACCGTTCGCGGCCGGACCGGCCCATGCGGGCACGCTCGTCCGGGTCGTCGAGCAGGCGCCCGATCGCATCGGCTAGGGCCTCCGCATCGCGGGGCGGGACAAGCAGCCCTTGTTCTCCCCGCCGCACCACGCCCTTGTAGCCGTGGATGTCGCTGCACACGATGGGCGTCCCAGCCGCCATCGCCTCCAGCAGCACGATCCCGAACGACTCGCGCCCGGTCGCCGGTGAGACGTACACATCTGCCGTCGCGAACCAGCGAGCCTTCTCGTCCTCGGTGACACGTCCCAGCATCTCGACGTCGCTGAGCCGCCGAGTCATCAGGTATCGTCGCGCCTCGCGCTCCTGGGGTCCGTGCCCCACCACGAGCAGGCGGCAGTCGCGGCCTTGACGCCGGAGCAGCCTGTACGCCTTCAGCAGGTGCAGGAGCCCCTTCCGTTCCTCGAACCGGCCCACGAACAGCAGGTTCGGCGTGCCGTCGCGCCAGCGCTCGACCGGGCGCGCCGAGGCGAACCGCTCCACCTCGACGCCGTTGGGGATGACCTTGTACTCGCCCGGGAAGTACTTGTCGATGAAGTACCGGGCGGCCACGCTCACCGCGATCCGCCCGTGCAGCCGTCGCGCGTATCCGGATAGCATGCGCTGCCCGAACTCGTAGGCGGGGCTCCAGCCGTTGTAGGCATGGAACGTGGCAACGTTGACGCTGGTCGACTCCCGCAGCAGTACAAGCGACAGGAAGGGCACGAAGGGTTCGTGGAAGTGCAACAGGTCGAACTGCTCACGCTCGAGCACCTCGCGGACCTGCGACAGGTAGCGCGGCGAGACCGTCAGCGTCCCGACCGACCCGTTGGAGGGCACGCTGAAGCCGCGCCCGATGCGGATGATGTCGCCCTCGCTCGAGCGCTGGAGGCCATGCGTGCTGCTGAGGATGCGCACGTCGTGACCGCGCTCCCGGAGGTGCTGATACAGGAAGCCGACGTGAGCGTTGACGCCGCCCGGAAGCGGGTAGATGTACGGCGTCACTAGTCCGATCTTCACGGCGCGGCTTCGCCCCCGGCGTGCCCCTGTTCGTCGCTGGCCGGCCACGGCCTGCGATCGGCACCGTCTCCGGTGAACCGCGGCGGACGTAGGCGGCCGCCGGGATACCCAAGGTCACGTCCAGTCCGTGTCCGCAGCAGCGCCCCGCGCAGATCATCGCGGATGTCGCGGCCATACTTGCGCAGCTGACGGCCGTACATCTGCACTTCGAAGCCGAAGGTCCAGAACTCCCCGTGCCAGCCGGTCCGGTGCTCGAGGATCGCGCGGCGCAGGTCGTCGGCCGTGCGCCCGGGGAACGTCGTGTATCCGGTGGCGATTGCCTCGAGCAGGTGGCCGTCGCTCCCGCCAACGGCCGCCATCCCGAGCTCGTCGGCCAGCGCCACCACCTTCGCATGATGGCTTCGCCCGGCCGACGTCGGGTTGAACGCCTCCAGCGCGTCGAGGTGGAAGCGCGGATCGGGGTTTGCCTGGAGCCGGCGGATAGCGCGAGCGCTGGCGCAGATCGGGTACGGCGCTAGGGGGTGCGCGGCGATCGCGAGCCCGCCCTGCTCGTGAACGTCGGCGATTGTCGCGCGCAGCGACTGGAGTGGCCGGACCCGCTCCTCTAGGAACAGCGCAAGAAGGTGGCCCCCGCGGGTCGTGATCTCCTCGCCGACGACGACATCCACGCGCGACCCGCGCTCCCGCGCGAGGGCGCGCGCGGCCAAGCCCGCGTCGATGCGCTCGTGGTCGCTGATGCCGACGACGTCGAGGTCCGTATGGTGTTCGACGTAGTCCAGGATTTCTTGCACGCCCGCCACGCCGTCGGACGCGAGGGTGTGGATGTGGGGATCAGCGAGACCGAGTCGCTCGGCTGGCTCGGGTGCCGCGCCGCGGTCGTCCATGCTCACGCTGCTTCCCAGATTGGTTGGAAGATCGACCACCACTGCTCGGGCGCTTCCGCGACGAGCCGCTCGAACGCCCGGGCGACGCTGTCGGTAAAGGCTCGCGCACGTTCGCGTCGCGTGTCGCCAGCGGCCAGTTCGATTGGGATCACGAACCCGCGGTACTCGCCCCAGCCGGAGCGGATGGCGGCGGCGGCAAACGCCGGCACGCCCATGTCGACCGCTAGGATGCCAGGGCCGGCCGGCAGCCGCGTCCTCGCTCCGAACAGCGTCACCGGGATGCCCCGGCCCGAGATGTCCCGGTCGGCGATCAGCCCGACGATGTCCCCGCTGGCGAGCGCCTGCTCGAGCACGGGCCGGGCGAGGGCGATGGGCACGATCCGCACGCCCGTCCTTCCTCGCGTCCGCTCCAGATACGCCTGGAGCACAGGGTTGCGAAGGGTTTCCATGGGCGCGATGGCTCGGCGCCCGCGAGTTACCGTGATGTATTGGGCCGGCAGCTCGAGCGCCCCTAGATGAAGGCCGATCACTAGCGCTGGTCCCGGCCGGTTCAGCTCCCGGTCGGCCGCTTGCGGATCGGCGAGCGACAGGTGGCGTGCGAGGAACGCCGGATCCACGCGCTCGTTCATCGCGACTTCGAGGTAGTACCGGGCACGGTGGCCGAACGCGTCTCGGAGTAGGCGCTCCAGGCGGGCCGGGTCGTGCGCAGCGCGCTGGACGCGGGGCGAGGCCATCCCGTTCTCATCCAGCCAGACGCACACGCGGCGAAGGTTGGCGCGCGCCAGCCCTCGCTGGCCTGGCGCGGCAAGGTACCAGCCGAGACCGGCAGCGTGGGCGATCCGATGGAGCGGGCCAGCGGGCAGCCGAGACGCGACGCCCGACAGCGAGACGAGCGCCTGCGCTCCCAGTCGCTGACGGCGCGTCATCCCTGGCCCTCGTAGGAACTCAAACATCGGCCGGTGTTTCGGCGGCTACGGCTTCAGGAGCCAGGTCGGTGGCAACTGGCTCGGTGACCACGTCGGCCTCCACCCCCTCGTTTGCCATCCTCCGTCGCCGTCCGTGCCGTGTCCCATGCTCGGTCTCGTCCGCAAGCGCAGCAGCGGCGCGGGCGGCGAGTTCGTCTCCCTCGCGATCCGTGTCTGGCCAGATCGGCTTGAACGAGTACCACTGCTCCGGTGCCACCTCGATGGCGCGCTGCAGCGCGTCTGCCACCGCCTGTGTTGCGCGCTGGATGGCGGCCGGTGCGCCGGATGCAACCTCGATCGGGTCGCCGTGCTCGGCGTGATAGCGCCCGTCGCGCGCACGGCGGTTGACGACCGGCACGATGGCCGCCCCCGTCTTGGCGGCCAGGGCCGCCGGCCCGGCGGGGAGCGTCGTCCAGTCACCGAAGAACCGTACGGGGATGCCGTCGGGTCGGTATCCCCAGTCCACCAGCAGCGCGAGGATCCCAGCGTCGCGCAGCACGCGGTGGATCTCGCGAAGGTTGCGCCACGCGATCACCTGCACGCCCCACCGTCGGCGCTGCTCGGCCAGCAGTTGGTACAGCTCCGGATATGCGGTGTCGTCGGCGACGCCGTACGCGGGAAAGCCGTGGGAGGCCATCGCCGCGGCAAGCGTCTCCATGCTGCCGACGTGGAGCGTCACGATGATCATTGCGCGGCCCTCGGCCCGCAGCCTCCCGTGGAGCCGCTGGAACGACTCGAGGCCGTGCTCGCCGCCCGCGTCCACGAGGCGCGCTGGCACGTTGGGCGGCAGGGCGGGGAGGCGCATCAGCCCGACGACGTACCCGGCGTAGGCACGGTAGACGGCCCGCGCCAGCCGCTTGACGCGAGGGTGTCCGACGGGCAGCCCGAGAACGTGGCTCGCATTCGCGGTGATGGCCCGGCGCTTTGCCGGCCAGAGCGCGTAGCCAGTGAGGAACGCGAGCTGTGCGACCGCGACCACCGGGCCTTCGGGCAGCCTGCCCAGCAGCCACGACGTTGCCCGGTAGGCACGCACGGTCGCCTTCTCCTGCAGGCGATAGAGGAGCCGCGCGCCGCGGCCCCTCCCGTTCGCGCGACGGTGGGGCGCGTATCCGACACCCCGCACGCGGCCCGTTGGCGGCGTCCTTCCAGACCCGTCGTCGGCCCTCATGAGCCTGGCCGAGCTAGACGGCCCGCCCTTCAGCGGACGGTCGCCTCCTCGACGCCGGCGTCGGCTTGCCCGTAGTCGTCGTGGCCGGTACGGCATCCCCGGTGAGCGTCTCGTTGTCCTCCCCGCGGATGAAGGCCTCCACCCGGGCATGCGCGACGTCGTCGTGCAGCTGGAGCGGCGGGCTCTTCATGAAGTACGAGGACGGCCCGACGAGGGTGCCCGACAGGCCACGGTCGAGGCCGAGCTTCAGGCAGCGGATCGCGTCGGTGATGACGCCCGCGCTGTTCGGGCTGTCCCAGA
>JBKQRF010000130.1:0-3066 GCA_052144055.1 Candidatus Limnocylindrales bacterium
ACACGCTGCTGATCGGTGGCCACCTACAGGGGTGGTGACCGAGAGGCGGGTGAAGAGGATAGGATCTGCGACCGGCTACCAGTGTCAGGCATGCGGCACCCGCTTCGAGGCGGAAGAAGGCGGCGGGTTCTTCTTCGACCTGCTGCACTGCGACCGCTGCGGGAGGCCGAACAGCGTGGCGCATCGCGACATGGGCGACGTGCACCTGGCCTTCATCAAGGGGCTGAAGAGGCCCTACGCCATCGCACGGGCGGAGATGGACCGGGAGATCCAGCGGACGTATCTGGGGGAGCCCATCGGCGAGGCTGCCTACCACGCGGCGGTCGAGCAGCAACTCCCGGCCTGCGCGTGCGGCGGGCGGTTCACCTATGCCGCCCCGCCCCGCCCCGCTGCCCCCACTGCGGCTCGACCGACGAGCGTTGGGCACCGACCGGGGAGCACGTCTTCTACGACTGATGGGGTGGATGGAGGGATGCACCCTGCCTACCCGTGTCTGCCACGCAATCGGCGGTCTGGGCCCTCCGCTGCGACGGACGCATCCCGATCTAGTGCCGCTGCGAGCGACCTGTGGCGCTCAGTTGAGGTTGGATCGGATCCGGTGCCCTCGGGCCGTGATCGCCCTCCATCCGGCGCGACGCAGCAGGTCAGGCGGCACTGCCCGTCGCCACCCGGCCCACCGCGATGGCCGTGCGGCGTGCCCAGGCGCTGGTGGTGATGAGTGCGAGCGCGATGACCAAGACACCAGCGCCCGCCATGACCCACCAGGCTGGATGGCTGGCTGGGGCGAGCCCCGCTTGGATTGAGCCGTGGAGGCTGGACGCAAGCAGCGCGCCCGCCACCGCGACGCCCAGGGTCATGCCCACCTGGCGGCCGGTCGAGACGATCGCGGCCGCCACCCCCGACTGCGCGCGCGGCATGCCCGAGAGCGCGGTGTTGTTGACGGGGGCACTGACCAAGCCAAAGCCGAGGCCGAAGACGACGTAGGCGACGAGCAGCCAGCCGACCGATGTGGTCGCGGTGAGCCCGGTGAGCATTACCGCGCATAGCGTGAACGCGGCACCCGCCCCCAACAGCGAGAGTCGCGCACCGCGGTTCGCCACTAGCCGGCCCGACAGCGGACCCGAGATCATGGCCGCCGCCGCCACGGGCACGAAGAGGAGCCCCGCGTGCAGCGCGGAGTAGCCGCGCACCTCCTGGAGATAGAGCGTCGTGAGCAGGGCGAAGCCACCCACCGCGGCGAAGGCGATAAGCGCGATGGCCGTCGCCCCCGAGAACGGCACGCTGGCGAAGAGCCGCAGTTCCAGCAATGGCTCAGCGTGGCGTGGCTCGTAGATAAGGAGGCCGATCAGCGCGAGAGCGGCGAGGGCGACGCAGGCGAGGATGGTGGGTGAGGTCCAGCCGGTGTCCGGACCCTCGATGATGGCGTAGGTCAGGGCCGTCAGCACGCCGATGACGAGCACCTGGCCCACCGGGTCGACGCGACGGGGGTGGGCGGCTCTGGACTCCGGGACGAAGCGGGCCGTCAGGAGCAGCGCCACGAGCGCGATGGGCACATTGACCCAGAAGAGCGAGCGCCAGCCGAGCGAGGCCCCGAGGAGCAACCCACCGACCAGCGGCCCGAGCGCCATGCTGAGCCCGAACATCCCACCCCACACGCCGACCGCGCGGGCGCGCTCCCGATCATCGGTGAAGACGTTGCTGATGATGGACAGGGCCACCGGGTTCAGCATCGAGCCACCGATGCCCTGGATCGCCCGGAACGCAATGAGCCAGTTGATGTCGGGGGCCAGGCTGCACAGGAGCGAGGCGCAGCCGAACAGGGCCAGCCCGGCCAGGAAGACCCGGCGCCGCCCGAGTCGGTCCGCCAGCGAGCCCGAGAGCATGAGCAGGCTGCCGAGGACGAGGGCATACGCGTCGATCGTCCATTGCAGTCCCGAGATCCCGGCGCGCAGGTCCTGGGCGATCGTGGGCAGGGCGATGTTCACGATCGTGGTGTCCATGCCCACCATGAACAGGCTCAGGCAGCAGATGGCCAGGATGAGCATCCGTCCCCGGTAGGTGCGGTCCGGCTGGGCGGTCATGCCGGTCGGGTCTCCAAGGCGGGTTGTCCCTGGGGGATCATGCGAGGCGACTGTGGCGCGAGGTAGCGGCGGGCGAGGGCGGTGCAGGTCGCGATCCACCGTTCGCGCTCCCCGCCGGCGAGCACGGCGTCGGCCGCAGCGTGGACGGCGGCGAAGAGCAGCTGGGCCGCAGCCTCGACATCGACCGGCCCAAAGCATCCCTCGGCCATCCCCCGCTCGATCGCCGCCGCGAGCAGCGCCGGACCGGATCGCGACGCCCCGCCCGGATCACGAGGCAGGGCCGCGTGGAAGATCAGGGCGTGGTGGCGGCCGAACTCGGCGACCACATCGACGAAGCGACCGCACTGGTCCTCGAGGACGGCCCACCAGTCGACGCGCTCGGGGGCGGCGAGGGCGTCTCGGATCGGTGCATTGCACTCGTCGATGAGGCGCTCGCGGACGACGCCGAGCATGTCTTCCCAGGACGGGAAGTACAGGTAGAACGTGCCCTTGGCGGCGCCCGCCGCGCGGGTCACCTCCGCCACCCAATTGCCCTCGTCGACGCCCGCGCGCAACACCCCGATGGCGGCGTCGATCAGCTCGGCCCGGCGATCGTCGGGCGCTAGCCGCCGCCGGCGCAGCGTTGAGGCGGACGGGGCTCCTGTCGCGCCGCCGCTTGTGACGACTCTCGCCATGCCCGATGCCTCCTGCTACTAGTGACCTTGGGTCATCATATACTGACCTCAGGTCAGTGCGCAAGGGCGGCGGCGCACAAGCGCGAAAGTGTGGAGCGGCTGATGACCACCTAACCGTCACCCCGAGCAGTACCAAGGGCGCCGGCGCAGCCCAGCCGTCCGTCGATACGAGCGGCACCGGGCACACCTCTGCCGAGCGGACGGCCACCGCCTCCGCATTCGTGTCGTCACCACGTCGTCGGGCGCGCTGCTCTCACAGCTGAAGTCGCCCGGACCCACCTCGCCGCAACCTCGCCGGTCGCCTCTCGCGC
>JBKQRF010000131.1:0-16942 GCA_052144055.1 Candidatus Limnocylindrales bacterium
ATACGCCGCCGGCCTGTCTATGCAGCGTTTCGCTCGCTGATCGGCCGTCGGTCGACCGGCCCGGCCCGTGTCAGCCGGGCCGGTCGGGGTCGAGCGCGAGTCCCTGGATGCCCAGGATCGACAGCGCGTCCGTGATGCGCCCGTCACGGCACATCGCCAGCGCCTCATCGAAATCGACCCAGCGCAGCTCGAGCCGTTCGGTGCCGTCTGGCGACGCGTCCCCCGCCTCAAGCGCGCGCGCGACCCAGACGAAGGCCTCCTCGTCGGTCACCGAGTTCGAGAGGTATGCCTGGGAGATCTCGCGCCAGTCTGCAGCCGAGTACCCAGTCTCCTCCGCGAGCTCCCGCTTCGCCGCCTCGAGCGGGTTCTCGTCCGGTCGCGCGCCGCCTTCCGGTATCTCCCACGACCACGCGTCCAGCGCGTAGCGCCATTGCCCCACCAGCAGGACACGGCCGTGCCGGTCGAGCGGCACGACGCCCACCGCACGGTGCGCGAAATGAACGATGCCGTAGATTCCACGGGCGCCGTCGGGTCGGACGACATTGTCCTCCCACACCGTCAGCCATGGGTTTGAGTACGTGGTGCGGCGCGTCAGCTGCCGCCAGGGGTTGCCTTCGCGTTCCACGTCGCCATGCTAGCGCCTCCCCCGCTCGCCTCGACGGCAGCAGCAGTGGCTCCCACGACGGAGGCGAGGCCTGCGCCCTGCCCAGGGTCTCGGCCTGCGTGTTCCGCCCGGCTCTCTCCGTGCCGGCGTTGACCGCGCGGGATTCGGCGCTCACCTCGCCAGCGTGACATCTCACGCGAGGACGACGCCGGGTACCTCCGATGCCTCTACTCGCCCGATGCGCCAGGACGTGACGCCGGCGGCTACGAACCCCTGCTCCACGGCTGCAATGCGGTCGGGCGGGATCGCCGCAAGCAACCCGCCGCTCGTCTGCGGGTCGTGGGCCAGCGCGACCTGCGACCCCTCGACGCCAGGCGCGACCGCCAGCGCGGGCGCCACGAACCGGCGGTTGTGCGCAGCGCCGTCCGTCTCGACGCCGGTCGTCGCAAGCGCGAGGGCGCCTGGCAGCGCCGGCAGTGCTGCCGCATCGAAGACCAGACGCATGCCCGACGCGCGCGCCATCTCGAGTCCGTGACCAAGCAGGCCGAAGCCGGTCACGTCCGTTGCGCCGCGGGTCCCATGGGCAACGAGCACGTCACCCGCGACGCGGTTCAGGGTCCGCATCGAGGCGATGCCGGCAGCGAGGTCCTCCGGCGAGGTCCGGCCCTGCCGGGCACCCGAGACGAGCAGCCCTGTCCCCAGCGGCTTAGTGAGCAGGAGCACGTCACCGGGCCGGGCCCCACCCTTGCGCAGGAGGCGGTCCGGGTGCGCGACTCCGATAACGGCCAGTCCAAACTTCGGCTCGGGATCCCGGATCGTGTGGCCGCCGGCCAGCACGCCGCCCGCCTGGCGGACCACGACCGCCGCGCCCGCGACGATCGCGGCCATCGTGGCCGTCTCCATAGCCTCGGGGAAAGCGGCCACGGAGAGCGCGAAGAGCACCCGCCCGCCCATCGCGAAGACGTCCGAACAGGCGTTGGCGGCGGCGATCGCCCCATACGTTCCGGGGTCGTCCACGAGCGGAGGGAAGAAGTCCACGGTCCCGATCACGGCAAGCTCATCGGTGAGCCGGTAGACCGCCGCGTCCTCGGGCGGGTCCAGGCCGGCGATCAAGTCGGCCGGCGCCGGGTCGGAGATCGCGCCGAGTCCCACCAGCACGTCGGCTAGCACGTCGGCGCCGAGCTTCGCGGCGCACCCCCCGCACTGCGTGAGGTCAGTGAGGCGCACGCCCCGAGGACCGGGACCGGTTGCCGCCGCGAGCGATGCGCCGCATTCGAGGCAGTACGTGCGGCCGGCACCGTTGTCCGCACCGCAGTTCGCACAGGTCACCGGTCTCTCCTCCTAGCGCGCGCAAGAGAGAACAGTAGACCACGCAGGCAACCGGAGCCGCGGGACTCCCGTGAACGCCCTGGTGAGATCACCCGCGCGAACGGTCGCATCCCGCTGCGCTTCGCGGCCCCGATGGCCGGGGGATGTCGCTCAGGGAAAGATGATGGCTCGAGCGACCCTGGGGTGGGATGCCAGGATCGTGGTGAGGTCGGCCGCCAGCCCTTCCGTAGCCGACTTGGCCATCGTCGTCACCATCACGACCCGTGCCTTCTTCGGTATACCCTTGAGGCCGCCTTCGGGGTGGAGCAGCACGCCGGCTGCACGCTCGAGCGTGAGCAGATCTTCAGGATGAGCTCCAATGAGGCCTGCCACACGCTCGGGCCGGTGGGCAACCTCGGAGATCGGATGGCCAATGGCCGCGACGGAGACGACCACGATGACCGTCGTCGAGGCGCTCGGGATGACCGGCTCGTGGTCCGCGGGTGCTTTGATAGCCATCCTCCCGGCACCGTCAGCTTCGACGATGACGTACTCGGCGTCGCTGTCGGCGAACAGGCGGTCGATGGCCCACGGCGACGGGCCGACGATCCTGCCCGGTCCCCGATCCACTGCAACGAACACCGGGAGCCCGGGCGTGAAGGCGTCCTCGACGACAGCCGGGTCGGCGGACCAGCAGATCGGTTCGCTTGGTTGGTCAGCTCCTACCTTGGTGGTCGTCGTGAGGATGACCCGAGCACCGGCGGCGGCGAGGTCCCGGCCGAGGGCGAAGAGGATGGTCGACTTGCCGCCTGCGCCCACGATCGACACCAGCTCTCGGCTGGCTAGCCCGAGCCGTCCGGGCAGGGAGGGGGTCACCGGCTCGTGTCGTCCATCCAGACGAGGATGGCTTCGAGCACACCCCCTCCGACGGAGAGAGCCTTGTCCGAGATGCGTTCGATCGTCCCAGCGTCCGAGCGGGGATCGACGTCGGCGATCTTCAGTCCTACGGTCACATCACCGGGAGCGATCATCCCGCGGACCGTGCCACCGATCTTCGCGGCGACCGGCGTGTCGCCGATCGTTCCCAATTGCTGTCCGGCTTCGATGATCTCTCCGAATCCGACGTCCCACGAGATGTGTCCGTCGGCCTGTGCATGGAGGACGCGTTCCACCGATGCGCCGCCGAGCTCGCCGGGAACACCGGTGTTGGGGAATGCAGGTCCGTCCCAGATCACGCTGCCAAGGCGGTGTCCGCGCATCGTCTCGATCACTGCATCGCAGTCCACTCCCGCGACGAAGCCAGGACCGAGCCCGACGACGAAGGGGGCCTCGCCGATACGGGTGTCGAGCGCTTCCTTGGCAAGACGGGCGTCAACGAGCACCGATACCGGGACGGGGAACTCTGGCACCGACTCGGAGACCAGCACCGGCACGACGCCCCGACGAGCCGCCGCCACTGCCTCCTCGGGCGAACTGACCCGCACCCCCTCGATACCGTCGATCTCGACACGGCCGTCTGAGACGGCCGATGAGAACGCGACTGTGCGGCGCACCGTCAGTGGCCGGGCGAGTTCCAGGACGACGACGGGGAACCCCACCCGTCGAAGCCGCCAGATGACCCCGGACCCGATGTCCCCGCCGCCTCGCACGACGACGAGACGATCGGAGAACACGCTCATGAGGCGGCGCGGCGGTTCGACGCGATGACCTCCGACATGATCGCCACCGCGATCTCCTCGATGGTCTCCGCGCCGATGTCGAGCCCGATGGGATTGTGGACCCGGTCCAGCGCTCCCCCCGGCAGTTCGGACGCGTCGAGGGCGTGCCTGGTCGCCTCCCATCGGCGCCTGCTCCCCATCACTCCGATGTACCGCGCCGGGGTCTC
The DNA here is from genome assembly GCA_052144055.1 of Candidatus Limnocylindrales bacterium. Taxonomy (GTDB): domain Bacteria; phylum Chloroflexota; class Limnocylindria; order Limnocylindrales; family CSP1-4; genus JAJYNJ01. Next base: position 3,798 of record JBKQRF010000131.1, read on the forward strand.
CAGCAGGAGCGGCGTGATCTGCGCGTCGAGCTCGTGGCTCCTCGTCACGACGACCACTGAGGTGTTCTCGCCGATCGGATGCGCCGCGAGGGCGTCGGCAACGGTGCCGGCGAACCGGACGTCGGCGTTGGGGACCGCCTCGGCCGTGACCATGTCGGGCCGCTCGTCGACCACCACCGTGCGGTAGCCGAGCCAGTGTGCGAGGTCCACGACGGTTCTGCCGACATGGCCCGCGCCGATCACGAACACCGTGTGAGCAGTCATGTAGGGCTCAAGGTAGACGGTCATGGTGCCGCCGCACACCCCCGGATCGCCTCGTTCGGGTTTCTGCAGCGCGTACTGGCGGAGTGCCGGTTCGTTGCGATGCAGCGCCTCGAGGGCATCGAGACGGATCGAGTCCTCGACCTTGCCTCCGCCGATGGTCCCGACGGCGGACCCGTCGGCGTGCACGACCATCTTCGTCCCCGCGTGACGAGGCACGGATCCCTGCGTGGCAACGATGGTGGCGAGGACGACGCTGGGTCCGCCGCTGACCGCCTCCGAAAGCTCGGCGAGGATGCGATCCGGCCGGGCTGCGCTCACGCCAACTCGAGGGCTCGCCAGACACGCTCGGGCGTGAACGGGATGCTGTTGATCCTGACCCCGGTTGCGTCGGCGATGGCGTTCCGGATGGCGGGGGCCGCTCCGTCGAGCGGGATCTCCGCGATCGCCTTGGCGCCGAAGGGCCCGCTGGCCTCCATGGTCTGCACCAGGATGGCTTCGAGCCTCGGCATCTCGTCTGCCCGATAGATCTTGTACGGCCCGAACGCCGCGTTCACCATGCGCCCGTCGCGGTCGTAGGCCATCTCTTCGCAAAGGGCGTAGCCGAGGGCCTGCACCATGCCACCCTCCACCTGGCCCGACGCGGTGACCGGGTTGATCGGCACGCCGCAGTCGACTGCCATCACGAGCTGCAGGACCGTCACCTGGCCCGTCTCTACGTCGACCTCGACCTCGGCGAACTGCGCCGCGTAGGGAGGCGGGGAATCCGGGGACACGTAGGACGCCGTCGCCATGATCTGGTGCTGGCCCCGCTGGTGAAGGGTCGACAGGGCGATCTCCCCCAGGGTTACCGACCGCCCATCGGTCGACCAGGCCGCTCGATCGTGAAGATCGACCGAGCCGATGTCGACACCGAGCAGGAGCGCAGCACGGTCGATGATCTGGCTGCGGACCTGCTCCGCCGCGCGCTTGACGGCGGTCCCGGAGATGTAGGTCGTGCTCGATGCGTATGCGCCGGTGTCGAAGGGGGTGATGTCGGTGTCCGATGAGTACACGAGGATGTCGCCGGTGCCCACGCCGACCACCTCCGCCGCGATCTGCGCCAGCACCGTGTCCGAGCCCGTTCCGAGGTCCGTGGCACCAACGAGGAGGTTGAACGAGCCATCGTCGTTGATCTTGAGGCTCGCACCTCCCATGTCGAGGCCCGGAATGGCCGTGCCGTGCATCGCCATGGCGAAGCCGAGCCCGCGCCGGATGTGGGGCCGGTCGACGGGTCGCCTCCATGCCGGGTCGTCGCGACGCTGCCAGCCGATCGCCCTCTTCCCTTGGAGGACCGCCTCTTCGAGGCCGCTCGACGTGATGATCGGCATGGCACCCGCTCCCGGGTCCCCCTCGCCGAGTTGGGGGGCGATGTCGATGGGGTCGCCGACCTTCGTCCAGTTGCGCCGCCTGAACTCGATCGCATCCATCCCGATCGCGGCGGCGATGTCCTCCATGTGGGCCTCGAGCGCGAACAGCGCCTGGGGGGCGCCGTAGCCGCGGTACGCGCCCGGCACGGGGATGTTCGTGTAGGCGACCTTGCAGTCGAACCGCTTGAGCGGGCTGTTATACGAGCTCAGGCCACGCATACCCGACACCATCTGCACGGTCAGCCCGTGCGTCCCGTAGGCGCCAGTGTTCGCGACAATGCGCATCTCCTGCGCCGTGAGCTTCCCGTCTGCGTCGACGCCTGTCTTGAACGTGATCGTCTGGGGATGCCTCGTCCTGGAGGACATGAACTCCTCCTCACGGGTGAGCTCGAGCCGCACGGGGCTGCCCGTCGCCATCGTGAGGTGCCCGACGATGTCCTCGATGAGCATCTCCTGCTTCGAGCCGAAACCTCCCCCGATCCTCGGCTTGATGACGCGGATCTGCTTCACCGGCAATCCGAGGAGCGGCGCGACCATGCGACGGACATGGAACGGCACCTGCGTCGACGAGGTGATCTCCAACCGGTCGTCGCTGTCCCACCTCGCGATAGCGATGTGCGGTTCCATGGGCGTCTGCTGCACCTGGTGCACGCGGAAGGTCTGCTCAAAGACGCGGTCGGCCTTCGCGAACCCCGGTTCGACGTCCCCGGTCTCCGCCTCGATGTGATGGACGATGTTGTGGCGCGCGTCGTATGCGCCTTCCATGTCAGGCTCATCGTGGATGACCGGTGCGCCGTCGACGATCGCGTCGTTCTCGTCGAACACCGCGGGGAGCACCTCGTAGGCCACCTCGAGCAGGTCGATGGCGGCCTGCGCGATCTCCTCGGTGTCGGCGGCGACCGCTGCGACACGGTCGCCGACATACCGCACCTTGTTGTCGAAGCTCACTTGGTCGTAGGGCCGCGGATTCGGGTAGCTCTGGCCGCCGGATGCGTACCGCACCCTCGGCACGTTCCCGGAGTGGAGGACGGCATGGACACCGGGCAGCGCCCTCGCCGCGGCATCGTCGATCGAGACAATGCGGGCATGGGCGTGCGGGCTGTGCAGCACCTTGGCGATCAGTGTCCCTGACAGATCCCTGTCATCGGTGAACGCCGAGTTCCCTTTCGCCAGCTTGACGGCATCGGTCTTCGTCTCGGCGTGGCCCACGACGCGCGTGGCGGGCACGTCCGCGCTGAGGACCACCCTTGGCGCAATCGGTGGGAGCTCGTCGCGGTCGTGGTGCGGCACGTCCGATCCCACGAGCCGATCGAGATGCGTCACCTCGATGCGATCGGGCTCCTCTCCGCGCATGGTGGCTGCAGCCCGCAGCACGGCGTGCACCGGCCGCAGGTACCCCGTCTCCCTGTCGAGGATCCCCGACAGGGCGTCCCTGACGCCGGCCTCGGTCGGATTCGCCTTCTTCTCGATGAGCGCCTTCGCTGCGAGGACCATCGCCGGGGTGGAGTAGCCGGACTGGATGGCGCCGGTGTCGATGAAGGCCTGCTGGATCGGGTGCAGCTCCCCCGGGACGGTGAGGCCTTCGACCGTTTCGATCGTGTGACCTTCTGCCTGGGCAGCCAACATGACGTCCGCCGACACGAGCCTGCCATCGACCAGCACCGCCGCGGCGCCGGTTTCGCCCGTGTCCGAGCCGTACCGCACGCTGTAGAAGCCCGCGCGCCTCAGCACCTTCCGCAGCGAATCATGCGGTTCACAGGTGAGCGTTCGGGATGTTCCGTTGATGATGAGGGTGATCGTCATGCTCGTTCGCCCCCTCCCACCGCGGTCAGAGCCCTTGCCGTCAGTACCGCAGCCAGATGCGCCCTGTAGGAGGACGAGCCGCGGAAGTCTGCGGGCGGATCGAGCTCCGCGATCCGCTGTGGATCCGCGAGCACCGGGTGGGGTGCAACGCCAGACACGGCCGTCCGTATCGCACCGTCGGCGTCCCTGTGGGCCACGGCCATCACAATCGGACGATCCATGGGAGTGCGAGCGGTTCCACGCACGGCAGCCCGCCCCCTCGCGGGGACCATGACACGCGTGATAATCGCACCGTCGAGCGCGCGGGGATCATCGAGGATCACCTCGAGCGGGTAGTCGGTGATCGAGCCGACCCGCGCGACGCTGACCCTGGCACCGAACGCGAGGAGTCCGGTGAGAAGCGGGCTCTCCGGATCGGCCGCACCGATGGTGCCACCGACAGTGGCAGCATTGCGGATCGTACTGGGCGCCTCAAGGCGTGCGAGATCGCGGAGCACGTCGGGAACCAGGTTCGAATCGAGGGCATCCTGGAGGCGGGTCGTCGCCCCGAAGCGAATCCATGCGCCGTCCGTCTCGATACCATGGAGGTCGAGCGCCTGCAGATCGACGGCCACGACGGATGACCGGCCGGGATGTGCGTTAACGGTCGTGCCACCGCCGAGGATCACGGCATCGGCGCGAGCCAAGAGCGTGAGGGCTTCTTCGAGCGTGAGTGGCCGGTAGTACGTCGTGATCAAGTCTGACTCTTCACACTTCGAGCCTGTCTCTGCACCCTTGCGAGCGGCTGCGAAGCCGGGGCTTCAGGGGCCGAGAGTGACGGCGCGCGCCATGTGCCAATGGTACATTCCTGACCGCACCGCCCGGGCCGGAGTCGGCGGAGCCATCGCGAGAGCGCGCCGTCGCCGTGGACCATGGATGGCTCGTGGCGCTGCCGCGGCTTATGCCCCGCCTCGGGTTGCGGCGCGCTCGCGTCCCGTCCGGCTCTCGTCGTCGGCGGCGTCGACTGCGCGGAACTCGGCGCTCACCTCGCGCAGCCACACGCGCAGACCGAGGAGGGCCGGAATCGCGCCCGCGATCATGCTCCATACCCCGAAGATCAGCCCGAACCCGATGAGCGCGATCCCGATCCCGAGCAGCACCGGGGCTGCGCTGCCCGCGGGGATGCGCCCGCTCTCGTCCTCGAACGGCTGCTCCTGGCCGGCATGCTCGGTGGTGCCCACTAGGTCGCCGATGCGGGACAACAACCCCCTGCCAGATCCCGCCGGCGCGCTGCGCGTCGGTTGGCCGCGCCGCAGCATCGAGAACAGGGTGAGCGAGGCCACCGAGAAGCCGCCCAGCAGGATGGTCCCGACGTAGTCGGAGCTGACGATCCAGTAGACCACGGCGATGACCAGGGCGAACAGGAAGCTCCGAATGAACAGGCGCGTCTCTTCCGGCATGGGCTATCCTCCACCCACGCCCGGCGCTGAGCCGAGCGACGGCATTCCGGAGACGGCCCCTGCTCCGCCCGGCGTCGCGCCCAGCGCCGCCATCCGCGCGTCGAAGACCGGACGGTCGGAGCGGATCGGTGGCAGGGAGTCGAAGTTGTGCTCGGGCGGCGGCGAACTGGTCGCCCACTCGAGCGCATACCCGCCCCAGGGATCAGCCGCCGCGGTGGCAGGCTGGCGGAGGGCAGCCACGACAGCCACCAAGAACGGGATCGTGCCCACCCCTAGGAGCAATGCGCCGACGGTCGCCACCATGTTGAGATCGCTCCAGCCCGTGGCCGGCGCGTAGTCGGCGATCCGGCGCGGCATGCCGTCCAGCCCGAGCTGGTACATCGGCAGCAGCGTGATGGGCACGCCCACGAGCCACGTCGCGAAGTGGATCCTCCCCAGCCGCTCGTCTAGGAACCGGCCCGTCATCTTGGGGAACCAGTAGTAGAAACCAGCGAACGTGATGAAGACAGTGCCGCCGATCAGGACGTTGTGGAAGTGGGCGACGATGAAGTACGAATCATTGAACTGGAAATCGAGGGGCGGAGATGCTGCCATCACACCGCTGATGCCGCCGACGGTGAACGTGTAGAGCATCCCGATGCAGAACAACATCGCCGTCGTGAACCTGATCTGCCCCTTCCACATGGTGGCGATCCAGTTGAAGATCTTGATCCCGGTCGGGACCGCGATCAGGTACGACATCACGCTGAAGAACGGGTCGTCCACCACGCCTGTAGTGAACATGTGGTGCGCCCACACTGCCATGGAGAGGAAGGCGATCGAGAAGGTCGCGATAACCATTTGGCGGTACCCGAAAATCGGGCGTCCGCTGAAGACCGACACCACCTCGCTCATGATCCCGAAGAAGGGCAGGATGATGATGTACACCTCAGGGTGACCAAAGAACCAGAACAAGTCCTGCCAGAGCACGGCGTCGCCACCCTGCGATGGAACGTAGATGACCCCGCCGAGGTGCCGGTCGATGAACAGCATCGCCAGCGCCGCGGTGAGTGTCGGGAAGGCGAACAGGATCATGGCCGCGGTGACCAGCATGTCCCAGGTGAAAATGGGCATCCGGAACATGGTCATGCCTGGGGCCCGCTTGGTGAATATGGTAGTGATGAAGTTGATCGCGCCCAAGATGCCGGAGAACCCGACCATCCCGACCCCCAAGATCCACAGGTCCATCCCGCTGCCCTGCGTGTAGGTGTCGGAGAGGGGCACGTACGACGTCCACCCGTTGGACGCCGCGCCCCCGGCCACACCGAACCCCGAGACCACGGCGACCCCGCCGAACAGGAAGAACCAGTAGGACAGCGCGTTCAGGCGCGGGAACGCCATGTCCGCCGCGCCGATCTGCAAGGGGATGAAGTAGTTGCCAAAACCGATCGCCATCGGCGTGGCAAAGAACAGCAGCATCAACGTGCCGTGGATCGTGAAGAGCTGGTCGTAGTCGGACGTGGTCATGAACTGGAGCCCTGGCGCCGACAGCTCGGCCCGCATGAATTCGGCCATGAGGCCTGCCAGCAGAAAGAAAAAGATGGCGGTCCCGATGTACAGCAGGCCGATCTTCTTGTGATCGGTCGTGGTGAGCCACTCCAAGAGGCCGGCGCCGGCGCGCGGGCGCTCTGCGGGGACGACGTCCGTCAGCGCGGTCATGGCACACTCCCTGAAGACGACGCGGACGAGGGGGACGCCGGAACGTGCGTCTGACCACCTGACCCAGAGGAGGCCGCTGCCGCCGCGGGTGATGCCAGGCCCGGCCCGAACGACGCTTCAGCCGTGCGATGCCCGGCCAGCCAGGCCTGAAATTCCGGGACCGGCATGGCTCTGACCACAAACGTCATCTGGTCGTGGTACAGCCCGCAGTACCTGGAGCACTGGCCGCTCCACGTCCCGGGTTGCTTGATCGTGAAGGCGAAGCGGTTGGTGACACCGGGGATGGCGTCGCGTTTGAAGAGAAAGTCGGGCACCCAGAACGAGTGGATAACATCGGCCGAGGTCAGCACGATCTCGGTGGTCTGCCCGGCAGGCAGGACGAGCTCCGGCCGGTTGGTCGCATCCCCAGTGACGACCACGCCTTGTCCCGGGTAGGTGAACTGCCAGGACCAGCGGAACGCGAGCACGTCGACCGTCACGGGCGGATCGCGAGGGATAGCGTCGACCGTCGCGAGCGTTAGGAGGGTGAGCACCGAGAGCGCGGCGACGATCAGGAACGGGAGCGCCGTCCAGGCGAACTCGAGGCGGTTGTTCTCGCGCACCTGGCTGGGCAGTGCGTCGCCGCGCCGACGGTACCGGAACACCACGACCGTGGTGAGGATCCACACGATCACGGCCACCGCCGCGCCAGCCCAGAAGAAGACCTGGTACAGGTTGAACGTCGCCTGGCCCTGGGTGGTCGCCGCCTGTGGCATGCATGCTGCCGCCGTGAGCACTGCAGCACCGGCGAGGATCGCGGCCCGGCGGCTCACTTCTCCGCGCCCCTTCCGGCCGTCGCCTCGACAACGGGTCGATCAGGTACCTGCTCGAACCCGCCCGCCGGGTTACGCCGCAGCGCGATGCCTCCCGAGGGCTCCACGGGAGCAGCCGCGCGTTCCAGCCGCCCGCGCGCCAGCCAGAACGTCGCGATCCAAGCAGCCAAGGGCACCACGAAGATCAGGACCTGGAAGATGACCGTCAGCGTCTCGACGGGAATGCCGAGCCATGCACCGATGACGTCGTTGGCGCCGACGAGCATCAGCACCACGAAGATGCTTCCGAGCGCCACTCCGGTTGCCATGCGCCCGGGCGCCTCCCACGGCCAGTCCAGCAGGTTGTGCTGACGGTGGTCGCCGGTGATGCGCGCCTCGATGAACGGCCATGCCCCAATGATGGTGAAGAGGAGCCCGGGCACCACGACCCCCGGAACGAACGGCTCTGGAATCGTGATCCCGAACAGCGTGACCTGCCAGCCCGGAGCCATGCGGAGGAGCCCTTCCAGCCAGCCGATGTAGTAATCCGGCTGCGCCGGAGAGGCAGCCGTGTAGGGCACGAACGGGCCGTAGACCCACACGGGGTTGATCTGAAAGAAGCCGCCCAGGAGGGTGACCACCGCCACGGTCAGGAAGAAGAGCCCAAGCGAGCGGAACGCCGCGCCCGGCCACAGGGACAATCCGATCACGTTGCGCTCGGTCGCTCCCGGCCGCTTGTACTGCGTGTGTTTCTGCAACCAGAGGATCAGGAGGTGGATCGAGATGCCGCCGATCAGCAAACCTGGCAGGAGCATCACGTGGAGCACGAACAGGCGGCTGAGGAACGCCTGCGACGGGAAGATCCCGCCGAAGGCCAGGGACGCGAGCCATGGACCGATGAAGGGGATCGACAGCGCCACCGTGTAGAAGATGCGGAGACCAGTCCCGGAGAGGAGGTCATCCGGCAGCGAGTAGCCGGTGAAGCCTTCGCCGAGCGCGATCACCAGCAGTCCGAATCCGATGATCCAGTTCAGCTCGCGCGGCCTGCGGAACGCTCCCGTAAAGAAGACCCGGGCCAGGTGCGTGACGATGGCCGCAATAAACAGCAGCGCGGCCCAGTGGTGGACCTGCCGCATGAGCAGTCCAGCGTTCACCTCGAAGCTCAGCCGCATGACGGACGCGAACGCGCTCGAGACCGTGGCGCCGTCCAGCGGGACGTAAGGCCCCGTGTAGATGGTTGGGGTCGAATCGGGGCGGAAGAAGAACGTGAGGAACGTCCCGGTCAGTAGGAGCACGACGAACGAGAACGCCGCCACCTCGCCCAATAGGAACGACCAGTGATCAGGGAAGACCTTCTGCAGCGCGGTCCTCCCAAATGTCGCGACCCCGGTTCTCTCGTCCAGGAAGCGCACGGCGCCACCGACGAGCGGCAGGTCCTCGCCGGGTACCCGGACTCCGTCTCCCCCGACGCCGTCCGCGCCGCGGGGGACGGACTCGCCTCGCAGCCGCACCGCGTCCCGGAGCTCGGCCGGCAGCCGTGGCTCGCCCGGTGTCGCGCCGTCGGGAGGCCCGCCTCCGCCCGGCGCGCCAACTCCGGACTGGCTCACGATCCGCCCTCCGAGGTCATGTTCCAGAAGCTCGGCCCGACCGGCCCGGGAAACCCGCCGAGCGCGACGAACGTCCCGTCCGCCTGCAACTGGATGGGCAGCTGCGGCAGCGGCCGTGCGGCAGGACCGAACGTCGGCTTGGCCCCGTCCAGCACATCGAACGTCGACTGGTGGCACGGGCAGACCAGGCGGTGCTGCGAAGCACGGTACAGGCCGACCGGGCACCCGGCGTGGGTGCAGACCTTCGAGTACGCGATATAGCCATCCGGTGCCCACGCCATCCGGTCCGAGGGCAGCTGCAGCAGGTCGGGCGGCACGCGGATGAGGAGTGTCTGGGCCATAGCGTCGCCGACCGATCCCTCCGGGAACACGGTAAGCACCCCGTTGATCGCCAGTTGGTCGGCATGCACAGGCTGCCCGTCGAGGCCGACAACGCGGGATCCCTTCTTCCATGCCGTCACGAACAGGTCGGGGCCCGGCACGGGGCCCAGGGACAGGACGGGGACGAGCACAGCCGCCCCGAGGCCGCCGATGGCGCTGAACAGCAGGCCGATGAGGACGCGACGTCGCGTGAAGCCGGCCTCGGCTTCGGCCATGGCAGCCTCTCCCGCGGCGACCTGGGCATCGACCTCCGGCTCGTACGGATGGCGGTCCTCGATGGCCAGCCGCGTCGGCAGCAGCCACTGCGCCCAGATCACAAGGCCCGCGCCGATGCCGCCGAAGGCGAGCGTCAGCAGGAGACCCTGCAGTTGCGTATCCCCTCCCAGTAGGCAGGCCACGAGGAACGCCAGTCCGGCCACTGCCGTGAGGACGAACAGCGCTCCGACCGCAATCTCCGCGCGGGTCTCAGCGCGCGTGGCGGGACGGCCCCGGACGCGGGGTGCCGAATACTCGCGCTCGGGACGAGCGTCCGGGCCGAGCGTCATGCGCCGGTCGCGGCCGCCGGGTCCGGCGCGCGCGACGTGCGCGTCGAGCCGAGTGTCACGTTCGAGGTCTCCGCGCGACAAGGTTGGCCAGCAGCAGGAGCAGTGCGAGTCCGATGGCCGCCGCGACGAAGCCCTCCGGCACCGGCCCAAGCCCGCCCAGCGACAGCCCGCCCGGGTTCGGCGCCGACTGCAGGAACCCGATGTACGCCGCGACTTCGTCGATCTGCTTGATGGGCAGTGCGAAGACCGGCATCGGGCCGGGCCCCGTGATCATCGCCTCTCCGATGGTGGATGGCGCCGCTTGGTGGAGGCTGGGCGCGACGAAGCCGCCGCCCACCGACCCGCCAGCGGCAGCCGCTCCGTGACACGCAGCGCAGTTGTTGATGAAGATCTGCCGGCCGGCCGCGACGTCCGCGCCCTGCGTGTCCACGGGGGGGATCGTGGGGCCCGGAGCGATCTGGGCGACGTAGTCGACCAACGACTGGATCTGGCTGGGCGTCAGCAGGGGCTTGTGCTCCAGTGAGGGGACCCCGTTCTCGGGAAGCGGCATACGGCCTGTGAACAACGCGAAGGCGGCCCCTGCCGCCCCTTCGCCCTGCAGCGACGGCCCAGCCCCCGTGACGCCCTGACCCATCACACCGTGGCATGCCGCGCACGTCTGGACATAGAGGGCCCGGCCGGCGTCGATGTCGCCGCCGTCCTGAACGGAGACAGCGAGCGATCCACCCGCCGAAGCGGCGGTTGAGGCCGATGCGCTCTGTCCGGCCGCCGGGTGCCCTCCCGACAGCGCCAGCACCGCGACCGCACCGACGGCCGCGATCACCACGAGTCCGGCGACGGACCGACCCAGCTGCGAGGTCCGCGATCGACGCTGCAGACGCGTGGCCACGATCCGCAAGTCCTCCTCGATCGACAGGGCAGCAGCCGTGCTCGGCGCGTCGTGCGTGGGAACGGCCGCGAGTCAGGTGGTCGAGCGCGTGTTGCCGCGGTGGTCCGCGGCCTCGGATGAAACTAGATGAACAGCCGACTGTATAGAAACGCCCGGACAACGGGCAGCAGGATAACAGATCCGCGCCAAACAGCCTAGTCAGATCAGGGCCGAATCACCCCCCCGCATGCCGTGCTGAATAGCGTCCTAAGACCCACGAGCCGGGTGGCGACGCGCCGATGCCGGGCTCCTGTCCAGCGCTAGGGTCTCGACGCCGATCGTCTCGGACAAGCTCGACGATACGGAGCTACGCCCCGGCCGTTGGACCATCGAGACGACTGGGGGACGTCTGGCCGCCCGCGACGATCCCTTCGGAGGCGTCACCGGCGAGGGCCAGGTGATCCCACAGCGGTGATTCCAGCGCGGGGCAAGCCGCGGCGGCCATTGCACCGAGGTAGGCTCTTGACGTGTTGACACTCGACACGATCCAGCGCGCGCCCAAGGTGCTCCTGCACGATCATCTCGACGGCGGACTGCGTCCGGCGACACTCGCCGAGCTCGCAAGGGAAGTCCGATACGGCGGGCTTCCGACGCGCGACCCGGGTGAGCTGGCGGCGCTCATCCAGCGGGGCGCCGACCGCAAGAGCCTCGAGCTGTACCTCGAGACGTTCGCCCACACCGTCGCGGTCATGCAGACGCGCGAGGCGATCGTGCGGGTGGCGGCCGAATGCGCCGAGGACCTCGCGGCGGACGGCGTGGTGTACGCCGAGGTCCGCCACGCACCGGAACTGTCAACTGCGCGCGGCCTCTCGCTCGACGAGGTTGTCGACGCGATCTTGGAGGGTTTCCGGAAGGGCAGCGCGGGGCGGGGCATCACGATGCGCTACATTGCCACCGCGATGCGCACGGCCGCGCGGTCGCTCGAGATCGCTGAGCTGGCCGTCCGGCACCGCGACGAGGGTGCGGTCGGGTTCGACATCGCCGGAGCCGAGTCCGGCTTCCCGCCCACCCGCCACCTCGATGCATTCCAGTACATCCAGCGCGAGAACTTCCACATCACGATCCACGCCGGGGAGAGCTTCGGGTTGCCCTCGATCTGGGAGGCGCTGCAGTGGTGCGGGGCGGAGCGCTTGGGTCACGGCGTCCGCATCGTCGACGACATCGCGACGGGACCGGACGAGGTGCCTGTGCTCGGACGTCTCGCGGCCTACGTCCGGGACCGCCGCGTCCCGCTCGAGATGTGCGTGTCGTCCAACTTCCACACCGGCGCGATCCGCTCGATCGAGGAGCACCCGATCGAGCTCCTGCGGCGCCTGCGGTTCCGCGTCACGGTGAACACCGACAACCGCCTGATGAGCGGCGTGTCACTGTCGGGCGAGTTCGCGCTGCTCGCCGAGACGTTCGGGATCGACTTGGACGACATGGAGTGGCTGACGCTTAACGCCATGAAGAGCGCGTTCTGCCACTTCGACGAACGGCTTGCCCTGATCGGCGGCGTGATCAAACCTGGCTACGCCCGCCTGCGCTACGCCCTCTGAGAACTGGACCTCGACGAGACACCAAGCCCCGGCCCGTCAGATCAGCTGGGACGGAGCGGGTCGCCGTTGCGATCGTGCGGCAGGTCCACGCACGCCACCCTGCACCCGCGGGCGTCGTGGCCCGCAAAGGGATGGAAGTGCACCCAGGCGCGATCGCCTCCGGCGGTGTCCTGGGTTAGCCGGCAGCCGCAAACGGCACAGGTGACAGGGCCGTCCACGCCGCGGGCCACGGGAAGTCCGGGGTCAGTAAAGCTGTACATCTCGGTCGCCTCCGTCGACGAGGCTACGCGAGGCGGCCGAGGCAGTCGGCAGCGTGGCAGACGCGGTTGGGTGTCGGGACGGTTACGCTCCGTCCCGTGTGCGGAGGCACCACCCCACAGCACGCACCGACACGAGTGCCGGGCCATCTGCCCGGTTGAGCTTTCGGCGCAGCCGCGCGAGGTGCGCTTGAGCCAGAGCGGATCCGGGTCGCGCTCTCTCGGCCAGCCGGCAGCGAGCAGCCCGGCGTGGCCCACAAGCTCGCCACGCGCCTGCACGAGCACGTCCAGCAGCCGGTACTCGATGGGCGTCAGCACTAGCGGTGTCTTGCCCACCTTCGCTTCGTGGCGGCCGGGCTCCAGAATGAGTCGCCCGAGCATGCGCCGCGCCGACGGCCGGCCACGGCCGGCGCCGAAGCCGTCGACCGGAGCGCCCGCAGCCGCGCGCGGCGCACGGCGCATCGCGGCTCGGATCCGTGCCAGCAGCT
>JBKQRF010000132.1:0-5489 GCA_052144055.1 Candidatus Limnocylindrales bacterium
GCGCGAGGCACTCCGCTGCCTCAAGCGCCACCTCGCCGATGTGGTCTACCGGACCATGCTGCTCGATCTGCAGGCCGCCGAAATCAGGGCTTGACGAGATAGGAGCTCACGTGGTGGGACTTGACCCGTTTCTGGGATGCCGTGGTCGAGTTATCGGGCGGCCCCGACCCCGTTCCAGTGACCCAACCGGCGACGTTGGTCTCCCGCTGGCCACTCACCGCTGCGGTCAGACCGGGTCGGTGGTCACGTCGATGCCCCGCGGCTCCGCGGACCCGGCGACCGCCACGCGATCCCGACCGGCGGCCTTGGCTCGGTAGAGCGCCTGGTCCGCGGCCTGAAGCAGCGCCTCTGCGCTGGCGCCGTGGTCCGGGAACGCCGCGACGCCGAGCGACATGGTCACGGCGGGCAGCGTGGGCCCCCGCGGCTCGACACGCTGGCTCGCCACTCCGAGGCGCAGCGCCTCCGCGCGGCGCCTCGTGTCCTCCAGCGTCGCCTTCGGGAGGATCACGACGAACTCCTCGCCGCCGAACCGGCACGCGACGTCCTCGCCGCGGACCGCGCCGTGGAGGAAGGTGCCCACGAGCTGCAAAGCCATGTCGCCGGCAGCATGCCCGTATGCGTCGTTGAATGCCTTGAGATGGTCAAGGTCGGCCATGATGACGCCCAGGCTGTACTCTTCGCGCGTCGCCCGGCGCAACTCACGATCGAGCGACTCCTCCATGTAGCGGCGATTGAAGAGGCCGGTCAGCGGGTCCCGCGACGACTGCTCGCGGAGCGTGGCCCGCAGCCGGATGTTGGCGAGCGCCAGGGCGATCTGTTCGCCGAAGACGACGGCCAGCCGCTCCCGATCCGCCAGCAAGGCCGCTCGCTTCTTCCGGCGCACCCGCCGGCGGACCTGCAGGTGAAGGAGCCCGACAGTCTCTCCCTGGGCCGCGAGCGGCACGCACAGGAGCCCGGTTCCGACGGGTTCGGCGACGTGACCGCAGCGCAGCACGCCGGCGGAGGTGTCGTCGACGACGTGCACCCGCCCGCGCCGCAGCGCCCAGCATTCCATGGTGGCGAAGACTCGTTGGCCGGGAGGCGGGTTGCCCCAGGCCGCGATGGGCAGGACGCCGCCGCGGCCGGTGGTGATCTCGCAGAGGGATCCGGCGTCGCCTCGGAACAGCACCGAGGCGCTTCTGGCGGCGACGGCGTACGCCTCGTCGGTGGTCTGGCACGCCCCGAGGAACTGACCCAGCTCCGCGAGGAGCTCTCTTTCCCGTGCCCGACGCTCGAGCTCCCTGATCTTTAGACGGAGCTCGCGCAGGATCCGCCGCTTCCGCCGCACGGAGATCTCCCAACCAAGTCAGGGGGCGTACCAAAATCCTAGCATCCGCAAGAGGCGCGGGACCATTACGTGGTGTGCCCGCGCACCACCTTTCGTTTGACGGTCAGTGCGGATGGGCTATCCGCGGAGAGGGGAGCGCGGTTCGCTGGTGCTCGCTGGCCACTAGCCGCAGTCCTCCGAGCTTCCCATCTTGTGGTCCGAGTGTGCCGATCGCCGTGGCCGTTCGGAGCACGCTTTGTCGACACATTCAACACGCGGCGGGCAGAGCCGTGATCCCTGCAGAGTAGATCAGATGTTCTATATAACGGACAAGGCGGTCGCGGACATGTCGATGACAGGCACCGCGGCCAAGCCCACCGAATGATCTTGCCCAAGCTGATCGCAAAGCTGGATGGCCGTCGAAGCGGCACGACCGTGAGATCGCGGTTGATGCCGGCATGGCCCAGGTGGTGCGGACCGTGCTCCGCGTATGCTGTCGCCCAGGCTCGGGTTCGATGGTCATCATGCGGTGTCCACTCTGGCGCGGAGGACGCTAGCGCGTGTCGAGGGTAGGGCAGGTCGCGGATTTCCTTGGCGGATACCCGGGCTTCCTGCCGGGTCTCGCGGTATCGCTGGTCTTGGCCGTTTTCGCTGCCCGCCCACTGGCTCGGGCACTGGGCAGCGGGCGCATCCTTGCCGGCACGCTGGTGGTCAGCCTTGGCATCGTCCTGTCAGCCACGTTGACGCCGAGCCCGTCCGGCCTGGCGCGCGACATCGCCGGTCTAGGACCCCTCGAGCATTACCGCCCGACCTGTGATCTCTCCAGGATCGGGCCGGCACCCATTGGCGACTACCTGACGCTGAACGACACCAGTCTCAACGTGCTGCTGCTCGTGCCGCTGGGCCTCACCATCGGGTTGCTGCCCGCGTCGCGGCGGAAGACCATGATCCTTCTGCTGGCGCTGGCGCTTCCCTTCGTGGTCGAAGGGACCCAGTTGGTGGTGGTACCCCTCGATCGGGCATGCCAGAGCGGGGACGTCTCCGATAACCTGCTGGGGCTGGTGTTCGGCCTGGTGGCTGGGATGTTGGTAGGACGCCTGGGACGTCGGCTGGACGGCTGAACCGACGGGCCGCGTGACTACACCGGACCAACCGAGTCCTCACCGCGCGGGATCGATTCGCCGGTAGGCAAGCCATCCCCCGACACCGAGGGCCAAGACTACCCGGTGACCAAGAAGGAGGGGCAGTGAAGCGGCATGCTGTGCGCGGCTCAGGCAGTCATGGCGGTCGCCGCCGCTCCGAACGGCGCGCGGCCTCCTCGGTCGCACCAAAGCCCAGCAAGGGCGATCGGGGCCGGCAGTGCGAGCCCAGGTTTCGTCCTGCCCACACCGCGACCATCACTGACGGTCACCAACATGGACCCCCCGCTTGGGCGCAGAAGCTGGCCCGCTGGACTGCCAGCATCGGGCCTAAGCCCGGGATCGTGACGACAAAGGCGACAGCCGCCGGCGGTTGGTCAGCATGACCGGCCGGCTGACCCGTTCGGCGCGCCGCCTCGCGCTGCATTCCCGGCCCGTCGGCCCCTTGGCGGGCCAGCTTAGCGACGCCCTGGCAACGCTCTGGGCGATTAGGATGCCCACCGGACGCCACCCCGAGACCCGGTCGGCTTCGCTGCGGCGCCGGCAGCGCTCGGGCAGCGCGGTTCGAGCTACCCCGGGCCGCCGGGACCGCGCTCATCGCCCCGAGCTACTGTCACGAACCGCCAGTCGGTCACCCAGACGGCCCGTTCAGCCCTCAACGGACCCGGTCAACTCGAGCTTCGGTGGATCCGGGCTAGACCATCTGGCTCAAGTCGGCACTAGCACCCGCCGCGACCTTGTCACGGGGACCGTAGTAGCGGGCGTGGTCGGCGGAGACTGGTGAAGGGAGTCTATTCAGAACGACCCCGAGCATGTTCGCCCTGGCTTTCGCGAGCGTCTCGGCGGCGCGACGAACCGGGGCTCGGCGGCTGCGAGCCGCGTCGACCACTAGGAGGGTCCCGTCGAGGAGCGAACTCAGGACCGCGGAGTCCGCGACGATCTCAAGCGATGGACTGTCAAAGATCAGCAGGTCGAAGTCTGCGGAAAGTAAAGTCAGGACGGACTGCATCCGCTTCGACCGGAGTACCTCTGCGGGGTTTGGCATGAGCGGCCCCGCGCTGAGCAGGTAGAGGTTCTCTTGTTCGGTCGCCTGGACAACGGTCTCTAGTTGTGCGTCGTCACTCCCAATTAGGGTCGTGAGACCATGCATGTTAGGGAGGGCGAAGATCGCGTGCGCACCAGGCTGGCGCAGATCGGCGTCGACTAGCAGGACGCGACGACCTTCTTGCGCGAACACCACCGCGAGATTGGCGGCCGTGACGGTCTTGCCCTCAGTCGGCAGGGCGCTCGTCACGAGGAGGGTCTTGATCGGCCTATCGAGCGATGCAAACTCGACGTTCGCCCTTAGCGTCCGGTAGGCTTCCGCAGCCGGCGAGCGCGGGGAACCCCTCGTGGCCAACATCGACGGACCTTCGTTGCCGCCCTTCATACGAATGATTGTGCCAATCGTGGCCAGACCGATGGTCTCCAGCACCTGATCCGAGTCTGCGATCGTGTCGTTGAGGACTTCCTTGACGGACGCGATCCCGGCCACGACCAGCAAGGCGACCATTGCGGCCAGCAGGGCGGTCAAGAGCGGGTGAGGGGACACGGGCGAGCCCGGCGTGACGGCCGGCTGCACAACGCTAACGCTGTTAGCGCCGTTGTTCGTCGCAGACGACAGGAGGGTGGCGTACGTCGAGAGGAGCGTGGCCAGACGACCTTGGAGTGTCTCGAGCGTCGCCTCCTGTGTAGGCGTGGGGGTGCTCAGGCTGCTCAACTGCGCGATCTCGGACTGTGTGTCTGTGATCTCGCCACGAGTGGCCTCGAGGTCGGCGTTGGTGGGCGTCAGGACCTCCGTCTGCTGACCCTGCCCCGCCGCTGAGGTCGCGATGAGCTCCTCGGAGACCGCGTTTGCGAGGGCGGCCGCGCGGGCAGGATCGCCGTCTTGAGCGGTGATCGTAAGGAGGACGCTGCCTGGTGCTGCACTGGCGGACACGCGTTGCGCGAGCTGGTCGGGCGTGTCCTTCAGACTGAGTTTGCCAATGACCTTGGCCAGAATCGCAGGTGTGGTGGCGACGCTGGCGTAGGTCGCAGACAGGCCCTGCGAGACGAGCAGCTGGTCGTAGTCGGGATTGGCCCCCGCAAGCGAATGGCCGACGATAAGCGTCGCGCTGGCCTCGAAGACGTTTGGCTGATGGCTCGAGACGTAATATGCTGCGGCCCCGGCAAGTGCACCGCTGAGGACCAGCAGCGGCAACCATGCCCGGACCACCCTGAACTGGCGGCGGAGGTCCACCCAGAAGTCCCTCCATGTGCCCCTGGACCTCGGGGCCTGTCAGAGCGAGCGGGATCGCCCGCGCTGGCCTCCAACTATAGCCGAGGCCGCAGAGTATTCCCGCGGCCGGCGCTACGATACGTGTGCGCGACGCCGTGGGTGTCATCCTGCCGCAGAAAGTGAAAGGAGCCATGGGAGAGATCGCCGTGCGCCGCATCCCCCTAGCCCAGCCGTGGATCGGCGATCGCGAACGAGAACTGGTCGAGCAGGTGCTCTCGAGTGGCGTCCTCGCACTGGGTCCGTTCGCACGCGCGTTCGAAGAGGCCGTCGCGCTCGTTGCTGGGCGGCGCTTCGGCGTCGCCTGCAGCAGCGGGACGGCCGGACTCCACATGGCGGTCCGGGCACTGGGGATCGGCGATGGCGACGAAGTCATCACCACCCCATTCAGCTTCGTGGCCTCGGCCAACTGCCTGCTGTACGAGGGGGCGCGACCACGCTTCGTCGACATCGAGGAGGAGACGCTCGGCCTGGACCCCGAGCTCGTCGCGCGGGCTGCCCGTCCCCGAACGAAGGGGGTCGTGCCGGTCCATGTCTTCGGCCGCCCGTGCCGGATCGCCGAGATCGCGGATCTTGCGGGGGCGCTCGGCTGGTCCCTCGTGGAGGACGCCTGCGAGGCTTTCGGGTCGCGGATCGGCGATCGGCCGATGGGATCGTTCGGTGCGGCGTCGGTCTTCGCGTTCTATCCGAACAAGCAGATCACGACCGGGGAGGGGGGGGTCGTCGTCAC
>JBKQRF010000133.1:0-16207 GCA_052144055.1 Candidatus Limnocylindrales bacterium
GCGGGGCAGACCACCCAAGGTCGGGCCAATAGACGGCCTGGTAGATCGTCTCGGCGCACAACCAGCGCCCTGGCTCGTCGGCATGCCCAGGAGCGACGCAGCTCGCGGGTCACGCCCGGCGCGCCGAACCCTGAGCCGGTGGACGCTCAACCTGCGGAAGTCAGCGCCCGCGCGGGGCGGGACAAGGTGTCAGGGAGTCACCCCGCCTCGGTCTGACGAACCCTCCGCAGATGTGCGAGAGCCGCGCAGCCCGATGCTGACCGCGGCCTCGCGCCTGATCGTCAGTTCGCCATGAGCAGTGCCGGGCTCAGCTCCTTCTGCCGCCTCGTACGCAACGATGGCGATCGCCAGTCGGTGTCTAGTGGCCGCGACCTTCATGGCTGACGGATTCGTTGACACCGAAGGCCGCCCGCGCGAGGATATCGGCGATCGGCGATGCAAATAGTGGGGATCGCTTTCCCTCCATCGAGGGTACGGAGACTCGAGGGGATACATGAGCCAGGATCCGAAGTCTGTGTCGCTCGATACAAGATTAGGCGTGCATCGGAGACTGCTCCCCGGGCTCGTGGTGGTGGCATTCGTGCTGTCGACCACCCCCTTGTTCTTCGCCATCTACAGGGATGCCGCCTTTCACACTGTGCCGTTCGACGACTATGCGCCGTCCCTGCTGGCCCTTGTCGGGCAGCGCGGAGACCAGGTGCTCGACCTGCCCGGGCAGCCGCCCGCGCGCATACCTACGTTGTTGCAAAACGCTCCCATGGGCTATCGGGTGCTGTCGGTAGCCGTGGCGATTCCTTTCTACTATGTCCTTCCGTACTACTCCTTCTCGCGTCTGCAGGAACCGGACGAGCTCTATCTGAGGGCAACGGCCGCACTGGACATGGTCTCCTATCTGTCGATCCTGCTCACGGTCCTAGTCATCTATGGCATCGCTCGTCGTAGGCTGAAGTGCTCCCTTGGGGCTTCGCTGCTCGCCGCGTTGTTCAGCTTCGGCTTGTTCCAATTCCTCGGAACCACCGGTGTCGATCCTCTCGCAGTACTGGTCATCAGCCTTCTGATCTACTTCATCGATCGACCAGCCGTGTTTGCGACGCTCATCATCGTGTCCGCAGCCATGAACGAGAAGGTCGCCATCATCTTCGCGGTGGTCTTCGCTGCACGTTTCGTTGCGTGGCTGCTGAGGCGTCGCGTGCCGTTTCAGTACTGGACACAGACGCTCAGCACGGGCATTGCTGTCCTCGCCTACGTGATGATGCGGCTAACCCTCCGCCTTCCCGGATATGAGAATCAGACGAATCCTGGTACATGGCTCTCGGGGGCGGCCTCGACGCTCGCCGCCTCGCTGTCGCTAAAGGGCTTTATCCAAAACGGTGTCCCGCTCATCATCGTGGCGATTCTCATGCTTGTCGCCTTCGCAATGTGGCGGCGCCGTGCGTTCATCTGGCACTTCTCGCCGCTCGATCTGGCTGTCGCCCCCGCGCTCCTCGTCATTGGAACCGCCATCAACATGCAGTTCACCGTCGGGCGGCTCGTCATGCACAGCTTTCCCCTGTATCTTCCCCTGTTGGCCTTCGTCATTGAAGATCATGTGATGGGCCACAGCGTCGAACCAGCGGCGGTCTCACAAGAGGAAGATGGCGCACCTTTCGGCTCAGGACCGACGGTTCCCCGGACCGAGAGCCGTGACTGACGGTGGGGGGTGCAAGCACGTCGGTGAAGGACGTCCGGGGGTCGCCGCACGGGCCCGCGCCGTCATCAACGGCATAGGCCTCGGCACGTAGCCGAGGCCAAGGGCGTTCCCGACGAGCATGTTCCCGCGAGTTAAGGCGGCTCTGATCTCGGCGAGGTCGTTGAGCAGCGCGGCGCCGCTTGGCGGCTAGGTCTGACATATCGCGTCGCGGAGGTCACTGCGCCTCGACCAGTCATCGGGCACGTGCGGCCAGCGGCTGCACGGGACTCTCGCCTCGTGACGCTCGACCCAGTGGCGGGTTCCCAGGCCACTTGCGGCGCTACGGGGAATGGCGCGTGGTTCCAGCTCGTTGGGGCGGCGTCTGACCGACGCCCACGGATGCGCACTGCCCGCCCTCTGTAGAGGATTGCGGGTGGAAGAACCTCCCGCCAATGCCCAATAACACGTCGGCCAACCCTCATACTTCACCAGGACCACTCGGAACTCCAACACCCTGCTGCGACACAGCCTCGGCGCAAGTGAGCCGGCATCAACGACCCCGTACTGGCGGCCGAAGCTCTCCCGTCTCGCCGGGTCAGCGGCGGCGTCATTCAGATCGGAGCGTTAGACGAGCGACGGCCCCGACCACAGTGGTATCCGGCGCGACGTCGCGCACCACCACGGCTCCCGCTCCGACGACCGCTCCACGGCCGACGTGGACGTTCGGCAGGACCACGCACCCGGTGCCGAGCGTGGCACCCTCCTCGACCACGCAGCCCCCGCCCAAGTGGACCCCGGCGAATAACGTGGCATAGTCCCCGACGATCACGTCGTGCCCGACGGTGCAGTTGAGGTTGAGGTGCGCGTGTCGCCCGAGCACGACGTGCGTCGTCAGACGGACACCGGCCGCAATGACTACCCCCTCACCGGCCTCGACATCGTGTCCGATCGTCGCCGAGGGGTGGAGCAAAGTGGCCGCGGTGCGACCCCATGAGCGCGCGAGCGCATCGATGCGGCGCCGCGGCTCCGCAGCGCCGATGGCGATCACGTAGTTCGTCGCGAGATCGGCCAGGATCGAGGGGCGGCCGAGAAGAGGCGCCCCGAGTCGCTCCAGAAGGTGGACTTGGACGTCGCGATCATACCGATCATCTAGGTAGCCCAGGAGATCGAATGTCGGTTCTGCCGCGTTGATGTCCTCTATGAGGTCGAGGACTTCGCGACCGAAGCCACCCGCGCCGATGATCACGAGCGGAGTCAGCCGGCCAGTCGTGGCCTTCGACGCCCGGTCGGCGCGAACGTGAGCGCCACGATGCTTCTCCGTACCAGGATCTCCTCTGCGGCGCGCCGTTCTCCAGCCATCACAGTCAGGGCTGCGAAGTGGTTCTATCGCACGATCGGGCCCCGGCGTGTCGACTGACACCGTCGGTGCCAGAAACCGCAGCCACATGCCAGTGTACGCGTGCGGTACCGATGGTGGCCGACCGACGCGGATACCCGGGCCCTGTGCACGAGGGACCGCTCGGCCAGGCTCGACGGCGAGCGAAGTGGCCTCATCCCGCGCCAAGGCGCGCGGCGAGTTCGGCCCGCTGCAGCTTGCCCGCCTCGTTGCGCGGCAGCGCCGCGACGAAGAGGAAGGTGACCGGCACCTGGTATGCAGGCAGCCGCTCGCGGCAGAACTGCAGCAACTCAGCCTCGCTCGGCGTCGCTCCGGGCCGAGGCACGACCACGGCTCTGGGCACCTCGCCCAATAGCCAGTCCTCCACCCCGACCACGGCGACATCGGCCACGCCGGGATGGCGCCCGATGACCTGCTCGATCTCGACCGGGCTCACGCGGTGGCCGCCGACCTTGAGGATGTCCTTCGCCCGCCCACGGTGGAAGAAGAAGCCCTCGGCGTCGCGGTACGCTAGGTCACCGGTCCAGAGCCAGCCGCCGTGCAGGATGGCCGCCGTCTCCGCCGGCTCGTCGAGATAGCCGGGGGTCACGTTCTGACCGCGAGCCACGAGCTCGCCGACCTCGCCGGTAGGCAGGTCGCACCCGTGCTCGTCCACCACTCGCAGCTCGACACCGGGGATCGGGATGCCGATGGAGCCGGCCTTGTCCTCTGCCCTGCCAGGCGGCAGATAAGAGAGGCGCGCGGTAGCCTCGGTCTGTCCGTACATGACGAAGAGCTCCGCCGGCCGGAACGCCGTGCGCACCCACGCGATCGTGTCCGGCGCCATGGCCGCACCGGCCTGGGTCAGGTACCGCAGCCGAGGGAAGCCGATCGTCGAGACATCCACCTGCCTGCGGATGATCTCGAAGGTGAGAGGGACACCAGAGAAACCGGTGCATCCCTCTGAGGCCAGTGTCTCCATGACGATCCGCGGGAACGCCATCCGGTTGTCGAGGAACACCGAACCGCCGGCGAACAGGTGGGTCTGGAGGACGCTGCGGCCGTAGCAGTAGTAGAGCGGCAGGGCGAGCAGGGCGCGATCCTCGGTGGTGAGGCAAAGGTACTCGACGATCGACCGGGTGTTCGCATTGACGTTGCGGAACGTCAGGACGACACCGTGCGGCTTTCCGGTGCTGCCGGAGGTGTACAGGACCAGCGCGGGCCAATCCAGTGACAGTTCCGGCGCCGGCGGCAGGGCGGCCGCACCGAGGTCCGGGTCGACGCGGCCGTCCTCGAGGAGCAGCGTCGCCGGGACGCCCCCCGTCGCGTCCCCGAACGCCTCAGGGAGCGCGCCGCGATGCACTCCCCAAACGTGGTCGATCAGGCGTCCTGTCAGCGCCGGGCCCCACCTTCGAGCATCGCCGGCCCAGATGAACGCCTGGCGCACCTGGCTCCTCGTGACGATATCACCCAGGATCTCGGCGCTCCACTCGTGGTTCACCTCCACGGAGGCGCCTCCGAGCGCGTTTACTGCGAGGCCGGCGACGACTGTGGCCGGCGTGTTGGGGAGCGCGAGGAGGACCCGGCTGCCCGGTCCGATCCCACGTGCTGCGAGATGGCCCGCGAGCGCACGAACCCGGTCCGCCAGCTCGCCGTAGGACAGCCGCGCGGTGGTGCTGGCGACCGCCGGCGCACCTGGTGACCGATCGGCGTGGAAGAAGAGCCAGTCGGGCAGGAACGTGCTGCCGGGAACCGAGGCGCCGGCGATGTCGCGTCCGGCCCGTGGCCGGCGATTGATACTCAAGGCCTTCCTCGTGCGGCTGCAAAGTGCCGTAGACTCCGGTCGGCTGCCGCGTCACCGGGTCGATCACGCGCGCGTGCCCCGACGACGCATGCCGCTGGAGCCGAGAGCCATGTTCTCACAAGAGGTGCTTCGGATCGACCCACGGCAGGTGGCCGAAGACGTCGAAACGGCGATTCGCCGAGTCGTGGTTGGTGACCTGCGCCGGCGGGGAGCTGTCGTCGGGATATCGGGTGGGATCGATAGTTCGGTAGTGGCCACCCTATGCGCGCGAGCGCTCGGGCGCGAGCGTGTCATGGGGCTCCTAATGCCGGAGCGGGACTCGTCCAGTGACGCGCTACGGCTGGGCCGGATGCTCGCCGAGCAGCTCGGGATCCAGTCTGTCATGGAAGACATCTCGGGAACCCTGGCGGCGCTCGGTTGCTACGATCGGCAGACCGAGGCAACCCAGGTGGTGTTTCCCGAGTACGGGGAAGGCTGGCGCTGCAAGCTCGTGTTGCCGTCGCTGCTCGAGGGCGATCGCCTCAATGTCGCGCAGCTTATCGTCGCGGATCGGGGCGGCAACGAGCGAAGCTCCCGGATGCCGCCCGCTGCGTACCTACAGCTCGTGGCAGCCACCAATTTCAAGCAACGAACGCGGATGATGATGGAGTACTACCACGCCGATCGCCTGCACTTTGCCGTCGCCGGAACGTCGAACCTTGTCGAGTACGATCAGGGGTTCTTCGTGAAGCAAGGGGATGGGGCCGCCGACTTCAAGCCCATCGTGCATCTCTACAAGACCCAGGTCTACGCGCTCGCTGAGTACCTCGAGGTGCCGCAGGAGATCCGCACTCGGCAGCCCACCACCGACACTTACTCCCTCTCGCAGACGCAGGAGGAGTTCTACTTCGCATTGCCGTACCGCGAGATGGATCTATGTCTCTGGGCCTTTGATCACGGCGTGCCCGCATCGGAGGTGGGCCCGGCCTGCGGACTCGTCGAGGAGCAGGTCGTCCGCGTCTTCCGCGATATCGAGGCGAAGCGACGGGTGAGCCGGTACCTGCACCACATCGCCACACCTATGGGCACACCCTAGCGGTGTGCGGTATCGCCGGCTCGGTCGCGCTCCGCGAGGACATGCCGCCTCCGGCGCTCGCCGACCTGGTTGCCATGGTCGGGGCGCTGCGCCATCGGGGGCCGGACGAGTTCGGCCTCTATCGTGACCGGCGCGCCGGGTTGGGGCACGCCCGGCTCTCGATCATCGACCTCGCCACCGGCCAGCAGCCGCTATCCAACGAGAGCGGCTCGACCTGGGTTGTGTTCAACGGGGAGATCTACAACTACGTGGAACTGCGTGCCGAGCTCGCGGCCCTCGGCCACCTGTTCCGCACGCGCAGCGACACTGAGGTCGTCGTCCATGCCTACGAGCAGTGGGCCGAGAACGCGTTCGTGCGCTTCAACGGGCAGTTCGCGGTGGCCCTGTGGGACTCGGCCGAGGAGACGCTGGTGCTGGCGCGCGACCGGCTGGGGGTCCGGCCGATCTACCTCTGCGAGCACGCTGGGCGACTCTGGTTCGCGAGTGAGGTCAAGGCCATCTTTGCCGGCGACCCCTCGATCCCTCGCAGACTCGACCCGCTCGGCCTGGCCGAGACCTTCACTTTCTGGACGACGACGGCCCCGCAGGGCGTGTTCGCTCGTGTGACAGAGCTTGAGCCAGGCCACGTCAGAACCATCACTCGCGGCCGCATGGAGGATCGGGCGTTCTGGGAACCCCGGTACCCGGTTGACGGGAGCACGGCATTCTCAGGGACTCTCGCCGAAGCCGCGGCACGCGTGCGAGCCACGCTCGAGGACTCCGTTCGCCTGCGGATGCTCCGCGCGGACGTGCCGGTGGGAAGCTACCTGTCCGGCGGACTCGACAGCTCGCTTGTCGCCGCGCTTGCACGCCGAGTGACCGGAGATAGGTTCTGCACCTACTCGGTCCGGTTCGAGGACGCCGAGTACGACGAGACGCCGTTCCAGCGAACGATGGCCGCCGCGATCGAGAGTGACCACCGGGAGATCACGGTGCGGCGCGTGGATATCGCGCGCGCTTTCCCTGAGGTCGTGTACCACGCGGAGCGCCCCTTGCTGCGCACGGCATCGGCGCCGCTCTTTCTGCTGTCACGGCTGGTGCGGGAGTCCGGCGTCAAAGTGGTGCTGACTGGAGAAGGCGCCGACGAGATGTTCGCGGGCTACGACCTGTTCCGCGAGGGCAAGGTACGCCGCTTCTGGGGTCACCAACCGGCGTCGACGCTCCGGCCGCGTCTCCTCGAACGGCTCTACCCCTACCTGGCTCGATCGCCGGTTGCCCAGCAGGCCATGTCGCGGGACTTCTTCGGCCGGGGTCGCGAGCGGTGGGCGGAGCCTGGGTTCTCCCACCAGACGCGCTGGAAGCCCGCGGCAGCGTTGCAGCGACTATTCGCCGCCGGACTGCGTCAGGAAGCGAGCCGGCTCGACGTCACTCAGCGGCTGCTCGCCGCTCTGCCCGGTGAGTTCCACGAGTGGTCGTTCCTCGCCCAGGACGAGTACCTGGAGATACGGACTCTGCTCTCGGGGTACCTCCTGTCCTCGCAGGGAGATCGGATGCTCATGGCCCACTCCGTCGAAGGTCGATTCCCGTTCCTCGATGTAGACCTCGTGGGGCTGGCGAACTCCCTGCCGCCGTCCTACCAGCTGCGCGGCCTGAACGAGAAGCACGTCCTGAAGCGGGCTGCGATGGGACTCGTTCCCGAGGAGATCATCCACCGCCCGAAGCAACCCTACCGCTCCCCGGACGCGCTGTCCTTCGTGGGAGCCGGAGTCCCGGACTGGGTCGCCGAGGTGGCGAGCGAGCGCGCCGTGACGGAGGCCGGGGTCTTCGACCCCACGGCGGTCGGCCGCTTGTGGCGCAAGTGCCGGAGCTACTCGAGCAGCGAGCAGTTCTCCAACGCCGATAACATGGCGCTGGTGGGCGTCCTGTCGACCGGATTGCTCTTCGAGCAGCTCGTTCGGGGCGCGCCCGACAGATCCGCGACCATCGAGTTCCAGACGGTCGTCGATCGGCTGCCCATCCGGGACGCGGGCGACGCTCTCGCGCCTGGCTGCCGGCAGATACTATCGACATGACGATCCGGGAGCGAGTGCGGAGCTTCATCCTGGAGTACTTCTACGTGAGCGACCCCGAGGAGCTCACAGACGAGACCTCCCTGCTTGACAGCGGGATTGTCGATTCCACCGGGATGATGGAGATCATCCTGTTCCTCGAAGGTGAGTACGCTATCCATATCGGGGATCACGAGACGATCCCCGACAATCTCGAGTCGATCTCCCGGATCGCCGCCTTCGTCGCCAGAAAGCAGCGGACTGCCGCCGGCTGAGGCACGGCGCCGAGGGAGGGCACGCCGGCCATCGGTCACGTCGGTATCGTGGGCAGGTCCATCGAGTACTCGATCAGCCGGAACGCAGCCCCGCGAAGAGGTCCGTCTCGGGAACGTGCACCTCCACCCGCGTCTCACGGATCGTGAATTGCTCTCTCGCAGACGAGAGATAGCGTAGCTGTGCAGGGTCTGCAGGCATCTGCGTGTGGTGCTCCGCGAGGGCGGCCTGCTTCTCCGCGACCCACCGTCCCACGTCGACTTCCGTGTCAAGCGCACCCTGCGAGTCATTCTTGATCCTACGCGCGCGCTCATTGTGAGGTCGCCACTGCATCGCGATGCGCACAAGGATGGGCACTGAGGCCATGATCCCTTCTTCGGCCAGCAGTCGTGCCACCTTCTGGCGGCGGCTCGCCGTCATCCTACGCTCGTAGAGCTTTGACGGCGTCCACGGCGCGACCGCGTCGAGCCCACCCAATTGCTCAGGGTAGGCCGTCGCGTCACCCGCACGGTCGAACGCCGCCCTAGTGATCAGGGCAGCGCGGATGTGGTCGGGGTGCCCATTGCCACCCCGCTCATTGAAGGTGACGATCACGTCGGGCCGGACCTCGCGCACGATCCGCACAAGACGCCCGGTCGCTTCCTCCGGGTCGGCCTGCCAGAAGGATCGCGGGTCGGCGTTCTCGGGAGTGCCCATCATCCCAGAGTCACGATAGCCGAGCCACCGGTTCTCGATTGACCCGAGGCGGGCCAGAGCACGGGAAAGCTCCACGGCGCGGATCTCGCCGAGACGAGCGCGGTTCTCAGGAGTGTCGAGCTCGGGCAGCACGATGCTGCCGTTCTCACCCCTCGTGCAGGTCACGCAGAGGACCCGCATCCCCTCGGCAGCGTAGCGGGCCATCACGCCGCCGGCCCATAGGGTCTCGTCGTCAGGGTGGGCGGTGACGGTCATCAGGGTGAGCACGCGAGGTGTGGGGAGGTTGTCGACTGCGTCGGGTGGCACTACCGTGCTCCTTCGATAGGCACTCTGACCCATCAGGTGGAATGACCGGCTGGTGACGGAACCGAGATGGACCGAAGTCTAGCCTGAGGGTTGCGGGCCGGCGTCGTCACCAGGACCCCGCTTGACCAGGATCATCGTCCACTCGCGGAAGGGAGGCCCGGAGGCTGTGCCGAGTGCGCGAATCGCATCGGGCCGGCCAAGGGCGCCTTCGGGGTCCAGCTGCTGCACGGCGTCCGCCCCGACCTCCAGGCTGGCCTGGCCCGTCAGGGATGTACGATCCCGCTGTTAGGTGCTGCGCAGCGGGGAGTGGGGCGCCTCCGTCCTCGGATGCCTGCGCCGGGTCACGAGCGAAGCGATGCGCCGGATTGCCGATCGAGTTCGTCGCCCACCCGGCGCTGGTCTGATCGCCCATTCGCCCTGGGGCGGGAAGCTGGCGATGGTCGGCGGTCTCCCAAATCCCTGGTGCGCGCGTGCACCAGTAAGCGCGGCGGGAGGATCATTCGTACTAGGCCTGTTGGACCGATCGGCCTATGATTCGGGTTCGTCACCGCTTCGGCTACGCACAAGCTCGTAGGACTTACCCATTGGCCGTCCGCCGCTCCTTGTGGCCTCCGTTGCCTTCCCTGACCTCCGCGAACCGAGCGGTCACGGGTTTGTCGGGTTGGCTGGCCACGAGGTCCGATCGCGCCGTGGCGTGGATCGCCGACGACGTTCGTGCGCGTGACCTCCTTGGCGCCGACCTGCTTGGCATCGTCATCGCCTCATATGTTGCCCTCGCACTGCGCTACGATCGCCTGGTCGCGCCACAAGTTCTCGCCTCCTACCTCCCGATCCTGATCCTCCTGCTGGCGGTGCAGACCGCCACCAGCCTTCGGCTCGGTCTGTATAGCCGTCGCTGGCGCTCTGCCAGCGTGCCGGACCTTGAGCGGATCGTTGTGGCGATCGTGCTCGGTTCACTCGCTGCTGCGGCCCTCGCCTACGGAACCTCGGCGCTCCTCGGACTCGCGTGGACGAAGGGCCTGCCGCGGTCATTCTGGCTCGGCGAGATGCTGCTCGGGGTTGCCATCATCGGGGGCGTGCGGTTCACCATCCGAGCGGCGTCGGACCGTGCCGCGCGCTCTGACCATGCCGGGGCGACCGATCCACATCCCACGCTCCTCTACGGTGCCGGCAACGCGGGCGTGCTGGTGGCGCGCTCCGCCCTGCGTCATCCAGCTGCTGGCGTCCTCCCGGTCGGGTTCCTGGACGACGACCGCGGCCTCGCCGGCGGCAGCGTCGCCGGGATCAGGGTGTTCGGGGGCCTCGAGCGGCTCAACGAAGCGGTCCGTCGCACCGGCGCACGGGCCCTCCTCATCACGATGCCGAGTGCCTCGGGCAAGGTCGTGCGACGGGTGGTCGACGCTGCTCTGGCCTTGGGCCTAGAGGTTCGCACCGTTCCCTCGATCAACGACCTGCTCGACGGGAGTCTGGACGCCTACCGGGTCCGCCAGGTCCGCGTCGAGGACCTCCTGCGCCGACCGAGGGTGGCGCAGCATGTCGGTGCGGTGGGAGAGATCATCCAGGACCGCACGGTCGTCATTACCGGCGCAGGCGGATCGATCGGATCGGAGCTCGCGCGGCAGGTCTACGCCATCGGGCCGCGACGACTGGTCCTCGTGGATCGGGCCGAGAGCCCGCTCTACGCGGTGCAGCGTGAACTCGACGCACGGCGGATCCGCGGCAAGGGCAGCGGCGAGCTCAAGGTTTACCTCGCCAACGTGGCCAGTCGCGCCGCGATGGAGCGACTCATCAGCAGCGAGTCCCCGCACGTCATCTTCCACGCGGCTGCCTACAAGCACGTGCCGATGATGGAGGAGCACCCCTCTGACGCCGTGTACGTCAACATCGGAGGTACCCAAATCCTGCTCGATGCCGCTGTCGAGGCCGGCGTCGAACGATTCGTCTTCGTCTCGACGGACAAGGCGGTCCGCCCCTCGAGCGTCATGGGCGCGAGCAAGAGGATCGCCGAAATGCTCGTCGCCGAGACCGCGCGCCGGACCGGGCGCGCCTACGTCTCCGTTCGGTTCGGCAATGTGCTGGGTTCCAATGGGAGCGTCGTACCGATCTTTCAAGAGCAGCTCGAAAAAGGCGAGGCGCTCACCATCACCCATCCGGACATGACGCGCTTCTTCATGACGATCCCTGAGGCGGCCTGGCTGATCCTGGATGCCGGGGCCCTCGGGCAGTCGGGAGATCTCTTCGTGCTCGACATGGGTGAACCGGTCCGCATCATGGACCTCGCCCGAGACCTCGTACGGCTTTCGGGACGCGATCCCGACGGCCAGGCCTACGAGATCGTCGGGCTTCGACCCGGGGAGAAGCTCCACGAGGAGCTCTTCTACGCTGGAGAAGACATCGAGCGTACGCCAAGTGACAAGGTCCTCCGGGTCGTGGCCGGTCCGCCCCCACCATCTGTTCGCGACGACGCCCGACAGCTGCTGGCGATGGCGACTGGGGCGGACGAATCCGCGCTCCGCCAAGCGCTTCTCGACTACGTGGGCGGGGCCGAAGAGCGTCAAACTGCCGGGGCGCACGCCGAATCGTTGATGCCGGGCTTCCTCGGGCTGTTACCTGTGCCCGCCGACCAACTGGCGGGGCTTCCCGGCGTCGCTCTGCAGTGATGGCGAGCGGACCGATGGCGACTGTTGAAGCTGATATCCGAATTCCCAGAAGGGTGTCCCCGCCGGTTGCCAGCACGCCAGGAAACCCCGATCAGGTCCGCGCGGCCAGGCTCGAGGTGCTCCTCGCTCGGTTGGTTGCCGAACAGGCGTCCGGCCGGATCTGCTACTGGGCAACGTTCAGTGATGAGCGCGGGATGAGCCACTACGCGTTCGTCGTCGACCCGGTCTACGCCGACCTCTCACCCGACAACGCCGCCAGTCGGACCCGAGCCGTCGCTGCCTTGGATCGTGCCATCGAGCGCTACCGCACCACCCTAGCCAGCCTGCGCTCCGCCCGCTGAGCCCCACTGGCCTGGTTCGGTCCGTCGCGGCAACAGGTCTACCTGACTCTTGGCTGATCCAACTGGCTCCCGCCGACCCGGCCTTGGCGCGTCATCCTGCCAACGCTGGGACGACCCGGGTGGTCCCGGTGCTGCGACCTGCACGACCTGGTGTGCCGGCGGCCTGCTGCGCCCCGAGGATCTCCACGTAGGTTGAGTGCTCGCGGCCGACCCCAAACCCGAGGAGCGTCTGGCGGCCGGCCACGGGCGGCGCCGGCGGTTCTGGCGGTACACGAACTCGTCGAGATGAGCGTTAACCCCTGGGATCCGCCCGTGTCGCCCGCGCGCAGGGCGTCCGCGTTGTCGATGCCTTCGCCGCAGGCGAGGGCCGAGAGCACGACTGTCGGGAGCTTGTCCCTCACGCGAGTTCGTCCGGGTCCGCACCGAGGTCGTGGTAGCGCTCGAGCAGCGCCTTGAGGTCGAAGGGGTGGGGCAGCGTTGCCGGCAGGAGGAGTCCGGCATCCGCTACCGGATGGGCATCGTTTGAAGACCGTCTCGAGTCGGTCGGGGCTGTGCTATGCGAAGCTTGCATCCGCTAGGTGCTCCGCTGCGACGGGGGATGGGTTGCTTCCGCTGCGAGCTATCACGGCACATCTACGGCTCAACGATGGTGACGCGGGAGCGCACGGTGCCGTCCGAGGTGATGGCGAGGACCGTCGCCGAGCTCTGGCCTCCTGCTTCGGGCTCCACGGCCAGCGCCCAGAGGGTCCCGTCGGATCCGACCACTACCGACCAGACGGCAGCTCCGGGGCGTCGCAGTGTGATCGGCCAGCCGGGGGGCACGTGCCCGTCCGGGCTGAGCTCAACGAGGCTCCCGCCGGCCATCGCGTCTGGCGCGGCTTGTGACAGGAAGAGGATGTCGCCCGGGCCGACCGCGGGCGTGGCGAGCTGGAGGCTGCAGCGGGTCACCTGGGCAGGACATTCTCCCTGCCACTGGAGGCCGACGGCAGCTCGATACGGCCAGCCGACCATGACTTTCCCCGATGGGTCCAAGCCGAAGACTGCCGCGTCCCCCTGGACGCTACCGATGACGTAGGCTGTCCCGTCCGCGGTCACGAGTGGGGCCGCAGGGTAGCGGGCCGGCCCGACCCCGTCCGGCACCCTGGCGGCCAAGACCGGCAGCGGGTCGGAGCCACCCGGGATGGCCCTCCCGTCGTGGTCGAAGACGAGGGTCCGCGTCGTGTCGGTACCGGACGGGCTGACCGTTACGCATAGTCGCCCGTCGGGTCCAAATGCGAGGCGGGATGGGATGTCCGTCAAGCGGATCGGCCAACCCTCCCGGACACCGTCCAGGGTGAAGGCAGTGATTTCTGGTCTGTCGGCGGGGTAGTCGGGCGGGACGGACACGACGTACGCGGTCCCATCGGGACCAAGCATCGCCCGAAGCGCGGGTCCGGTCCCTGGCGCGGCATAAGGCTTGCCAACCCTGAGGACACCATCCTGCGCGACGGTCATGACCCGCGTCCCATCAGTGATATAAAGCGTCTGGCCGACGACCCGTGGTGGGTCCTGAACGAGGGTGGGCAGCGTTACTGGCCAGCCGGTCATCGGTTGGCCGTGCAGGTCAAACGCGAAGGCGGCGGCGCGCTCCGCGTTGCCGCGGCCATCCTCGGTATGGCAGATCAGCCGCACCGAACCATCGGCCGCCACGGAGGGATACGACGGGCCGCCTCTCTGCGAGCCGCACGCCCAGCCCACGAGCGCGATCGGCCAGCCCAGCTCTGGTCTGCCGGCCGTGTCGAGCAGGGCGAGCACGGTGCGGTTGACCGGCGCGCCCTCGGTGACTGTTATGTAGAGACCCCCGTCTGGTCCTGCTGCCATCTGCACGGTCCTCGCTTCGGCCATACCTCCGTGCGCGGGCAAGGTCCCGGGCTCCGGCGATGCCTCTGTTGCCAGCGTTCCAAGAGCCAGAAACGGCGACTGCTCTGGCGACAGGGAAGACGTCGGAACGAATGAAGATCCCGAGCTAGAAGGCTTTGGCGATTCTCTGGTCGGCAGGGTAACGGTCGCAGGCGGGTGCGTCGCAGTTACCCCGAGAACAGCCCTTTTGGGAGCCGTGGGTCGGGCGAGGCCGCCGATGAGCACAAGGGCGGCGCCGAGTACGATCAACGCGACTGACATATCGCGCCACAGCTCGTGGCGGCGCGCCGACGCTGGGCTGAGACTGCGCCGCATATTCGCGGCACGCGATAGTGGGGTAGGTTCGCTCAGCGGGCCAGCTTCGAGCGCGCTTGGCTGTGGCGGCACCTTGCGGATCCGCGACGGCGATACTTCGTCGACCGTCCGTACCGTCGCGGCGACCCTGAGGCTGATCTCGAACGAGTTGCCCGTCCTGCCCACGACAGTATCGCTCGGGGGCTCCGCGACGGCGTCGCCCACCACCGTGCTCGCGAGGCAGCGGCGCCGCTCTTCCGCGTCCGGGATCGCGCTGACGTGCCGTCGGTCAAGCTCGAGCCAGAAGCGCTGCGCAAGGACCGCGATCGCGGCATCGTAGTCCTCAGCTGTAACGTAGCGAGCCTCGATGAAGCCACCGCCATGAGTCGGCGTTGGGTTCGACACGCTGGTGAGCCAGGAGAGGGGAGCGACTAGGGGGACCGTGATGTCTCCAGCGTTCACGTTGCCGGTGGCACCGGGTTCAACCGCCGCGATCGGCACCCCGGCGACACTCGCGCGCCCCGTGGATGCTGGGGCAGCGGTCGCCCCCAGCTGGGTCACGAATCTGATCCCGGATCGCGTGGCCACGAGCGTCCCGGCAGGGACGACCAGCTCCCACGGACTGCGGTTGAAGAACTGGACAGCCCCCGAAGCCCTGGTCACCGAGGTCCGGACACCCGTGGCCGGGAACTCGCCCCGGACGGTGACGGTAGTCACGGCCAGTCTCGGTGCGATGGTTGCGCCTTCATCGTCGGTCGGGCTGGATGCGATGTCCAACCTCGTTTGTTCATATCATCGGTGGCCCACCACTGGCAGAATACCGCTCCCAGCTGGGGCGACAGCGGCTACCATCACGGTTGGGAGTAGTAGCTCGTGTTGGCTCGCGGGAGGGACCGATCGATGCTCGGGCGATGGTGGCGACTCGCGCTGGTTCCGGTGCTGTCGAGCGGAATCCTGCTGATCGTCGCTGCGCCGCCCGTGCTTGGCGCCGACTGCGCGCTCGCCGCGCCAGCGGCGCCGGTCCCCGTGGGCACGCAGGTTTCGATCGTGGGATCCGGCTTTCCCGCCGACACCGCTGTCGAGGTGACGCTCACCAAAGCAGGCGAAGCGCCTACCGAGTTCACCGCTCAGAGCGGCGAGGGCGGCTCCTTCGTGCTCAGCCTGCAGGTCGATACGGGCGACGTTGGCAGCACGACGGTGACGGCCGCGGTCGCGAACGTCTGCACAGCCGAAGCGGTGTTGGTCGTGACGGCTCCGAGCACGGGAACCCCATCGGCGACCATCGTGCCGAGCCCGAGCGGCACGCCGCCGGCGACCATCGCGCCGAGCGTTGCGCCCGGTACCGCCTTCGCGAGCCCGAGCGCGACACCCGCGGCTGTCGCTACTGGTCCTGAAAGCACGGCGAACCACGGGCCGTCGCTGGCCCCTACCGACACGGCCCCCGGGACGCCAGATGCGGGACAGGCCCTGCCTTCGGTGATGGTTCTTCTGGGTTGCCTCGTCCTGACCATCGGCGTCGCCGGGTGGATCGGGCAACGGAGCCTCGGTTCGCGAAAGTAGCCTGATCCGGGCGCCCGCCGTCGGAGGCATCGAGACTCGAGACGGACTTCCAGGAAACGCTTCGATGCTTGCAACTCCGCGTCCAGCGTCAACAGGCTCCTAGGACGCCTGCGAGGCTTTCGGGTCGCGGATCGGCGATCGGCCGATGGGATCGTTCGGTGCGGCGTCGGTCTTCGCGTTCTATCCGAACAAGCAGATCACGACCGGGGAGGGGGGGGTCGTCGTCAC
>JBKQRF010000134.1:0-5393 GCA_052144055.1 Candidatus Limnocylindrales bacterium
ATCTGGAGCACGTCGTCGAAGAAATCGATCCGTTCGCCACCCCCGTTGAGCGTCTGGCGGGCGATGAGGCGGACGACGCAGGCTCGGACGAGGGCCACCGTCGGCTCCTCGCCGTGCGATTTCAGCAGCACGGAGACTGACCACGAGGTAGTCCGCAAACCGGCTGACCCACGTTCCAGGATCGGGCTCACCGGCGCCGCATCATCCATCATCGGTGTGCGGGCCGAGTGGTGCCGGTCGTCAGCCCGCTCACCGGCTGCCCGTGTTGCTTGCCTGAGTTCGGAGGAGAGACATGTCCGACCAGATGCTCAGGCTCGTCGTCGGTGGCGTGCTGCTCGTCCACGGGCTGGGCCACGGCGGTGCGCTCGCGGCCCTCGTCTGGCTCCGGCTCCGGCCCGGCGCGAACACGGGTGACTGGCTTCCAGCCCGGTCGTGGCTCATCCCCTCACTCCCAGCGGACACGGCCATGACGCTCGCCAGCGCGTGCTGGATCGTGGCACTGGTCGGGTTCGTGATCGCCGCCCTGTCGTTCTGGGGCATCCTCGTTCCGGAAGGGGTGTGGCAGCCGCTGGCCGTGGGCACGGCGCTGGTCTCGCTCGCCGGGATCGTCTTCTTCTTGGGCACGTGGCCCGCCTTTAGCACCGTCGCTGCCATCGGCGTGAACGTGGCCGTAGTGGTCGCGGTGCTGTGGCTCCACTGGCCGCCCGAGACGTTGTTCACAAGGTGAGGCGGCTGCGGCACCTCAGCCCGGCAGCGCCCCGCCCTCCTTCGTGCGCAGAAACGCGATCAGGTCGAGATCGCCCGGCGATGCCCCGTACTGCGTCAGCAGGACCGCCGCCTCGGCCCGGAACTGCATCCACACACGCTTGGTCCCGGGTCACGGAGGGCCGGGCCGACCGAGGCCGGATGAGGCCGCGAAAGAGGCTGTCCTCAGATGTTCCGACCGGGGATGAGGACCCCCTCGCCATAGGGCAATCCCCATCGCGAGAGAAGTTCAATGTCGCCCGGGCCGAGCATGTATCTCGGGGTTCCGAGGTCCACGACGTCGGGGGTCGGCCAGAGTGGGACCAAGACCCGACTGAGGGCGGCGACCTGCTCAACGTTGAGGAGACGGCGCTCCTCCCCCTCGGGGGGGCGATCCTGCCCAAAGACGTGGAACCCAAGGTATCCGATGGCAAACGTTGCGATGTACGCCTCCGGCTGGCTAGGAGGGTGCATGACTAACGTTGGGCTGTCTGAACGCCCGGGTCGCAGCGCCGCACTGCTGAACGCGGTTGCGAACGCATAGTCAAGGCGCCCGTCGAGGGTCGCGGGATGTCTTAGAAAAGTCCAGACATAGGTGCCCGGTGGCGGATCAGCATGTCCGGGCAGCCAGTCGAGGTTGTCCCTCGGGACGTAGGCTGCTTTGCGCCCCTTCATGAGCGCGGTCTGAAGGACCAGTGTCGTCTTCGCACACCAGCGGGCCAAGACCCGGTGCATCTCTGGGGAGAGGGAGAGAGGCGCCGTCGGGTCGGCCACGGTCGGGCCAATCACCGGAGCGACTGCCGCCTCCAGATCGCTCATCCACCCGTGATTGCAGTCGCCGCATACAACTCTGGCCCTCTGGTCGAGGGTCTTCATGAACCATCGGTCCTGCTCGGCCCCAACTGGACCCTGCCGCACTGCGAGCCCAGTCGGTGGCATCGGGAGATAGCCCTTGAGCCAGTCTGGCCATAGGTGCTCGCGTGTTGTGGGGACGTTCCCACAGAACATGCAGGCGCGTGCCACCCGCTACCTCCAACCATGACCAGAGAGTGGCCATCGTCGCGCTCTATGGTCGCTCACGTACCTGCGAGGCGGTGCGCTCCCGCCACGACGTGCGGCGTGCCCAACGGGTGTGGCTGCCCATCTCTCGTCGGGAACACGGTGGCCGCCGCGGCACCGCCCCACCAGTGCCGCTCGTCGGGCATCGCACGCCCGGCGGCTCGCCGAAGCGGGATCAGCGGGGCAGCCGTTGTGCCCTACGCGGTGGACTTCTGGTTCGGGCGACGGCGTAGCCGCCGAACGATAGCCAGCGCCAGCAGGCTCCACGCCACCTCGTGCGCCGTCACCCATGCCGGAGGTCGCGCGCCCCGCCCGCGTCGCGTGGTCGCCATGTCGATGAAGATGCCGCCACAGTCGGGACAGCGCCACGCCCCGCCGAGCCCCCGCCGCCCCATCGGTGCCATGGTCGTCCCGTCCTTGGGACATCGCCACACTGCCGTTGTCTCGTCCGTCATGCCTCGTCCCTCCCCTTGGACGACGGTCAGCCGTCCGTCTCGGGCTGCGTCGCCGCTACCCGATGCGCTCCAGCACCACCACTGGGATGACGCGGGTGGTCCGTGCCTGCACGTCGATGAACTGCGGGTTGAGCGTTGCGATGAGCCGCTCGCGCTCCGCGCCTTCGGTCACCCTCGCCCGCGCCGTGAACATCTCGCCACCCACCTCCACCGTCACGATGGGATGTGCCACGAGGTTGTGGTACCACGCGGGATGGGTCGGCGCGCCGCCCTTCGTCGCCGCGATGACGTAGCGGTCGCCGTCGGGCGTGTAGATGAGGGGCGCGAGGCGCGGTAGACCGCTCTTCGCGCCAGTCGTCGTCAGGAGCAGCACAGGGCGACCGGCGAAGGGGCCGCTCGTGATCTGCCCCTTGTTGGCGCGATGCTCGCTGATGAGCGCCTCGGTCATGGCGGAGTAGGCGGCGCGGGGATCGGTGTCGGGCATGGGCTCCTCCAAGGCCGTCGGGGTGCTTCGGGGGAGCCTACCGCGTCTTGGCGCAGGCGCAGGGTTGCCACCACTCCCGACCGGCTGACCTTCGGCTCTGTGCGTCACGCTAGGTCAGGTCGGACACTGATCTCCAACGAACGAGCGTCGCA
The DNA here is from genome assembly GCA_052144055.1 of Candidatus Limnocylindrales bacterium. Classification (GTDB taxonomy): domain Bacteria; phylum Chloroflexota; class Limnocylindria; order Limnocylindrales; family CSP1-4; genus JAJYNJ01. The sequence continues at coordinate 2,895 of JBKQRF010000134.1, forward strand.
CGAGAGGGGAATGGGTGGACTGGCCGACCGCCGCTGTGCTCATCGCCTTGATGGCATCATCGACGGTCTGCCGTCGTTGCGGCGAGTCGGGGTGGGTCCCGGCCCGAAGTGAGTTCCTCGGGCTCGATCAGCGCCGCACGAGAGTCTTGGTGATCGAGCGCAGGACCAGCAAGGCCACGATGACGACGAGGGCGCGCTGGAGGGTGAGGCGGTTCGGGTCGAGGGCGGGCTGCCACTCGACCTCCCCACCCCGGATGACGTAGACCCCGGCAGGGGTCGCTCGCAGCCCGTACCCCATGCCGTGCCCGGAGTCTCCGGCGCCCTCCCCGGTTGTCTCATGGCTGGTGCTGGGCGGCCGGGCTCCCGCGCTGCTGCCACCACCGGCACCCACGCCCCCTATGACGTTGGCGACGGGGATGACGGTCACCCCGTCCTTCTCGTAGGGATCGCCGAAGACCCGCTTGACCGTCATGGCGTCACGTGCGTGGTTCAGGATCTCGCTCGCGTCCACCGTGGCTCTCCTCATGTATGCGTGCCGCACTCCGTTATCCAGCCAGCGTCTCGGCACGGCTGCGGCGGCGGCGCGTCATCCCTCCCGTGTGCGTCCATTGTCTCGCCATGCAGCAACAGACTCAGCCCCGCTTGCCGCCGCTGGCTCGGTCCCCTGCCGAGTTGTCCGCGCCCCAGCGCATTCTCACTTGATGCCGTACTCGACGGTCACCGACACGCTGAGGGTCTGCTGGTAGATGGGCTGGGGTAGGCAGGCGGGCAGCGGTGCGACCGTCCCCGCAGTCGCTGATGGCCCGCTACCGGGCACGGCGATGATGCAGGCGGGCTCGCCCGAGGCGCTCCCGCTGGACGATCCGTTGGCCACCATCGGCTCAACGCCGTAGTCGGGCGACACCGAGGCGCTCACGGACAACACCCCGCTGATGGTGAGCCCCGTGTCGGCAGCGATGGCGTCCGGCTGCGTCTTCGCGTCGGCCAGCGCGGCCGCGAGGGCGCTCTTCTGGGCGGCAGCCTGATCTGACCCGTCGCTCGGCATGGTCGCCTGTCCCACGCCCGTGACGACGATGGTGTGATCCGGGGCGAGTCCCGGGGTGCCCGCGAAGTCGGGATAGGGGGCGATGGCCGGGCCAGAGGATACGACGGTCGCCGTGTTCGACCCGCCCGATGTGACGGTCGTCGTCACCGGTGCTACGGCCGCGCCACCGCCCGAAGCGACCCGGGGCGCGGCTGTGGGCGTGGTGGCGGCCGCCCGACCCGGCTGGGTCAGGCCCACGCCGACGAGCAAACCGACGGCGAGGCCGAGGGCGGCCCCGATGCCGAGGAACCGTGACGTGGTGGACATGGCAGGTGCTCCTCTGGACGGGCGCTGATCTTCGACACCCAGCCAGACGTGAGGGAGCGACGAACGGTTCCACGCGCGAACCGGCTGGCATGCGCTCGTGCGCAGTGATCCGATGCGCCCGTACTATGCCGGACGGACCCTGATCGATCAGGGCTGGACGGTGCCAGCCGTCATTGGGAGGCCGTTCGCGTGCGGGCACAGACCGTCACTCAGCGCATGGGTCCCTTGACCCGCCTGTGGCTCTCGTGCGGTGTCTTCGGCGGTCCGCTGTTCGTGGCGGCCTTCCTGCTCGAAGGAGCGAGGCGCCCGGGCTACGACAGCCTGCGTCAGCCGGTAAGTTCCCTCGCTCTTGGTGAACGCGGCTGGGAGCAGCGAGCCAACTTCGTGGGCACCGGGCTCCTCATGTTGGCCCTCTCTCGTGGCCTCGCGCAGGTGGCCGAGGCACAAGACAGCGGAACACGCTGGGGACCGCGATGCGTGGCCCTGTACGCGGCCGGACTCATCGGAGCAGGCGTGTTCGTGACCGACCCGGTGGACGGCTATCCGCCCGATCATCCGAGCAGCAGCGATCCGAACGTCCGGGGCCTGCTGCACAATCTGTTCTCGCTGCAGGTGTTCGCTGGTCTGAGCGCCGCCGCCTTCCTCTACGCTCGGCACTTCGCCAGATCCGGCGACACGCGCTGGGCGATCTCCTCGGCGCTGACTGGCGCGGTGGTGCCGTCCGGCCTGCTGCTCTTCGGCGCTGCCAAGTCGCAGGAAACGGGCCTAGGCAGGGTGGCCGGGTTGATCCAGCGCCTCACGATTGCCGTCGGCTGGGGCTGGCTCGCAGGCGCCGCGATGCACACCCTCCGGCTCGGGGACGGTCACCCCAGCCGCCGGGGCGAGGGATGAGCGCACGCTCGCGCGCTGTCGGGCGACCCGCGGGCGCCGCTGCCGAGCCCGGCCGCGCTCCCGAAGAGCGCCATGCGCGGGATCGTCCCGCCTGCATCGGGCGCCGACCGCTGCACCGGTACCATCCTCGGGTTCCACCGATCGACGCAACACCGTGATAGGTGCAGTGTCGATCGGGAGGTGGACCCATGGCGCACTGGGCCAGGCCAGCGTTGACGGCCGAGCAGAAGCGGGAGATGTGGTCCCGCTGGAAGGCC
>JBKQRF010000135.1:0-5227 GCA_052144055.1 Candidatus Limnocylindrales bacterium
GTGCACGTGCAGGTCTACGGTGCGGTGGAAGTAGCGCTGCATGTTGAGGACCCTGAGGGGTTCCTTGCCACTGAAGAACTGCGGCGGATGTTTGACCACGTGCGGGACGTGGTGGAAGCTCTCGAGCCGCATGTTCGTGCCTCCGCCTGACAGGCACCCGAACCCCTGCCCGCAATAGCTCCAGCCTCTCCCCGGTCGCGCGCGATCTCGCGAGCTGCCGGTAACGGAGGTCATGGCCTCGCCACCGGGTGCGGGTCATCGGCCCGCACGGCTTGCTGCCCGCTGAACCGCTCGTAGCGGCGCAGGGCCACCGCGACGTACAGCGGGTCGATCTCCATCGCGTAACAACGAGCGCCCTGTCGCTCGGCGGCGACGAGGCAGGTCCCTGACCCGAGGAACGGGTCGTACACCTCCTGACCCGGCCGAAGGTGGTTGCGGATGGGGGTCTCGAACAGGACGAGGGGCTTCTGCGTGGGATGGTCTTCCTTGGCCTCTGAGGAGCCACCCATGATCATCTTGGGCGAGGGGACCCGCCAGATCGTGGCTTGGTCCCGGGTCCCACGGAACGGGACCTTGGCGCCCTGCTTCCGCACCACCCAGCAGGGCTCGTGGCTCCAGTGATACCAGCTCCTGCCGATCGCGAAGAGCCCCTTGTCCCAGATCACCTGGGCCACGATCTCGAAGCCGATGCGCTCGAGTCCCTGCGCCACCTCTGCGGCATGCACACCGGCGTGCCAGATGTAGCCCACGGTGAGGGAGGGGACTAGGGCAAACGCCTCACTCCAATCCACCCGGGTGTCCCCGCTGATGCTGGTGTGGCGATGGCCACGGGTTCGCCCGTGGGCGCCACCGTTGGCCCCTGTCGCGTCGATCCCCTCGGCGCTGGGATCGATGCGCAGGTACGCCGGCTCGGCCGGACCGAGCGCGTTGTACACGCCGTCGCGCCATGAGCCGTCGAGGGATACGCCGTAGGGCGGATCTGTGGCGAGGAGCGTGGGAGCCGCACTGCCGAGGAGGCGATCGACATCTTCGGGCTTCGTCGCGTCGCCACAGAGGAGGCGATGGTCACCGAGGATCCAGAGATCACCCGGCTTCGTGCGGGGTGCTCGCCGCGCCTCCTCCAGCGCCTCGTCGAGGTCGAACGCTTCTGGGCGCTCCCGCTTCTCGCGGACCTCCAGCGAGCGCAGCAGCTCCTTCACCTCGTCCTCGTCGAAGCCCGAGAGCGAGAGGTCGAGGTCGGGGACCGACTGCAGCTCCGCCAGGAGACGGGCTAGGAGGGCGTCGTCCCAAGAGCCCGAGATCTTGTTGAGCGCCAGCCCGAGGAGTCGGGCCTGCTCGGGGCTGATATCCAGCCAGATGACCGGGATGCTCGTCAGACCGAGCCGACGGGCCGCCACCAGGCGCTGGTGGCCGCCGATGACCGTGGCGTCCTCCCGCCGTGCCACCACAGGCTGGACGAAGCCGAACTGGCGGAGGCTGCGTTCGAGGGCGTCGAGCTCCTCCTCGCCGATGCGCCGGGGATTGGCAGGGTCCGGACGCAGGTGGTCAATGAGGACCTGCTCGACGGTGGGGAAGGGAAACACCTCCCGCGTGGTGGTGCTCATCTACACAGGCCGTGCATCGACACGCCCGTCGAGCGATGGATGTCCGCCGCGACGCGAGATGCGCGTCGAGGAGCAAAGGAGCGACGAGCATGAGCGACGAGGCGACGACCACCCTGCGCCACTGCATCGGATCGGCGCGCTTCGGGATCCAGCCGCACGAGGTAGCGATCGAGGGCTTCCCCCGTCAGCCCAGTCAGCGCGATGGCCTCGGTCGGATGTGCAAAGTCCACTGGAACCAGTACACGGCCGGGCTCGCCCGGAACGCGAAGGCGCGCAAGGCCGCCAGCGCCGACGTGACGCCAACCGATGCGCAGGCCGCACCTTCGGTCACCGCGACCAGGCCCCTGAAACATCCCCGCCGACCCGCAGCTGTCGCCAAAACCGGCGCGAAGGGCCACGCCGGATAGGGAGACTGCGCCGCGCGTGGACGGCGCGATCAACAGCCCCAGGACCCGGGCACCATCCCGGGGCCCGTTGGCGTGTCCGGGCAGGGTCGCGTACATGGCCACGGAGATCCTCATCGCGCCACGCGGGCGCCCTGTGGCGCCCGTGGGCCCGAGTGAGAAGGATGGCGCGATGAGGCGGATGTCCACCAGAGGAAGCTGACCGTCGCCTGGAGTGCGCGTGATCTGCCGTCTCGCTTCCAGGACAAGCGCTGTACTCTGCGCTGCGACGGACCGGAGGAGGGCGATGGACCGAGCTTCGAGCGCGCGCCCGCACGCGTCACCTGCGACGCCGACCAGCGAGAAGCCACCACAGCTCGTCCGGCGTCCCGAGCGAGACGACCGCGCGTGTCGATGTGCTGTAAGGAACCGCCGCCGGGGGCGGACGACCTGGTGCGGGAGGGGGAGCCTCATGCGCCGCGCTCGCGCGCGATGGACTCCCACCGCTCGCGCCCTTCAACCCGAAGCGGCCAAACACGTCCGCTGTTGGAGGTTCTCCAGTATCGCCCACCAGCTCGTCCGGTATGCGAACTTCGGCGGGCACCCGGTTAGTCGGCCGGATGTCCGTCGGCGAGACGATCCGGATCTCCCCGATGAGCAGGCGCCGCGGCGTTTTGGCGCGCCTGTCCCTGCTGGAGCACCTGGCCCAGAGCTTGACTGAGGCCCCATGACTCCAGTGCGGCCTCAACCGGCTCGCCGGTGGGGAACGGCTCGGCAGCAGGGGTCTCTCTCTCTCCCAGGCCGGCCGAGACCCCCCACCTGTGGCTGGAGCTCGGCCAGCCCAGACTGTACGAGCGAGGCGTCGAGTTCGCCGGCCTCGAAGGCGGCGAAGTACCGGGCCATGTGGGCGAGGATGGCGGCCTCCAGGTCGTCCTTGAGCAGGCGTGCCTGGCCGCAGGGGGCGCAGCGTACGTCGCGCTGACCGCGTGTGCAGAGCGCCGGGCGCCGCCGTCCGTAGCGGGATAGGCGCACGACGGACAGGACTCCTCCGTGTGGAGCGGTCCCTCGCCGGCCGCGGCCCACATGCGGGTGCCGGAGGCGACACCATCGGCACGTCGTGCCGGGCGGCATCGGCGGAGGTCGCTGGGTGATAACCGGCCAAACTCGCGCCCGGTCTTGAGCCCCGGTCAGGCCGGCGTCGCCGTAGCCGACGAGCGTGCGGGGTGGGCCGCGACCGCCAAGCTTTCGTCCATGATCGAGAGCGCCAGGTCGATCTCGTCCTCGGACACGGTGAGCGGCGGGGCGATACGCCACACGCTGTTGGCCCCCACGTGGCGCACGATGTTCATCGACAGGCCCCTGGCCAGGCACTCGTCCGTCGCCCGGGCTCCCAGTTCCTCGGCCGGCTGGCGGGTTTCACGGTCCGTGATGAGCTCCACGCCAAGGAGGAGACCGCGGCCGCGCACTTCGCCGATGAGGGGGTGGCGCTCGGCCAGGTCGAGGAGGCCAGCCCTCAGGCGGGCGCCCATTGCGGCCGCCCGCTCGGGCAGATGTTCCGCCGTGACCACGTCGAGCACCGCAAGGCCCACCGCGGCGGGCAAGGGGTCGCTCACATGGCTCGTGACGTGAACGAAGCCCCGTTCGATGATGCGCGCCTCGATCTCGGGGCTTACGATCGTCGCCGCAAGGGGCAAGCCGCCGCCCAGGGTCTTCGAGACCGTCACGATGTCGGGGACGACGCCGTCCTGCTCGAAGCCGAACATCGTGCCGAGGCGGCCGAAGCCAGTCTGTGCCTCGTCCACGATGAGTAGCCCACCCCGGGCGTGCGTGAGCTCGGCGAGGCGCCGTAGATAGCCCGGCGGCGGGTCGATCACTCCGCCCGCCGAGAGGACCGGCTCGACGATGGTGGCGGCCAAGGCCCCCGTGCTATTCGCGTCGAAGAGCTCGAAGCCCCGCTCGAGGCACGCCAGGTCACAGCCAGGGCAGCCGGCCGTCCCGTTGGCCAGACGCTTGACTGGACAGCGATAGGCGTAGGGCGCTGGGAGGGCGAAGGTGCCCGGCAGTTGCGGCCCGTAGCCGTGGTGCGGCACCGAATACGTCACCGAGGCGACGCCGGCCGTTAGTCCGTGGAAGCTCTGATCGAGCCCGGCGATCTCGAAGCGTCCGGTGGCGAGCTTCGCGATGCGCATAGCGAGCTCGTTGGACTCGGAGCCCGTGTTGAGGAGGATCACCTTCTCTAGGGGTGCCGGGAGGAGGTCGGCGAGGCGTGCGGCGAGGCGCACCACGTCTTCGGAAAGCATCCAGCTGTTGAGGTGGAGTACCCGATCGCAGGCTGAGCGGATCGCCTCCACGATGCGCGGATGGTTGTGGCCAATCGTGCTGCAGATCTGGCCGCTGGTGAAGTCGAGGATGCGGTTCCCTGCGCGGTCCCACACCCAGCTGCCCTGCGCGCGCTCAATGAGGAAGGGGGCGAAGCCGGGGACGTAGCGGATGAGGTGGCGATCGGCCAGGTCGAGCAGGGGATCTCTCGCCATGGCTCCTCCTCCGGCGCGCCGACTCCTCGTGGCGCACTGGCCTGCGACCTTCGCTGCTCGCTCGCCGCGGTCGGACGGGCGCAGGGTACCAGGCTGCTGTAGCGCCATGGGCCGCAGAATAGGCGGGGTAATTTGGCCAGGGTTCCCGTCGACCCAGCAGGGGTCGCTGGCTGGGGTGGGACCAGTCCCATCCACGGCGTCGAAACAGCGAGGAGGGCTCCATGGCGTCCGAGATGACCTCCGTCGAGCGCACGGCCCAAGAGCCCACTGAGATCCACGATCCGGAGCTTCTCGCCCGGGCCCGCGCCCTGATCGCCGCTTGCGCTTCGCCAGCGGAGATGCAGCAGGCCGTCCTCGACGCGGTGGCGCGCAACGAGGCTTGGCGCGGCCACAGCTGCGTCAACCTGCTGGCGCCCGAGGCACCCACGAGCCCCACTGTGCGCGCGTTGCTCTCAACGGAGGTCGGCACGCGGGCGGCCGAAGGCCACATCGGCCCCGTCAACCGCTGGTTCGCCGGGACCCGGCACATCGACGAGATCGAGGCGCTCTGCGTTGAGCTGCTGAAGCGGGCCTTCTCCGCCCGTTACGCGGAGCACCGCCTGGTGGCGAGCATGCTCGGCAACCTCGCCGTCTACACCGCGCTCACGGAGCCGGGCGACGTCATCATGAGCGCGACCCAGCCAGTGGGCGGCCACTCGTCCAACCG
>JBKQRF010000136.1:0-4140 GCA_052144055.1 Candidatus Limnocylindrales bacterium
CGCGATAGCCACAGGGCGATGGCAAGGCCGAGCAGGCTCAGAGCGGACTCGTAGAAGAAGAGCGGCACGAAGCCCGTGCTGAGCGGGTATATGGAGCAGGGGTACTCGGCCACCCGATGCGAGCAGTCGATCGCGATGCCCCACGGCAGGTTCGTGGGCGGCCCGTACAGCTCCTGGTTGAAGAAGTTGCCCCAGCGGGCGATGGCCTGGCCAAGGAACACCGACGGCACCGCGATGTCCGCCCAGCGCAGGAACGAGAGGTGATGCCGCCGTGTGTAGATGACAACGCCCACGATGCCGCCGGCGATGCCACCGTAGATACCGAGCCCCGTGTAGGGCGGCAGGATCGCCTTGATGGGGTCAGCGGCGTAGAGCGTGTTCCACTGGTCGATCAGGTGATACAGGCGAGCGCCGATCAGGCCCAGCACGAACACGAGGATCATGCCGTTGCCGATGTGGTCCGGGTTCTCTGCTCGGAGCCGGGCCTGCCGGTAGGCCAGCCAGATGCCCGCGACGAGCGCGACCGCGTAGCCGATCCCGTACCAGTCGACCGACACCGGTCCGAGCTGGAGCACCCGGGCCGACGGCAGAACGTCGATGAGGCCGAGCGGGATCATCGCGCGAGGATACCCGGGCGCCGGGCGACGACGGCCGATCGCGATGAGCGAGCGCCGACGAGGGCCTCCGAGTGACCGCGACCCACTCTCTGGGACGAGAGCGGAGCCACGCGTTCGCCGCGAGTGCTGGCGTTTCCGCGGTGGAGGCGGCCTCGAGTGTCCTTCAGACGGCGGCAGTCGTCCCGTTCGGCGCCCGCCGCACCAGGTGGATGAACGGCTGGAGCCGGACGCTCATCTCCGTCTGGGTGCGCCGGAAGGCGGCCAGCCGCTCCGCGTCGGTGCCCTCCACCTCGGCCGGGTCGTCGAAGCCCCAGTTGAGGCTGTTGTGCTGGCCGGGGAACACCGGGCAGTTCTGGCGGGCCCGGTCGCACACGGTGACGACGTAGTCGAAGGGCTCGTCGAGGTACTCGTGCACCGACTTGCTGCGGGCTCCCGACCAGTCGATCCCGGCCTCGGCGAGGACCTGCACGGTGAGGGGATGGACGGGCCTGGGCGTGGTCCCTGCCGAGAAGGCCGCAAAGTCGTGCCCCCCGTAGCGGCGCAGCAGCGCCTCGGCGATCTGGCTGCGAGATGCGTTGCCAGTGGAGACGAAGAGAACACGGATCGGTTGATCGGACATCGGGGACGCCTCCGCAATCCTGCCGGGATGTCGGACGCCGTGGCGATTCCATCGGCCCGCGGGATTATCCCGGACGCGCCTGCATTATCGGCGATCTGGGCACCCATACCCCGGGTTCGCCCTCACCTGCGCACCCGTGCCGCTCCAGCCAGGATCCCGAAGAGAGCGTCGGCGAGCGCGCGAATGGTCGACCCTTCGAGTTCGCCATGATCCGGGCTCAACTCGCAGACGGTGAGTGTCGCCCAGTTCGGCGCGCGACAGACACGGGGCGTCGGCCGGGCTGGAGCACACAGCGTGGACTAAGCCAGCCACCAGTCGGCGGCTGTGCCACGGCTGGGTCGAGCTACAGCTCCGCGGCGCCGACGTGGCGCAGTGCCACAGCCAGCTGGTCGCCCCGCTCCTCCTCCACGCTGTGATCGAGGATCGAGACGTAGAGCTCCTCTTCGGCCAGGTGGACCTTGAGCAGGGCGTAGAGCCGGAAGATCGCCCTGCGCAGCTCGAGCCCTTCGCCGGTCCCCAGATGGCCGTCAGCCAACCGGTGGCGGACAGTCTCGATGCGCGCTACGAGATCCCTTATCTCGACATGCTCCCGCCGCATGGGCGCCATGGAGTGCCGGTTCTGTAGGATCCGCTCGAACTCCGGGTAGAGCGCGGCCTCCTGCGCCTCCATGTGCGGGATCAGGAGGTCCGTCAGAGACGCCGCCATACCGTCGACCGAGGTACGCAGCTCGTCGATCGGCGCCCGGCCGATCATGTCCCCCACAGCCGGCATCCGGTCGACCTCGTGCAGCAGCCGGTCGTGATGCGCGTGACTGGTCTTGGGCAACGTGTGCATCTCTGCCACTCCTTTCGTCTTAGGCCGACCTGCCCGGCACGTCTGGGTGCCCGGGGCCGAGTGCGTAGAAGAAGAGCGCGACCGGTCGATAGACGGCGTGCGAGAACTTCATGAGCGGCGCGAGCAGGACGAGTTCCATCGCCACCGACACGTGGAAGAGGAAGACCCAGTAGCCCCACGTCGGCGCCTGCGGCAAGTACAGGGCCAGCTCGATGAGGAACCGCGGCGGGTGGTCCAGGGCAGACTCCCGGCCCCGCGCTCCTTTGCAGCACGTCGGCACTTATCCTCGACCGGCGGCGGCCCACTAGCTGCGTGGCTGTCGGGTCGAGGGCGTTCGGACGGAACGCGCTTGGCGCTCGTGTGCACGGACACGGCATCGCTCATCTCTCTCCGACGCCCAGCAGTTCGGCGGCCCCCGCGTGTGGCTCCGTCTCTGCCGCGTGCTGTGTCGCAGCGACCGAGACGGCAAGCCTCTCGAGCCGGCGGGCGAGGACCTCGCGCACCATGTCGAAGGCCGGGACGATGGCCTCGTCTGTCAGGCGATACCGAACGTTCCGCCCGTCCCGCACCGGCTCGACGAACCCGATGCTGCGCAGGGCGGCCAGGTGCGCCGACACGTTCGGCTGGCCGATCCCCAGTTCCTCCGCGAGCCGATGCACCTCCACGGGGCCCCGGTCGAGCAAGTGAATGATCTCGAGTCGGCGGGGACTGGCGAGCGTCCTCAGGACCGAGGCCTGCAGCGCGTAGACGTCGTCAGCGGCCCGCAGCATGACGTCCTCCTCCCCCCCGCAGCACAGCGTCACGGGCCGCACAAGGTCTTCGGCCCGCCGACAAGGGCAGTCGCTTGGGATGGAACGGCGGGGAGCGTGCGGAATGCGTCGGAAGCACTGTTCCCTCACGCACCGCTCCTGGTCGCCTCACATGTCTGCACTCAGTGTATGTACGAGTCCGCACGCCGATAGCCCGCCTGCGCAGGATGGGTCGCTGTGCCCGTCAGGCGAGGCCAACCGGCCCTAGGTCTGGTGCCGACCGGCACCGGCCCGGCGTGACCTGAGAGCACTGCATGCATGTGTGCGCATGACTTCATAGTGCTCTCTATGGATGAGATCTGCGAGATGCAGGCCGTAGTGCTGAAGACGCTCGCCAATGCCCGACGACTTGAGATCATCCATCGCCTCGCCGCGGGTCCGTGCGAGGTCGGACGCCTGGCGGAGCAGCTGGGCGTACCCCAGCCGAGCGTGTCCCAGCACCTCGCGGTCATGCGCAGCGCCGGCATCGTGGAGGCTGAGCGGGACGGACGCGAGGTGCGCTACCGACTCGCCGATCCCGACATCATCCGGGCGTGCGACATCATGCACGCGGTGCTGATCCGCCGCCTCACGCGCCTCGGGATGCTTGGTGTGGCTGCCACACCTGGGCCCGCCGTGATGCACGAAGCACTACCGATCCCCCAGCCCGTGTGAGGCAGAGATGGACGAACCGCTTTCGATCGTGCTCTTCTCGGGTACCGATGACCGGCTGACCTCGGCGAGCGTCTTCGCCGCCGGCGCCGCGGTCTTGGGCCGCCCCGTGCGCATCCTCCTGCAGTACTGGGGCCTTGAGGCGTTCCGGGCCGACCGCATCGGGCACGCCCGCGGCCTCTCCGCCGACGCCGATGCCGATGGGGCCCCCCGGCTGGCCGCCGCGTTAGAGGCGGGGCAGATCAACTGGGCCGAGACGCTGCGCCAGTCCAAGGAGCTGGGCGAGGTCGAGATCCACGCCTGCGCCCAGTCCATGGACATCCTGAAGCTCGAACAAGCGGACCTCGACCCGCTCGTCGATGGCATCGAGGGGATCGCCGGGTTCCTCGCCGCGGCCGGCGACGGCCAGTTGTTGTTCATCTGAGCCGCGCATCGAACCGGCCATCACTGCCGGGTGCCCTGGAAAGGAAGGGACCATGACGACACTCGAGATCGCCCAGCGCGTCGACGCCAAGGGCCTCTCGTGCCCGATGCCGATCGTCAAGACGGCCCAAGCCATGAAGACGCTGACGACCGGACAGCTCCTCGAAGTCCTCGCGACCGACCCCG
>JBKQRF010000137.1:0-3760 GCA_052144055.1 Candidatus Limnocylindrales bacterium
CATTCGGTCGTTTTGTTGTGGGCAGCACCCCGATTGTCTCGGGGCCACACGAACGACCGGTGGATGGTCTGTTTTTGCGCGTAATACCAGGTCAGCGGCCTATTTTCCTATCCGCGCGGCCTCTTAGTCGAAGTCGCCCCAATGTGTTGGTGGACACTCTCGAAACACGTTGGTCCGCTCGACTCCGGCCGACCCTGCGCAAGTCCTGCGGCAGGTCGGGCGGTTCCAGTACTAGACCCAGGAGCACCCCTACGCCATTACCGCGTCCACGATATCCGCAGACCGTTCAGCGCACGGCGCGGGCGCACTGCACCACTGCGGCGGAGTCGTCGCCGACGCCGTCTCCACCGCCAGAACTGGCGGATCTGGGACTCGAGCAGCGCGCAGGGGTCGCCGGTCGTGCACTCGGCGGGACCGACCCCACGATCGACGCCTGGTCCGACGACTTGCCGACCCGCGTGCCGAGCCCGCCCAGGCCGGCGGACGCGACCAAGGGACGCTGAGGTGCGACGGGCAGCGCTTCTCTCCTGGTGGCGCTTTCGGTCCACGTTCGCTCGCCGCTGGGGTGGGTACCTGGGCGTCGTCTTGGTGGTGGGCATCCTGGGCGGAGTGGCCATGGGGGCGGTGGCCGGCGCCCGGCGCACCCAGGGTGCCTTTCCCGTCTACCTGGCCAGCACCAACCCTTCGGACGTGGTGGCCTTCGACGAGTACATCTCCGTGACGGGAACGGGGTACTCGCCTCGGGTCGACCGTGCCATCGCCCGGCTGCCCTACGTCGAGCGTGCCACCTACGTCATCGGGTTCGATCCCACCCTCACCCAGAGGACCAAGGTCGCCGTAGACGCCGTGGCCGGCGAGACGCCACCGGCCTTCGAAGGCAGCCTCAACGGCGAGTACACGACCGTCGATCGTGCCACCGTCGTCCGGGGTCGGATGTTCGATCCGGACGTCCAGGACGAGCTCGTCATGTCGGCGGGTGGCGCCGCGAAGTACGGGCTCCATGTCGGGTCGACGTTCGCCATCGGCGTCTACTCCGACGCCCAGGTGAGCTCGGCCATAGCCACAGGTGTGCTCCCCGATCGGCCCCACGTGTCGCTCGAGTTGAAGCTGGTCGGCATCGTTGAGTCGAGCTCGCAGGTAGTCGAGGATGACGACGTCGCCCTGGCGTCGCAGTTCGGCGTGTTCACTCCGGCGCTGACCCGGCGGCTGGCGACATGCTGCGCCGGCTACTCCTATGTCGCCCTGAAGCTCGACGGCGGCACCCGGCACGAGGCCGCCGTGGTCCGGGCGATCGAGCGGCTCGTGCCGGCAATCGGGAGCATCAGCGGAGGCCAGACCAACGCCTCCACCGTGGGCCTGGTGGAGCGCTCCATCCGGCCGGAGTCGATCGCATTCGGGGCATTCGGGCTCATCGCGGTCCTCGCCGCCCTCTTGATCGGCGGCCAGATCGTGCGCCGCCTCATACGCGTCAACGCCGACGACGGTGAGGTGCTCCGTGCGCTCGGGGCCGGGGCTGTCATGACGACGGCCGACGGGCTGGTCGGCGTCCTCGGCGCTGTCGTGCTCGGGGCTGTGCTGGCGGTCGTCGTGGCCGTTGGTCTCTCCCCCCTGGCCCCCTTCGGCGCCGTGCGACCCCTCTACCCGGACCTCGGTTTCGCCTTCGACTGGACTGTCCTGGGCCTCGGGTTCGCGGTCCTGACCGTGGTCCTAGGCGCGGCTTCGGTCCTCTCGGCGTACCAAGCCGCCCCGCACCGTGGCGCCCGGGCGAGACGCCGACGCACCGAGCGGGTTCCGACCCTATCGCGCGTCGCCGCAGCGTCCGGCTTGGGTCCCTCGGCAACGACCGGCATTCGCTGGGCCTTCGGCTCAGGCGCCGGGCCCGACGTGGCGCCGGTGCGCTCGGCCATTCTTGGCTCGGTGTTGGCCGTCGTCGTGGTCGCGGCCTCGATCATCTTCGGGACCAGCCTCACCGCGCTGGTCTCCCATCCCCCGCTCTACGGGTGGAACTGGAATTACATGCTGTTGTCCGGCTTCTCGGGGGATGAAAACCTGCCCGCCGCGCAGACCGCCGCCCTGCTCGAGCACGACCCAGACGTGGAGCACTGGGCCGGGGTGTATTTCGAGGACGCGGTGATCGACGGGCAGCAGGTGGCCGTCCTCGCGGTGCGCCCGAACGCAGCCGTCGTCCCGACACCACTTACTGGGCACCCACTGCAGTCGGCGGACCAGGTGGTGCTTGGACCTGCGACCTTGGCCACGCTCCACAAGCATGTCGGCGACACCGTCGTCGCGGACACCGGAGCGCGACGGCCAGTGCACTTGCACATCGTCGGGACGGCCACGATGCCCACCATCGGGGGCTCGGGCAGTCCGGATCTCCAGATGGGCAGCGGCGCAGTCATGGCGTCGACTCTGTTCCCGGCCGACGAGCTCAACACGCAGGGGAGCGCGGTGCCCGGCCCAAACGCGTTCCTGATCACCATCCGGCCGGGGGTGAGCTCGTCTTTGGCGCGGCACTCGCTCCAACGCGTCGACCGGATCCTGAACGGTTCCCAGGACGGTCCGGTCGGCGGCGTAGTGTCGGTCCTTCGCCCGGCCGAGATAGCCAACTACGGCGCCGTCGGGTCGACCCCGACCGTGCTCGCCTCGATCCTCGCCGGGGGGGCACTTGGGGCCCTCGCGCTCACCCTCGTCGCGTCAGTCCGGCGCCGCCGTCGGGAGCTCGCCCTCCTGAAGGCGCTCGGGCTCACCGGCCGCCAGCTGGGGGCCTCGGTGGCGTGGCAGTCCTCGGTGTCGGTCACCGTCGCGGTCGCGATCGGCATGCCGATCGGCATCGCCCTCGGGCGAGGGCTCTGGACGTTGTTCGCCGAGGGCATCTCGGCCGTGCCCGATCCCACGGTGCCCGCTCTGTCCATGGTCCTCATCGCGCTCGGCGCGTTGTGCTTCGCCAATGTCGTGGCCGCGGTCCCAGCACGCATCGCGGCCCGCACGCCAACGGCGCTCGTGTTGCACTCGGAATGACCAGGCGCTCCATCCGCCCGGGCCAGGCGGTTGCGGTGGCTCACGTCGCCGCCCATGACCTGGGCGCTGCGGCGTGCGCCATCAGGGCGGCCGGCGCGTGCGTCCCGGCTGACGACGCTGCGCAAGCTCGGGCCAAGGAACGCGAGTGGCAGCGGGAGCATCTCCCTGCCACCATTTGTGAACTCGTTCTCGACGATCAACAACGCCGGAGCGCCATCTGCTGGCACGCCTTCGAAGACTGATCTGAAGCCTGCCACTCATCCGCTTTGCCGCGCTGGATTGTGTGCATCGGCTGCGCTCAGCCCAGCGATGTCACCTTGAGGTCGATCAAGACGGCCGTAAGTAGTGGGTCTTCCCGGTCGACGTCGACGGTGTGGGCCAGCGCGGCATCGCCCACGGAGGACGTCGCCACGAGTCAGTAGATTCGCCCGCGACCTGTCTCAACCCCCTTGACAAGTTCTGAAGCGCTCAGACCAAGCGCAGAACAAAGGAGGATACGGCACGAGTACACCGGATCACACCTCCGCTGGCTCGCTATTCGCACGACATACCGGGTCGTAGTCGGCCGCTACGAAGACCTCTCGAAGCCGAGGCCTTCGTCTGCAGTTGGGGAGAAGCCATCGCTCGCTCGAAACTTGGATGTACTACAGTTGTAGGTACATGGAGGCAGAGTGACGATGGCAACTATTGGAATACGCGAGCTGGCGAACCACACAAGCGCGGTGGTCGACGAGGTGAA
>JBKQRF010000138.1:0-33916 GCA_052144055.1 Candidatus Limnocylindrales bacterium
GGCCGGCGCCCGAGGGCCGCGCCACAGGCGCGACAGTCGGGCGCTCCACACACGCGTCGGACGCCCGCGGCTCACAGGAACCATGCAGCGAGGTCCGCCGCGACGTGGGCGACAGCCGGCGCACCTGGGCCCCCGCCGAGTACGCGAAGGCCACCCAAGACGAGCCCCACCCCGAGATCGAGCGGGAGCACGGGAAGACCGTACGTTGGCACGTGCATAAGCGCGAAGGCGACGCTGGTGACACCGAGGGTCACGGGCACCCCCCACGCAGCCTCACAGGCATCGAAGAGGGCCCCGCGCAGGACGATCTCCTCTGCCGCCGCGACGAGCGTGGTAGCGGTCGCCCACGCCCAGAACGGTGCCGGCGCTGCCAGTGGAAGGGCCGGTCCTTGAAGTCGGGCGACCCACGACAGCCCGACCAGCGCCGCCGCCCCTGCCAAGCCGATCATGGTGGCCCGGATGGCGCCGCCCCGGGTAGGGCGCCAGCCTATCGTGACGCCCACGGTGAGGAGCCCCGCCCCGAATACCAGTCCTACGCCCAGCGCATCCACGGACGCTCCAACGAGCAGGGCGCGCAGCCAAACGACGCCGGCCAGGGCGGCCCCGATGACCATCGCTCGGACGCCAGGCGTGGGGCGCCAGGTCAGGGCCAATCCGGTCGACAGGGGGGTCATGGCCAGTCCTGTGAGCGAGACCGGCCGGACAAGCCGCGGTTTGGCCATCATTTCACCGTGAACAGGATGCTCTGGGACCACACGCGGGGGTTGAAAGGAAAGTGGTCGGACGCCACGAACTCGGCACGCAGCACGTGGGTACCTGGTGGCACCGACAGGTCCTGCTGCAGGCTGTATTGCATGTAGACCAGCGTGTTGTCGAGGTACAGGTGAACGTGGCCCTCGTCGGGACGAATGCGGGTCGTGGTCGTTGGAACAATCCGCGCATGGGCCAGGTGGACCACGACGTGCACTGTCGGCCCCGCCACCTGCGCTCCATCAACCGGCTGAACGATCGTCAACACGGCTGGCGACGAGGGGCGAGGCGCGCCGCCGGTCGCGCTGGCCGCCGGTGTGGCGCTCGATCCACTGCAGGCGGCAAGGCTGGCTGCCAGCAACCCCGCGAGGGCCAAGCGCCTGACGGCAGGCAGCGACCACATGGCCGGCTACGCCCCCGGCGTGATGTCAAGCTGCGCGCGCAACGGCGTGCCGTCTGGCGCGGTAGCGGTAATCGTGAAGGTCTGCGGAGCGGCGCCCACGTCGAGGCTCGCCACTTTGTGACCGGGCCCCAAGAAGCGCAGCAGGAGCGGCTGCGGAGCGCCCCCGCCGGACGCGACCGTGGCGGCCATGTTGATGACGGCGAGGCCATTGCCCAACTGGTCGAAGAACGTGATATGGAAGTCGTTGTGCCCGGGCGTCCCCGGGTCGAGGTAGACCTCCAGGGTGTCTCCACCCGCGAGATGCACGGTGTAGAGGGTCGGCTCACCTGGCACGCGGCTGACGTCGATCGGCTGCGGCGGCGCGGCGATGGTGACCTGCAGCGGCACCTCCACCGACTGCAGCCCTCGCTCGACCAGCGCGGTCACATCCCAGGGACCGGCGATCGAGAGGTTGGCCCCGCTGCTGGCGTACGTCCCCGAGCCGGTGGCGGGCAGATCGAGGTGCGACGCGCCCACGTCGGCGCGGCCGGCTGGCTGGAACGTGAGGGTCACGCGATCGGCCGCCACCGGCGCTCCGCTGTCGTAGTCCGCGACGCGCACCGTGAACCGATTGAAGCCCGCCACTCCAGGCGAAATCTCAAGCCGCAGCTTGACCGTGGTGGCGTAGTCGGCGCCGCTCAGGACGAGGGACGACGGTGGGGCGGCCTCCTGCGCAGCCGCCGCCAAGGCGGGGGGCTCCAGGCCGCCCAGCTGGGACGCGGCGAGCAGAAGCGCGGCTCCGAGGAGCAGTTCTCCGCTGCCGACCCGGCGCAGACCGCGGAGGTTGGCGCGTGGAACATTGCCGAAGTGGTTGAGTGCCCCCATGAGCGCGACGATCGCCAACAGCGCGCTTTTGAGCAACACGAGCTGGCCGTACCCGCTGTCGAGAAGCGCCTGCACGGTGCCCACCTCGACGATCGCACGCGCGAGGCCGGTGAGCCCGACCGTCGCCAGGCCCAGTGTGGCCCACGTAGTGAACCGCCGGGCGGCCTGCGCCTTGGCGTCGGTCGCGGCACCCCGGAGTTGCACCAGGAGCGCGGCCAGCCCGCCCAGCCAGACGCCTGCGAGCGCCACGTGCAGCCATTGGATCAGCACG
This sequence comes from Candidatus Limnocylindrales bacterium, assembly GCA_052144055.1. Classification (GTDB taxonomy): domain Bacteria; phylum Chloroflexota; class Limnocylindria; order Limnocylindrales; family CSP1-4; genus JAJYNJ01. The sequence continues at coordinate 2,289 of JBKQRF010000138.1, forward strand.
TTGGGCAACAGAACGGGATCCCCGCCGGCGTGGCTGGTGGCGGCGTCGGCGAGGATCGCGGCGGCGGCGAGGATCGCCACGACCATAAGGCCTTTGCGACGCCAGCGAGGAATGCGACCTAGGAGCACGAGCGGGATCGCCGCGAGCACGATCGGGATGGCCCGGGCAAGGGCGCTTCGCTCCAGCGACGTGCCGACAAGGCCGCCAAGGCCGACCCCGGCGTCCGACGCCTGGGCGAGCACGAGCGCCGCGGTTGCCAGGCCGGCAAGCAGCCAGCCCGCGCCAAGGAGACCAAGGCTCGTGCCCAGGGGCTCGCGCAGGATGAACGCCCCGGCGAACGCGGCGCCAAGGAGGACCACCAACCCGACGTACAGCAGCCAGTGTGCGATCACGGTCCGGGTCGAAGCGCCCTCCGCCGACGCCGAAGGGGTCGACCCGCTGGCCGCGCTGACGCTGGCCACGGCCGCACTCGTCACTCCGACACCGAACGCGAACGCGCCGCCCACCACGTGACCGTCTACCGCGGACACGGTGCGCCATGCCACGGTATAGACACCCGGCGGCAGCCGCCCGACCGGCACCGACAGCGTCTCGGGATCGCCAGTCGGCTGGAACTGCCCGACGGCGTGGTTCGCGCCGCTCGCGTCGAGCACACTGACCCGCGACAGCTTCGGGTCCGGCGCTTCGGTGAAGGTCATCGTGATGACGTCGGGCGCGGTCTCCACCACCGAGTTCGCCGCGGGGTCAGAGGATTTCAGGAGCGCATGCGCCGTCACCGGGAACGGCAGCGCGGCCAGCGCCCCGACCGCGACGATCGCCGCCAGGGCGCCCGCGGCCACGCGCGCTCGGGTCATGTCAAGCCCGGACGACGCGAGGCGCGCACCGCGACGAGGAGCGCGACCAGTCCGACGAGCACGCCGAGGCCGCCCACCGCGGTCCCAGCGAGGAGCGCCGTGGATGCGTCATGGCGCGCATCCGTGGCCGCCTGCTGGGCCGCGCTGGCGGCACTGGCCGCCTCGCCGACTCGCGCCGTGAGCCGGTCGGAGAGGTCCGACAGCTCGGTCTGCGAGGGCAGCTTGAGGGGGAACTGGGCCGCCGTCGCGTCCTCCACCGGGTTGAAGGTCTGATCCGAGCTGGTGTAGGTCTCATCCACCGGCTGGCCGTGGATGGAGCCGGTCAGGTGGAACGTGTAGTCGCCCGGCACCGTCGGGATGAGCCAGGCGAGATACTCGCCCGGCCGACCGAGCCCGGTGTCGGGATCGAGGCTCGGGTCGAGGGGCAGGGCGGCCGTCGACTGTCCGGCGATCGACACCACGACCTGCAGGTCGCCCGAGGCGAGATCGGCGACCGGGTTCCCGGACGTGTCCTTGACGATCACCTGGACGGCGTTCTGGACGCCCACGTAGGTGGGTTCCTGCCACCAGCCCATGGCCACGCTGTAGGCGCCCCACTGCTGCACCACGTGCGCCTCGGCCAGGGCGCTGACCAGGAGCACCAGGCACACGGCGGCCGCACAGGCCGCGCCGAACCGAACCCAGATGCGCACTGCACGAGCCCTCTATGGCGTCCGCCCTGCGGGCGGCAACGGCGGACCGGGTCAGCCGGGCGATGGACGCCTCGGTCCCGTCCGTCACACGGTCGGCCACGCTGCCGACCTCAGGAAATCAGGTGGCGAGCAAGGGCGCCGTCCCAGACATCCAGGTGCCCAGGATGTGGGCGAGCACGAGCTCCACCGCCGTCAGGGCCACATGGATCGCCAGTCGGGGGACGCGCGCGAGCACGCGCGGATTATAAGAGACCGACCGGCCAGCGTCCCCAGACGGGCCATTGCAGTGTCCGCAGGCTCGAGGAGACGGCGCTTTGGCGCAACCGCCGACCAACGAGGCCGGTTAGTCCGGCTCGCCGCCCGTCGGCTCGCCATGGCCTCCCCTGCGACGATCCGTTCTCCGTTCCCGGCGGCGCTCCATCAGTTCGCCCAGCTGGCGCTCGAACCCCTGGTCCGAGGGCTCGTAGTAGCGCGCGCCGACAAGCCTATCCGGAAGGTACTGCTGCTCGACGTCGGCGCCCGGATAATCGTGAGGGTACCTATAGCCGACGCCGATTCCGTGCCGCTTCATCCCCGCGACCGGCGCGTTCCGCAGATGCAGGGGCACGGGCAGAGGAGCGAGCGCCTCCGCGTCGGCCCGCGCCGCGAAGTACGCCCGGCCTGCACGGTTCGATTTAGGTGCCGCGGCGAGGAACGCGGTGGCCTGGGCCAGCGCGTACTGCGCCTCCGGAAGCCCGACGTAGTCAAGGGCCTGCGAAGCCGCGACCGCCAGCTGGAGCCCGCGTGGGTCGGCGTTGCCGACATCTTCGCTGGCGAGGATCACGAGACGCCGGGCGATGAACCGTGGGTCCTCCCCCGCCACGATCAACTCCGCGAGCCAGTACAGCGCAGCGTCCACGTCGTTGCCGCGCACGCTCTTGATGAGGGCGCTGACGGTGTCGTAATGGCGGTCGCCGATAAGGTCGTACGCCGCGGCGCGCTGCTGTGCGGCAGCCTCGAGGTCCTCGCGCCGCGGGGCGACCCTCCCCCCAGCATCCCGCACGTCTCCGGCTTCCGCGAGCGCGGCCGCAGCCTCCAGCAGGTTGAGTGCCTGTCGGGCGTCACCGCCCGACATCTGGACCAGCAGTCCCAGCGCGTCGTCTGCTAGGACGACCCGTCCTGCCGTCCCTCGCTCATCGACAAGCGCCGCACACACGACTCGCCGGATCGCATGGTCATCCAGCGGCTCCAAGCGGAACACACGCATCCGGCTGAGCAGCGGCGGGTTCACAGAAAGGTACGCGTTCTCCGTCGTCGCGCCCACGAGCGTGACGGTGCCGTCCTCCACGTGGGGCAGCAGCGCGTCCTGCTGGGCACGGTTGAACCGATGGATCTCGTCGATGAACAGGACCGTGGGGGCGGCGGCCCCATCCGCTTCCCGGCTCTCACGCGCCTCAGCGATGGCTCTTCGCACGTCGGCGACACCGCTCATGACGGCCGACAGCGTCAAGAAGTTCGCGCCAGCGGCCGACGCGAGCAGTCGGGCCAGTGTGGTCTTGCCGCTGCCGGGCGGCCCCCACAAGATCATGCTCGGCAGTGCACCCCGCGCCGCGAAGCGGCGGACTGGCCCCTCAGCGCCCACGAGGTGGTCCTGTCCGACGAACTCGTCGAGCGAACGCGGTCTCATCCTTGCGGCAAGAGGCTGGTGGGCATCCGGGCGGCGGAGCTCGGCGACGGGCGACTCCGTCCCAGACCCGGCGGCATCGGAACCGGACGCAAACAGCGGTGAGGACGGCCCGGGCGCGGGGCGGCGAGGCACGCTGGAAGTCTAGCCCGCGCTCGTATTGGACGCGTCGTGTCGAGAGCCCCTACGATCGCTTCCACATCCCGCTCGTCCGGACAGCCGCCCGTCCGAGCGCGCCCTCGAAGCTGGGAGCACACCGTGGCGAATCTCCAGACCCACCTGCGCGTGCCGGGGCCCACCCCTCTTCCCGATCCGGTGAGATCGGCGGGCTCGTGGCAGATGGTCAACCACCGTGGGCCAGAGTTCGGGGCGCTGATGGGCCGCGTCGTCCCCGCCTTGCAGCGCGGATTCCGCACTGCAAACGACGTCCTCCTTCTCGGCGCGTCGGGGACAGGAGGACTGGAGGCGGCGGTCGTGAACCACCTCTCTCCTGGCGACCCAGTCCTGGCCGTGAGTATCGGCGCCTTCGGCGACCGTTTCGCGAAGATTGCGACCCGCTACGGCGCGGACGTCACGGTGCTCGCGGTCGAGTGGGGGCGAGCGGCCGACCCTGCGGCAGTCTGCGACGCAGCAGAGGGCATGCGCCGTGACGGCCGCGAGCCGAGGGCCGTGCTGTTGACACAGAATGAGACCTCGACAGGTGTGACAAACCCCATCGGAGCGCTCGCCTCGGCCATCCGCGCCGTCGCGCCCAGCGCGCTGCTGCTCGTCGACGCTATCAGCGGCCTCGGCGCGGTCCCCTTCGAGACTGACGGGTGGGGACTGGACGTGGTGATCACGGGCTCGCAGAAGAGCTGGATGGTGCCACCCGGCCTAGCGATGCTGGCGGTTTCCCCGCGCGCGTGGGAGGCCGCCAAGCGCGCCAGCATGCCGCGGTTCTACTTCGACCTCGTCGCGCACCGGGATGCGGCGGCAAAGGGCTCGGCGCCTTGGACTCCGCCGGTCAGCGTCTGCTTCCAGCTCGACGTAGCCCTCGGCCTGATCGAGGCCGAGGGCTACCCAGCCATCTTCGCGCGCCACGCCGCCTGCGGGGCGGCGACGCGCGCTGGGCTGGCCGCGCTGGGATTTCGGCTGTTCGCTGACCCCTCCCATGCGTCAGACACCGTGACGGCCGCGGTCGTTCCCGACGACCTCGACTGGAAGGCGTTTAACGCAGACCTGCGACGGCGGGGTCTGACATTGGCCGGCGGCCAAGGCAAGCTCACTGGCCTCGTGTTCCGAGTGGGGCACCTCGGCTACGTGACCGTCAACGACATCCTCGCCGCGCTCGACATCCTCGAGAGCGCCCTCCTGGCCGCGGGGCGCCCGGTTGACCGGGGCGTAGCGCTGGCCGCGGCCACGAGGGCGGCGGACGCTGCGGGCGACCGGCAGCCCGCCCCCACCGGAGCGCCGGCATGAGGATCCTCGTCTCCGAGCCGCTTGCCGAGGAGGGCGTCGCGCTCCTACAGGCAAAGCACCAGGTGGACATCCGCACCGGGCTCAGCCGCGAGGACTTCCTAGCCGCCCTCCCGGGTTACGACGCGCTGGTGGTCCGCAGCCAGGTCAAGGTGGACGCCGATGCGATTGCGGCAGGGTCGCGCCTAGCGGTCATCGGCCGGGCGGGCGTCGGCGTCGACAACGTTGACGTGGACGCCGCCACGCAAGCCGGCATCGTCGTCGTCAATGCACCTACCGGTAACACCGTTGCCGCGGCCGAACATACGATCGCGCTCATGTTCGCCCTCGCACGTCACATCACCGCCGCAGACGCGTCGGTGCGGCGTGGCGAGTGGAAGCGGACCGCGTTTACTGGCGTCGAGTTGCGCGGCAGGACGCTCGGCATCGTCGGACTTGGGAAGATCGGAATGGCCATCGCCGACCGCGCGCGAGGCCTGCAGATGGACGTCGTGGGCCACGACCCGTTCGTGTCGCCCGAAGTCGCGGCGAACCACGGCGTCGCTCTCTGCTCGCTCGACGAGGTGATCGCCGGCGCCGACGTCCTCACGCTGCACGTGCCCGAAACGCTCGCCACCCGAGGCTTGATCAGTGCGTCACAGCTGGCGCGGATGAAGCCCACGGCGTTCCTGCTGAACGTCTCGCGCGGATCAGTGGTGGACGAGGCAGCCCTTGCCCAAGCGCTGCGCGAGGGCTGGATCGCCGGCGCCGGGCTCGACGTCTACGCAACCGAACCACCGACGTCCTCTCCGATCCTCGACGCCCCCAACACCGTGCTGACGCCCCACCTCGGCGCGTCCACGGCCGAGGCCCAGGTCCGCGTGGCGATCGAGGCGGCCGAACAGGTCCTCGACGTGCTCGACGGGCGCCCTGCCCTGCACGCCGTGAACTCCCCGATCGTGGGAGCCGAGTCGGCGCGGGCCCTGGCGCCGTTCTTGCCGCTCGCGGAGACCCTCGGACAACTGTACTCACAGCTCTCGCCAGGACCCATTCGCGAACTCACGCTCGAGGTCGCCGGCGAGATCGCCGGACACGAAACGGGGCCGCTGGCCGCGGCGGTCCTGAGCGGGCTCCTCAAGGGCAGCACGACACAGCGCGTCAACCAGATCAACGCGCCGACGATCGCCCGGGCCCGCGGCATTGCGCTGATCGAGAGGAAGTTGGGCGACGCCGGTGTGTTCGCGTCGCTCGTGACGCTCTCCGGGGCGACGAATGTCGGCGGCACGGTCGCCGGCGGCGAGCAGAAGATCGTCCGGCTCGGCAACGATCTCGTGGACTTGGCGCCGGCGAAGCACATGCTCATCACCCGCCACCTGGACGTCCCCGGAACGGTGGGTCGCGTCGGCCTCATCCTCGGCGAGCACAACGTGAACATCAGCGCGATGCACATGGCTCGCCGGGGTTCCCACGAGGAGGCGAGGATGGTACTGGCGCTCGACGAGCCAGTGCCCGACGAGGCCGTCGCGGCAATCCGGGCGGACCCGGCGGTGCTTGACGCGTGGCTGATCCGGCTTTCCCTCGGGTGACTAGCGCAGAGCCGGCACGGGCCGACACGGGCTCGGAGACCGGCGTCGCGGCCATCGTCCCGGCCCGACTAGATGCCGCCGTTGTCCTGGTCCGTCACGGGGAGTCGACGTGGGTCGCCCAGGGCCGGGTCCAAGGGCGAGCAAACCCGCCGTTGTCCGTCCTAGGTCACCAGCAGGCCGCTCTCGTAGCCGCCAGGCTCGCCCACCCGCTGGCCCCGCCGCCGCTTCCGGTCCCAACCGGGAGGGTCCTCGGCTGCTGGCACTCTACCCTCGACCGCGCCGCTTCGACGGCGACCGCGATCGCCGCCGCCTGCGGCCCAGACCTCGAGCTTCATCCAGACGAGCGGCTGCAGGAGATCGGCCAAGGCGAATGGGAGGGGTTGACCGGCGCGGACGTGCAGGCCCGGTTTCGGCAGGTCCGTCGCGGCTGGCAGCGCGATCCGGTACGCGTCCACGCTCCAGGGGGCGAGTCGCTCCCGGAGGTGAGCCGCCGCGCGGCCTCGTTCGCCAGCGAGCTGCTGGCGAAGCTTGGCGAGGCCAACCCGCCCGGAGAAGCCGGGTCTTCCACCGGCCTCGCCATCGCAGCGCCCGCGGCGCCGTGGGCGATCGTCGTGTCACACGAAGGGCTGCTGAGGGTGCTGCTCCTGTCGTTGCTTGACTTGCCGCTCGACGCGTTCTGGCGGTTCCCGCTGGGCCTGTGCGGGATCTCGGTTGTGGAGGTCCACAACGGACGTCAGTCGCTGCGCGCGCACAACATGCTCAACCATCTCGGGCCGATCGGAGCCGTCGCCCCGGCCCCCGCGGCCTCCGACCGCAACGGACCCCTCTAGCCATCAGCGTCGGGGATGCCGGTACCGCAGCGCCAGCCCCAGGAGTCGCAGCCTAAGCCGGCCGTAAGCGCGCCGAAGCGCTGTCCTGCGCTCCGGAGCCAGCGTGCGGTGCGCGTAGGTCGTTTCCACCCGCGCGCGCGCCACGACCTCCAGATCCGGCCTCGCGGCCGGCAGCACGTCTCCTAGCATCGAAGCGTACTCGTACACCGTCTGGGCCGGTCGCGGCGCGTAGCCAAACCGCGCAGCGATGCGGGCCACGCTGCTGTAGGCGCCGGTCGGGCTCGGCGTGGGGCCCCAGCGAAATCGTGCCGACACCACGAGCACGACCGCCATGCTCATGAGCACGAGGCCCACGACAAGTGACAAGGGCCCCTGTGCGGGTCCCCCGGAGCCGGCCCCGCTGCTGCCGGGGTTCTCCCCGGACCGCGGCCGGCGCGGGTTTCCGCCGTTGGCGCCCGCATCCGGCACAAAGCTCGCTGCGTGAGGCGCGGGGGTCGACCCCGCCTTGGCGCTCGGCGTCGCCACCGGTGGCCCTGCGGGCAGGTCCGTGGGACGCTGGCCGTTCGAGGCGTTGCCCGGCGTGGGGTCAAAGCGGACCCAACCGAAGTGCGGGAAATAGACCTCCACCCATGCGTGCGCAGCGGCCGCATCGACCAGAAACTCGCCGCCTGGCGCCGGATGTCCAGGCAAGTACCCGAGGACGTATCGCGAGGGGATCTCCTGCGTTCGCAGCATCATCACGAGAGTGGTGGCGAAGTACTCGCAGTACCCGCGCTTGCTGACCAGCAGGCAATCGGGAACCGGCGTCCCAGGCGCGCACGCACCCTCGACGTCAGTGTCGTACACGAAGCCACCGCCGCTGTAGAGCCAGTCCTGCAGCGCCTTCGCCTCGTGGTACGGGTCACGTTCAGAGGCCGGGAGCGCGGCCACGATGGCGTCGGCCTGCTGCTTGACGATCGGCCCGATGCTTCCGGGCTCGATCGCGATGAATTGCCGCGCCCACTCCGGGTAGACCATCCCGGCCGCCGCCAGCTCGTTTGCGGTGATCCCCTCCGGGGCTTCGGCGCGCACGAGTGCCGTCACGCGGTACGAACTGCCCTGCGGCAGCGACGACGTCAGCGAGATGCCGTGGACGGGCCCCCCGCTGCCGGTAGTATCGGTCTGCACGGGCAGGGACACGCTGTACGGTGTCTCGGGCGAGATCACGGTCGTGTCGCCCGTGTTGACGGGCCACAGAGTGACGTCCACCGAGTGGTAGGCCTTGCCTGGCCTGACCTGGTCGCTACTGCCCGCGAGCACCGGCTGACCCGCGGCGACGCTGCCGCCCGTGACCCGGTTGCTCTGCTTCCACGTATGCCCGTCGAAATCGTCGTACGTGGCACCCTGCAGGTAGTACCCATTCCCGTCGCTCGTCCTGACCGTGTAGACGAGCGTCGGCGACGCTTGCCAGAACCCCTGGATCGTCTCGGACTCGCCGAAGAATGTCGACGGCCCCCGAACGGGCGCCACGACCCCGCTCGCGAACCGGTCGAACTGGCCCGCCCACTGGTACACCTGGTCCGCGCTGGGCGCGAGGTACGGCTGCAGCGGGGCCGAGCTGCCGATGGACGTCAGGACCACGGCACCGACCATTGCGATCACGGTGAAGGTGACGCCGTTGCGCAGGTACAACGAGGACGCGGTGGAGGCATCGCCGAGGCGAGCCCTCGACCACAGCACGCGCTGCTCAGCGAGGCTGAGCCGCACCAACAGCAACAGTGCCGACGCGGCGTACACGATCAGGAACGGGTACTGGCCGCGCTGCGTCGTCAGCGACATGCTGGCAAGCAGCAGAAGGCCCAGGAAGAGCACCGCGCTCATCGGACGGTGGTGGCGATATACGGCGAACGCGGCAAACTGCCCACTGGCCCAACCCACGGCGGCCACGACGAGCAGGAACGCCGACGTCTGCCCGGACCGGACCTGCCGCACGAAAACGTCGTGCACGAACACCTGCACCGAGGCGACCAGGTTAGCCAGGCGGTAGGGATCGGCGACCGGCACCGTGACGCCGTGCACCGCAGGGATCGTGCTCGCCACGACGTAGATGGCGAAGGACGCCCCGAGGAGCGCGCCGATCGTGTGCGTCAGCAGGACGTGCCAACGCAGCTTAGCCCCGGCAAGGCCCCACGCCGCGCCGAGCACGAGCGCCGACGGCAGGAACCAAGTCTGGCTCTGCGCCGTGGGCGACACCGAGCCTGCCCAGCGCACCGCGTCCACGGCGATGCCTAGGTCGACCAGCATCGCCACCAGCGCAAGCACGCTCAGCCATCCCTCTGCAGGGCGGGTCGGGAACGAGCGGCCCGCGTCGCGCGCGGCGGCCGTCATCACACTCTCCGTGTGCTCGCTGCCCCCGGCGCCACCAGCAGCTCGGCGAGGCGCCTCCCAGGGACGATCTCGTGCACCTGCAGGTCGTACTCGGCGAGCGCGTGCCGAAGCACGCGCAGCTCGCTCGCTCGCTCCGCGGCCGCGGAGGCGCCGGCTGCGCCGACCTGTCCACGCCCGATTGCGGCGTAGGCGACGGGATCGACGTGACATACGGCGATCCCGACACCGCGCGGCCGAAGCGACGCCAAGGGGCGAATCCACGCCCGGTCCAGCGACGGCGTGATCACGAGGGCGGTCATCCCGCGCCGCAGGCGGCCCAGCCCCTGCACCAGCACCTCGACCATTGGAACTGTCCCGTTAGCTTGGACGGCGGCCAGCAGCTGCATCAGCTTCTGGTGTTGCCGGGGGCCTCGGTCAGCGGGCAGGATCGGCAGCTGGCGTCCGGACGAAGTGAGACCCACCGCACGGTTCTCGGCGAGCGCCTTTGCCCCGATGGCTGCCGCCACGCGGACCGACGCCTCGAGCGTGGACTCATCGCCGCGCCCCGTGTGGACCGACGGGTCGAGATCCAGAAAGATCCACACGTCCGCCGCCTGCTCGAGGTCGAACTCGCGCACGTACAGCTCCTGCTGACGCGCCGTGGTCGGCCAGTGGATGCGGTTGTACGCGTCGCCCGGCACGTACTGCCGGACAGACGTCACCAGCGGCGTCGTCTGGAAGGTGCGCTCTTGGCTGGCGTGCGTCCCGTCGACGGACGTGGCGGGCACGCGCCAGAACGGTAGTGGCTCAACCCGCGGGTACACCACGAGCGTCGCGCCCCGTCCGACGCCCGCCGACGCCTCAAACAGCCCGAACGGGTCGCTCGTGCGGATTTCCAGCGGATCGATCCGGAAGTGCCCACGCCGGGTGAGCGGCACGCGCGTCAGCCAGGTCCGCTGGCCGCGCGAAGAAAGCGCCAGCGCCCGCCCGGGCAGCGCCACCGGCAGGGTAGACGGCTGCTCCACTTCCAGCCACGGCTTGGGCAACCGGCTCGCGTTCCGTAGCGTGTACGTCACCCGCAGCTGCTCCCCGACCGAGCCATGCATCTGGCCCAGCGCGTATCCCGCCTCGAGATCGGCCAGGCCCAGCCGGGTCACGACGTACGCTCCCCCGCCCACGAGCAACAGCAGGTAGACGAGGAAGAACAGGAAAGGGGCGCCTGTCGAGAACGCGGCGACGACGAGGACGGTCGCGAGGACGAGGAGCTGCAGCCGGGCGATCATCGCGCCGTCGAACCCCTCTACACGGGCCGGACACGCGGCCGCGCGGCCGACCCGACCTCCACGGGTGTGGTCTCCAGCACGTCGCGGATGACCTGCCGGCCGTCGACGTCCCGCAGCGTCGCTGCCGTCTTGACGATAATCCGGTGCGCCAATGCGGGCTCGGCGACTGCTTTGACGTCGTCAGGGATCGCGTAGTCGCGCCCCTCCAGGGCCGCGATCGCCTGCGCCCCGCGATAGAGCGCGAGCGAGCCGCGAGGGGAGGCGCCAAGCTGGACGTCCGGGTGCGTTCGTGTCGCCGCGGTGAGCCGCACGAGGTAGGCAGCCACGACCGGGTCTACGTAGATCTCGCGCACCGCGGCCTGCATAGCCAGCAGTTCCTCGACACCAACCACCTCGCCGATCTGACCAAGCGGATGTACCCGCTTCTGCTGGTCGAGCACCACGATCTCCTCCGCGGGGGTCGGGTAGCCGAGCCGGAGGCGCAGCATGAAGCGATCGAGCTGGGCCTCGGGGAGCGCAAACGTGCCTTCGTACTCGATCGGATTCTGCGTAGCGAGAACCAGAAACGGGCTGGGCATGGGGTAGGTCCTGCCGTCGATAGTCGACTGCCGCTCCTCCATGCACTCGAGCAGCGCGGACTGCGTCTTGGGCGTGGCGCGGTTGATCTCGTCAGCCAGCACCACCTGCGCCATGATCGGCCCGGGTCGGAACTCGAACTCCTGCGTTCGCTGGTTAAAGATGGAGAGACCGGTCACGTCCGACGGCAGGAGGTCTGGCGTGAACTGGATGCGCCGGAATGAACAGCCAAGACTGCGCGCGACCGCCTTCGCCAACATGGTCTTGCCGGTTCCCGGGACGTCCTCGATCAGGATGTGGCCCTGGCAAATGAGCGCGACAAGCGCCAGGCGGACGACCTCGTGCTTGCCCACGATGACGTGTTCGACGTTGGCAACCACGCGGTCCCCGAGCGTCTGCACGTCCGCCATTCGCTGCATCCTCTCCTCACGCACGGCTGCCCGGCCGTCGGCCCATGGTACGTCACGAGCCCGCAGACGGTTCTCGCCTCGACGGCCGTAGCGGGCACGCGGCTCGCTTCCGCTCTACTTCCGAAAGAGGCCCTCAGCCTCGACGCAGCGTGACGAGGCCAACCCAGAGGGTGAGAACCCGCCGGGCAGGCCGAAGGCCCCCAGCACGAGCTCCCCCGCACGCCGACGACGCGACCGCGGTGGCGAAAATCCCTGCCGCGATGGCGAGTGCAACGAGCCGCAGAGAAGGCGCGCGAGGAGCGGCCACGGTCGCGGCTCGCCGATCATCGAATCGTGCGCTCCGGCGCTCGTGCCCAAGGCGACACCGCAACCCCCGGTGCGGCACCCGTGCGTCGCCTCCCAGCACTGCGCGCCGGCCAAGGGCCTCACGGCACCGATACCGGCGGGAGGGCCAAGTAGTCCGCCATCAGGTTGCTCGCCAGCGGGGCGGCTTCGGTCGCACCGGAGCCCGCTCGCTCGAGGAGTACCGCCACGGCGATCTTCGCGCCGTGCACGGGCGCGAATCCGACGAACCACGAGTGCGGTTCGCCCGCGCCTCCCAGTTGCGCGGTACCCGTCTTCCCGGCCGTCGGCACGCCCGGCACCTTGCCGAGGCCGGCAAAGGGGATACCCCACGCTCCGGAGACAGCCTGTTCCATGGCGTTGGCGATCGTCGAGGCAGTTGCCGGGTCGATCACGCTTCGCCACTGTACCGGCGGCGTCGGGCGCAGGGTGCCGTCTAAGTCTCGCGTGGCGATTACCAGCTGCGGTTGCATCAGCACTCCCCCGTTCGCGATCGTCGACGCTACGAGCGCCATCTGGAGCGGCGTCACAAGGACCTCTGCCTGTCCGTACGCGGCATTTGCGAGCTCGACTAGGTCCTTGAACCCGCCGAGCGGCCCGCCACCCGACGTGATCTGGCTGGCCGCCGTCGGCAAGACGAACGGGAGCGGCGCGCCAAACCCGAGACGCGCCGCCCACTGCGCCATCGAGGCCCCCCCGACCGCCAGCCCAACGTGCGCGAAGTAGATGTTGCAGGACACCTCCAGTGCCTGCGTGTAATCCAGCGCTACGTTGCCTGTGAATGGATGGTGTCCGTCGACCACCCGGTACCCATCGACCAGGAAGCCCGTCTTTTCCTCCGCAGGCTGGTCCGGGTACACGGTCCTGGCTGTGATGGTCCCCGAGCCGAGCCCTGCGATCGACGTCACCAACTTGAAGACAGAGCCTGGGACGTACAGCCCCTGGGTGACCCGGTCGAGGAGCGGCGAGGCGACGTCGCTGGTGAGGCCCTGGAAGGCCGCGGCTGCCGTCTCGGGGTTCGCGATTAAGTTGGGATCGAACCCGGGCGTACTCACCAGCGCCAGGATCCGTCCCGTCGCGGGATCCATGGCCACCACCGCCCCGCGCCGTTCGCCCATCAGCCGCTCCGCATCCTGCTGCAGGCGCATGTCGATCCCCAAGATCACGTCCTGCGGCTGGTACAGCTGGAAGTGGAGCTTGCGAAGCAGCAGGTCGGACTCGGACTGGGTCGTCAAGCCGGTCAGGATGGCGTTCTCTGCTGCCTCGATCCCCGCCGTACCGAACCTCGAGCTGCGGTAACCCAGCAGGGGGCCCAGCGAGGGGTCGGGGAGATACTCGCGCAGCACGCTGCCGTTCGCCAGCCGAACGGACTTCGCCAGTACCGTTCCGCGGGCATCCAAGATCCGGCCCGGCAGGATCCCCTCCTGCGCGGCGATGACGATGGGGTTACCCGGATCGAGCGTGAGTGCATCGGCGCGCACGACCTGCCAGTAGGTCAGTGTGCCAGCGATCATGACGTATACGAGGCCGATCGCGACCGTGACACGCCACACGGAGTTCCCGATCCTCGGCGCAACGAGATTTGCCGAGCTGGACGCAGGCCGGCCCGGATTGGCCGCGTCACCAGTCGCCGGGCGACGCCAGATGCCACCGATAGAAAGCTTCATGGCCGCCCCGCTCCCGCCCATCGGAACGCCCGGGGCCGCGGCGAGGGAGGGCGGGGTGGCTCGACGCCACGATCGCTCAGCGCCAGGAGCAACCCGACGACCAGCGCATTCGCGACCAGCGAACTGCCTCCGTAGCTCACGAATGGCAGCGTGATCCCGGTGAGCGGCACGAGCTTGATGTTCCCGCCGGCGATGATAGCGGCCTGCACGACCACCACCAGCGTGAGTCCGGCCGCGAGCAGCGCCCGGAAGTCATCTTGTGCTGTGGCGGCGATGCGCAGCCCCCGCTCGGCGATGACCACGTAGCACGCCAGCACCGCCAGTGCCCCGACGAGGCCAAGCTCTTCGGCGATCGCCGCGAACACGAAGTCGCTCTCGATGACGGGGATCGCCGGCGCCGATCCCACGGCGGGGAGGCCAGCGCCTAGCCCAGTGCCGAGGATCCCGCCACTGCCCAGCGCGTACAGCGCGCGAAGTGTCTGAAACCCTGCACCCTGCGGGTCCGCCCAAGGGTTCAGCCAGACGTCAACCCGGAGACGGACCACGGGGTACAGCTCGTAGAGGACGGCGCTCCCCGCCAGAAAAAGCACAAGCCCGAGGAACACGTAGCTCAGGCGCGCCGTGGCGATGTACAGGAGGAACAGAAAGACCAGGTAGTAGAGCAGCGCCGAACCTAGGTCGTGCTGGAAGGAGACCACGCTTAGGGCGATGCCAAGCATGATCGCCATCGGCACCAAATACGGCACTGGCGGCAGCTGGAAGCGACCGACCGCAGTGGTCGCTCCCGCGAGCAGCTCGCGGTTGTCGGCAAGGTACCCGGCCAAGAACACCACCAGGATCACCTTGACCAGCTCGGACGGCTGCCCACAGACGGGCCCGACGCACAGGTCGAGCTGGGCGCCGTTCACGTCTCGCCCGAACACGAACACGGCCAGCAATAGGGCGATGGCGATCGCTGCCCACGTGTACTTGTAGAGCCGCAGCCAGTTGTCGCTGCGCACCACGATCCCGAGGCCGCCCATCGCCAGCAGCGACAGCAGCAGCCAGCCCAGCTGGAGCGGCGCGAGGCCGAACGTCTGCCCGGCGTATTGCTGCATTACGAGGTCCTGCGGGAGCCGTTCCATGAACAGCAGCGAGATGCCGCCGAGCAACCCGACGGTGGGCAACAGCACCTCGTCAGTGCGGCGACCCGCCAGGACGAAGGCCACGTGCACGCCCAGGATCGATGCCAAGTACACGCCGAGCAGCCGCGCGTCACCGAGGGTCAAGTGGCCTGCTAGGGTCGACGCAAGAGACGCGCGGCCTACTAGGAGCACGGCCGAGATGAGAACCAGCAGACCGAGCTCGCGCCGTCGCAGGCGCGGACGGACGCGGAGGCCGAGCTGACGCGCCGTGACCGGGGGGACCGCCCTCACTCCGCCCTCATGCCCCGCGTGGCACTCGCGGGCGATCCAGCCGCACGCGCAGCTGGCCGACCTGAAGCTCGTCGCCGAACCCAAGGGGCGCCACGCCGACAACGGCGGCGCCGTTCAAGTACGTCCCGTTGGTGCTGTCGCGATCCTCCAGGTACCAGCTGCTACCTCGGAATGTGAGGACCGCATGATCGGCAGACGCGAACGGATCGTCCACCGAGATCGTGTTGTTTACGTCGCGACCAATCGTCGTCACGGCATCGAGCGGAAAGGAGGCGCCGACCGGCGGCCCGCCATCGAAGGAGGCGACGACGACCAAGCGGCCGAGCTCGCTGGGCGCGGACACAGTAGCCGCACGGAGATCTCGCAGCAGCGTGCGCGAGACCGCGAGGAGGAACAGGTACAGGCCGGCCAGGAACGCGATCCGCAGCAGCCACAGGCTGAGCGTGAAGGCGTCGATCCCTCCGCTGACGCTCATCTGTCTAGGCGACCGTGACCGTCGAATCGCCCAGCTGGAGCACGTCACCGGGCCCGAGCGCGACCTCGCGCACGCGCCCCGCGTTGACGAACGAGCCGTTGGTACTCCCGAGGTCCGTGTACACCAGGCCTCCCTGGCGGGCCGACAGCAGCCCGTGCTGGCGGGACACCCGGGGGTCAGGGAGCACGAGGTCGTTGTCGCCGTCACGTCCGATCCGCACGCTCGCGTCACGGACTGAGTATTCGCGCGGCGCGACACCCGGCGTTCTGACAAAGAGCAGCGCGTACGGAACACGGGCGACCGGGACCTCGAACACCATCGTGGCGCCCGACGGAGGCTCGTCCGGTGGATCGGCGGCAGACTCGCGAGACCGCTCAATACCGGACCCGGCGGGCGTCGTCCCAAGCCAAGCGTCGACGACGACCTCTCCGCGAGTGACGCCGGGATTACCCGAAAGCGTCACGACCGGCCACCGCGCCAGTAGGTAGCCCCGGGTCCTGGCATGAGCCAGGAGCGCATCGACAAACGTAGGTATCGAATCGCCGAGACCGGCAAGGTCCCCCGGATTGACCTGGATGCGGTAGCGATCGGGGGCGAAGCCTCCACGAGCCCGCTCGGCAGCGTCCATCGCGCGTTCCAGCCGGTGGCGAACCTGCACTGGCTCGATGCCGGTGCCGAAGAGTCGGGCGGCTGGGCGCTCGAAGATGCGCTCGAAAAAGCGCTCCAGCGCCGGTAGATAGCCGCTCATCGGGTAGTCTCGAGTCTAGCACCCAAGCACCGCCCAGCTGCGAGCGCGAGCCGGTTCGGCGGGCCTCCCACAGAGAGGACTGGTGACCAGGGGCACGCGACCGCATGGGCACCCAGCCGCGATGCACCGCCGACTGGGGGGACGTTTGGTCCGCCGGCGCCCGACGGACGTCGGGGGTGACTCGTTGGCGGGAACCTGTACTCTGTAATCAATCCGCGGAGGTTACAGGGCATCGTCAGCATGGCCGAGATACTTACCGAGTCGTATTGCGAACGGTGTGGCACCAAGTTCACGTTCGAGTCGTCCGCCCGAACAGGCGGCACGCTCGTGCGCGCCCGCACGTTCGCGCGCGGCCTCCGGAACTACCTGACATCCGACGAGTCGCTGGACGACGCCCTTGAGGAGGCCCGGCGCGAACGGGAGAGGAAGGCCTCCGGCGATCAGTTACAGGCATTCCACGGCACGTTCAACTTCTGCTTCACGTGCCGGCAGTACACGTGTCGTGACTGCTGGAACGAGGCGGCCGGGCGCTGCCGCACGTGCGCACCGATGCCCAACGTACCGGATCCGCTCGACGTTCGGGACCTCGAGGCCGAACTGAGCCGCCTTGAGGAGCCACCCGAGTCGGAGCCCTGGGTAACCCAGCGCCTCGAGCCTCTGGTGGTCGACACGCTCCGGTGGCCCGCGACAAACTCGACTAGCGTTCCATCACTGGCTCCCTCAGCGGCCAGTGAGGGAGCCACTGCAGCCGGGGATGAGTCTGCGCTCGAACCGGCAGCGGCTGCAGCCGCGCCGCTCGAGCCAGTTTCAGTGCCAGGAGCCGAGCCGGCGCCCGAGGTCGCGGAGGCTGTGCTGGAGCCTGCGGCTGCCTCCGAAGCCCCGGCCGAACAACGGGTCGTCCGGGCCCTAGTCGAGACATCAGAGCCCTCAGTCACAGACGCCGCGCTAGCGGGGATCGAACTCGAACTTGTCGCGGTCGCGCCGGCCCCAGCACTTCAAATCGACGCCGAGCCCGAGCCAATTGGGCTCGAGCCGGAACTCGTTGCGCCCATGCCTGCTCCGGAACTTGAGCCCGCCGCCGAGGCCGAACTCGTCTCGGCAGCTGCCGAACCTGAGGCAGCCGAAGCACCGGTCTCGCAGCCGCTTTCGCTGCCCGTGACCGCACTTCCCGCCGACATCATGCCGAGCGTGGAACTCGAAGCTGCGGCCGAAGCCCTTGCAGAACCGATCGTCGTGGCGTTGGCCACCGCACTCGAACCCGCGAGCACTGAGGCCACCTCTCTCGAGACTGAAGTCGTCCCTGCCTTGGCGGCGCCGAAGCTCCAAGGGGTTCCCGAGCCTGAGCTAACCGCCGAACCCGTTCCCGAACTCGTCGCGGCAACTCCCGAACCACAGCCGGGGCTCGCCCCCCTGCCTGGGCTCGAACTCATGGCGGCGGCTCCACAAGCCGGAACACCCGCTGAGATCGAGCCCGCAGCCGCGCTCGAGCCGGAGATCGTCTTAGCTGTGGCAGCCCCTGAACCCGAGACAGCCTCCGAACCCGAACTCGTGGCGGCTGCTGCCGAACCGGAGGCTGCTGGCCCGCTCCAGCCGCCGCTCGCCGCGGAAGTCCCGGCTCCCCTACCCACGCCGCAGACTGCCCCCCCACCTCCAGTCGCTCCTTTGGAGCCTGCTCGGGCGCCCCAGGTTCCGCTTCGGCAGCCCAAGCCGCCCGCTCCGGGCACCGTGCCATGGCAGGTCATCGCGCCCGACGAGGCCCCTCCCCCGGCGCCCGCTCGGCCGGGAATCCAGCCCCCGGTCGAAGCCGCGCACAGGCAGGCCGGGTGGCTGACCCGCCGCCGCGAGAACGCGCAGCCGCAGGTGTCGGCTCGCATCACCCACAATGTGTGGGAGGAATCGACGCGCGATCTCGTCGCACATACCGGGTCCGGCATCCAGGCCTGCCAGTCGTGCAGCCTGCCACTCTCCGCGACTGCGCGCTTCTGCCGGCGCTGCGGCTCGCGACAGGCTTGAGCCCGAGCCGCCCTGATCGAAGGCCGGCTCGGTCGCCTAGGTGGATCAGGGAGGCAATCCGTCAAGTGCGAGCGACTGGTCGTCGCGGCGTCGTGACGCCCAGAGGCCGGCCATGAGGATCACACGGAACACCCAGGCCAGCCACAGCAACGTTCCGATCACGACTGCAACGGCACCGAAGACGCTCAGGGCACCCACAAGGCGTGGAGCGATCAGAGCGTACGTTGCCGTCATCGCAGCCACCGTGACTCCGGCGACGACCGCGGGCGGGCCCGCCTCCCGGAGCGTGGGCGGCGCGGTGGGCACGAGCCGGTACACGACAAGGATCACGAGGGTCGCCATCGCGGCGCCACCCACAGGACTGACGACGCGCCAGACGGTGCCGTCCCCCGGAAGAAGATTAGCCTCGAGTGCGGACCACACCGCGCTGAGGGCCAGCAGGACCGCAACTGACCCGAAGATGAGCACGACCGCGAGGAGCCCGCGCACGCGCCGCTCAAGCATGCCGCGGGGCCGGCCGCCGGGGAACACCCGGCGCAGCGCATCATCGAGCGTGCCGTAGACCCCTCCGGTCGTCCACGCCAGGCCAACGAGTGCCAGGATCGAGTACGTGGCACGACCGCTGGAGAGGTCGTGCAGCATCGCGGTCACCGGCGCGTCGAGCCCTGGCACTAGGTCGGCCGCGCGCACGACCATCGCGGCCCGAAGCGTCGGATCGTCGGAAAGGATCCCGAGTCCGATCGACAGCAGGAGCAGCAGGACTAGGAAGCCAACCAGCGCACGCAGCGCGAGCGCAGCCGCCAGCAAGTCTCCGCCGATCTCCGAGAACTCGTCCAGCAGGTCGCGCAGTTCCACCGTCCGGTTATCACCGATCACCCGGCCGATGATCCGCGCGAAGCCGGACCCGGGACGCGGCTCGAGGCCCCGCAGGCGCCTCCTGACCTCACGGCCCGGAGACATTCAGTCCTCCAGATCCTCGAATAGTGCCCCCTGTCCCGGCGTGTCTCCCGGAGGGGGGAGAGGAACCTCGGGAACCCCAGGGCGACCTTTCGGGAGGAGCATCGAGCGGATCTGCGTGCGGCGGACGTAGACGACGCGGCCCGGCCTGGCGCTCTGGATCCTCCCGTCGCGGGCCCAGCGGCCCAGCGTCGACTTGCTCACGCGGATGTTGGCGGCCGCGAGGATGCCGCACGCCTCGGCGAGGGTGATCCAATCCGAAGGCGGTTTCGGCACGTCAGTCGGCGCCGGACCCGCCGGCCTTGCCACTGCCGTCGCCGGACGAGGATCCGGGGGAGGTTGCCGGACCGCCAGGTGTCTTCGACGGGTCCACATGCGCCGACTCGCCCGACCCGGCTGGGCCGGCCGAACCGTTCGGCGGCCCGGAGCTGGGACGCTTCCCGCTCCTTGCGTGACTCAAAGCCTGTGCGTCCTTCTTAGCCCAGCCGGAACCCTTAAACACGATGGCTGGGCGCGAGAGGAGCTTGCGCATGGCTCCTCCGCACACCTCGCACACTGACGGACCGGCGGCGTGCACTCCGTGCGACACCTCGACCGTCCGACCGCACTGCGTGCACGCGTAGTCATAGAGTGGCAATGTAGGTCTCCTGGTCCCCTATCCGCGCAGCAGGCGCATGCCGCACTTGGGGCAGTAGAACGCCCGCTCGTGGGCGGACGCGAATCCGCATGAGGCGCACACGAGTCCACCCGCACCAGCCGCCGGCACCGGGCGTTCCGAGTGCGTCATACCCAGCGCGTACTGGCTGGCTAGCACGTTGGCGAGCAAGTTCGAGAGGATCTTCTGCGCCGCGCGGTCAGTGTCACCCCGGACTCCCTTGCCGCCCCATCCCACCACGGCACGCACAAGCATGTCGCCGGTCGCCTCGTCCCAGTGGGAGGCCACACCACCCACGATCGCGTTGTACTCGGGATTACCGGACGTGTCAGTCTCGCCGTGCAGCAGGGCGACGGCGAGCGTGTCGAACGCGAGATCCACGGCACCTACCGTCTCGAGGACCAGCAAGGCATGCCGCGCGATCGGGCTGTCAGCCTGATGCGCCGTGACCCACTGCAGCGCCTCGGAGGGCTGCACGATCGTGGGCGCCGCGTCGCTGAGCTCGACGGGCAGCGGGAAGAGCAGGTCGATGTCGCCCTTGGCCACACCCGCCAGCATCGCCGGCATCTCACGGATCGCGGCCTGGCCGTCCTGCATCCGCACACCCTCCGTGCTCTTCGCACGATAGTGAAGGCGTACTTCGAACTCTTCCGGCTCGATCTCCTCAGGCACCACAGCCGGTGGCGCAGGCGCTTCCTCCGGCTGCTTCCGACGCTTCAGAAACTCCAGCGGCAAGTCATGCCCTCCAGGTCGTGCCGCGACGGGACCGGCCTCCGACCGCGATCATCGTACCAGTCGCCTACGCTACATCGAGGCCGCCGGGCGTCACGCCCGCTCGGCGAGCCGCTCGGCAAGGACCTCGACCCGCTCCCTCAGTTCGGCCACCCGGGCGCGTGTCGCGTCCACGACGCGCTCTGGGGCACGCAACACGAAGTCGGGGTTCGCAAGGCGAGCCTCGGCCCCCTCTAGGAGCCGGAGGGCCTCCTCTAGCTCGCGATCGAGGCGCGCGCGCTCGCGGCTCTGGTCCGCCTGGGTCCGGGTCACGCGCACCTCGTTGGGCCCTGCGACGACCACGAGACCAGCCTCGCCAGACGTGTCGAGCTCCGCCCGGGAATCCACCCGTGAGAAGCGCGTGCGCGCCAGCGGGGCCAGCGACGGTGCGAGCGACTCGAATGTGGCGCGAGTGTGGGCGTCGCCCAAGTACACCCGGCCGTGCAGCCACTCGGTGGGCTCAATGCCGGCCTCAGCCCTGGCGTTGCGCACGCCGCGCACGAGATCGATCAGCTCGCGCACAGGCCTGCCAGCGACCTCGGGGCTCGGCACTATCTCACGCTCCTCATCCCCGGTCGGCCAGTCGGCGACGATCAGCAGGTCGGGGTCGTTGTCCCGGCGGGGGAGACGCTGCCAGATCGACTCGGTGATGAACGGCATGACGGGGTGAAGCAGCCTGAGGTACCGGTCCAGCACCCAGGCAAGGACGCGCCATGTCGCGGCTCGTTCGCCGGGCGACGCGGCGGCGCGAAGTCGGACCTTGGATAGCTCGATATACCAGTCGCAGTACTCGCTCCAGATCGCTTCATAGAGCAGGGAGGCGGCATCCCCGACGCGGAGCTCTTCGTAGGCGCGCGAGACCGCCGCTATGGTCACCCGAGCACGACCCAGGATCCACTGCTCGGCCGGCCCCAGGTCGGAGGCGGCAGGGAGCTCCAACCCGTCTTCCTCGCCGATCTCCTCCGGCCGGGCCCCCAGCACGAACCGCGCCGCGTTCCACAACTTGTTGCCGAAATTGCGGGCGCCCTCGAGCCTGGCTGGCCCAAGGCGGGTGTCGGCGCCCGGCGCGACGCCGTTGACCACGGCGAATCGCAGCGCGTCGGCACCCAGGTCACGGATCACTCCGAGCGGGTCGATCACGTTGCCCTTCGTCTTCGACATCTTCTGGCCGTAGGGGTCGCGGATCAGGCCGCTCAAGTACACGTGCCGGAAGGGCGTCTCGCCCATGAGCCACTCTCCGAGCATCATCATCCTGGCGACCCAGAAGAAGATGATGTCGTAGGCCGTCTCCATCACGGTGCCGGGATAGAAGCGGTCAAGATCGGGCGTTCGGTCCGGCCAGCCCAGTGTCGAGAATGGCCAAAGACCGCTTGAGAACCAGGTGTCGAAAATGTCTTCTTCCTGTACCAGGTCGGCGCCGGGGCGCGCGCAGACGACACAGGCCTCCGGGGACTCGCCCGTGTCGCTCACGCTCACGTGCCCGTCGGGGCAGTACCACGCCGGGATGCGGTGCCCCCACCAAAGCTGGCGGCTGACGTTCCAGTCCCGGATGTTTTCTAGCCAGTCGAAGTAGACCTTCTCGAACCGCCGGGGCACGATGCGGGTGCAGCCCTCCCGCACCGAGGCAAGCGCCTTCTCTGCCAGCGGCGCCGTTCGCACAAACCACTGCGTCTTGAGCCGCGGCTCCACGACGTCGTCGCTGCGCTGGCAATGTCCGACGAGCATCTCGCGCGGCGTCACAGCCTCCAGGTCGCCGCTCTCCTCGAGATCCACCACTATGCGGCGCCGCGCCGCGTAGCGGTCCAGGCCGTCATATGGGGTGCCGGTTCCGGCGATCCGCCCCGCATCGTCGAGGACGGTAATGAACGCAAGCCCGTGGCGAGTGCCGGTCGCGTAGTCGTCCTGGTCGTGGGCAGGCGTGATTTTGACTGCCCCGGTCCCAAACTCCCGGTCCACAGCGTCGTCGCCGATTACGCGGACGTCTCGCTCCACGAACGGGATGCGCACAGTGCGGCCGATTAGGCGGCGATACCTCGGATCTTCCGGATGGACGGCGACCGCCGTATCGCCCAGCAGCGTCTCGGGGCGCGTCGTGGCGACTGCGATCCAGGTGTCCGGCTCGGTCGCGCCGTCGTCGCGCACCAAGTGGTACCGGATCGTCCACAGCGAGCCCTTCTCGGGCCGTGGCACCACCTCTAGGTCCGACACACTGGTCCGACACCCGGGACACCAGTTGACCAGCGCCTCGGTCCGGTACGCGAGCCCGTCCTCGTAGAGACGCTTGAACGCCACGCGGACAGCGCGCGCCGACACCGGGTCCATCGTGAACCGCTCGCGTTTCCAGTCGGCGGAGGCCCCGAGCCGGCGGTGCTGATCAGCGATGATCCCCTGCACCTCGCGCACGAAGCGCCACATGCGTTCCAGGTACCGCTCGCGGCCGAGCGACTCACGGCTAGCCCCCTCGTCTGCGAGAACCCGATCGAGCACGAACTGCGCGGCGATCGACGCATGGTCCTTGCCCGGAAGCCACAGCGTTGGGCGCCGCGTCATGCGCGCCTGCCTCACGAGGGCATCCTCGACGGTAGCCCGTTGCGCATGGCCGAGATGCAGCGCGCCGGTCACGTTGGGCGGTGGCTGGATGATCACGAACGGCGGCTTCGACCAGTCCGCCCGGCTGCCGGCTCCGTCTGGGGCGAAGACGTCGGCCGCCTCCCAGCGCGCGTAGAGCTCGCGTTCGACTCGTTCGGGCTGGTAGGTCTTGGGCAGCTCGATTCGTCCTCCGCGCCCGCCAGTCGTGTCGCTCATGATCGCCTCAGGTCTTTCGGATGCTTTATCTTGCTGGATGGCGTCGGGATCGGCGCCCCCGAAACGCTCGACCCCGCTCGTCCAGCGGACGAACGGGGTCGTGGTACCACCTGCTGGTTCGGCAACCGGCCCGCCCGGTCATCCCAGATGCGACCGCTACGGGCTCAGTGCCCCAGCGGTATGTCCGGCCACCCTCACAGCGCGGTAACGGGCGCCGACCGCACGGCTCACGGGCGACCTTCGCGCCCTCCGTCATCCCGCGGGCTCGCAGCCTTCGGCGCCGCGGTCTCTGTCGAGCGGTGAAGCGCTACTCCTCCCGGTCCTCGCCGAGGCGCAGAGGCTAGCACAGGCTGCTGGGAGAACGGGCGGCGTGCCAACCCTATGCGCTGGCACCCTCGATCACCGCCTCGTAGTTCGTCTCGTCCACGCCCTTGTCGAGCTGCGCCTGCGTCAGGAGCAGCGGCGGACGGCTGCGGCGAATGGTCTCCTCGGTGATGATGCACCGACGGATGTCGGCGCGCTCCGGGATGTCGAACATCACATCGAGCAGCGCTTCCTCAACGATCGAGCGCAGCGCTCGCGCGCCCGTCTTCCGGGCAACGGCCAACTCTGCGGCGGCCTCGAGCGCGGCCGGCGTGAACGTCAGCTCCACCTTGTCTAGCGAGAGGAACTTCTGGTATTGCCGGGTGACGGCGTTCTTCGGCTCCTTGGCCACCCGCACCAGGTCCTCAAGCGTCAGTGGCGCGAGCGTGACGATCACCGGCAGGCGTCCCACGAATTCGGGTATGAGGCCGAACCTGAGTAGGTCCTCGGGCATCAGCCGTTCAAGGATCCGCTCGCGCTCGACCTTCGACATGTGCGCCTCAGAGCCGAAGCCGATGGAGCGTCTCCCCACGCGCTCCTCAACGATCTTCTCGAGGCCCTCGAACGCCCCTCCGCAGATGAACAGGATGTTCGTGGTGTCGATCTGGATGAAATCCTGGTGGGGGTGCTTGCGGCCCCCCTGGGGAGGAACGTTCGCCACCGTGCCTTCGAGGATCTTCAGCAGCGCCTGTTGCACGCCCTCGCCGGACACGTCGCGCGTAATCGACGGGTTGTCCGCCTTGCGCGCGATCTTGTCGATCTCGTCGATGTAGATGATCCCGCGCTGCGCGCGCTGCACATCGAAGTCGGCGGCCTGGATCAGTCGCAGCAGGATGTTCTCGACGTCCTCCCCGACGTAGCCCGCCTCCGTCAGGCTGGTCGCGTCGGCGATGCAGAACGGCACATCGAGGATCCTGGCCAGCGTCTGCGCCAGCAAGGTCTTGCCGGACCCGGTGGGCCCGACCATCAGGACGTTCGACTTCTGGAGCTCGACGTCGTCGACCTGGTGGCCGGCATTCACCCGCTTGTAGTGGTTGTACACGGCGACGGAAAGCACGCGCTTTGCGCGCTCCTGGCTAATGACGTACTGGTCGAGCGACGCCTTGATCTGGCTCGGCGCGGGGAGCTTGGCAGGCTGCGGCTTCACCCGGGGCGCCTCGAGAAGCTCCTCCTCGATGATCTCCTGGCAGAGGTTGATGCATTCGTCGCAAATGTAGACGCCCTGGCCCGCGATGAGCTTGCGAACTTGGTCCTGGCTCTTGCCGCAGAAGCTGCAGCGATAGGGAACCTTGGTGCTCTTGCTCGGGGGCGTGGACATCGCAACTACTCCCTGCTGGGGATCACCCGGATCACTGCGCTTGCGGCTCCGGGCCGCTCGTGTTGCCGCTCGTGGAGCCTGTCGTCTCCGCCCTGACTACGTGGTCGTGCGCCTGCGCGATTAGGGAATCACCCCGCACCGCGTAGACCTCGTCGATAATGCCGTATTCGCGGGCCGCCTGGGGGGACATGAAGTAGTCCCGCTCCGTGTCGTGAATGATCTTCTCGATCGGCTGGCCGGTGTGTCTCGCGAGGATCTCGTGATTCGTGTTCACGAGTTCCTCCATCTCCTTGACCTGGATGAACACGTCCGGCGTGTTGCCTCGGAAGCCGCCCGAGCCCTGGTGAATCATGATGCGGCTGTGCGGCAATGCATAGCGCTTGCCCTTCTCGCCTGCGGCAAGAAGGACCGCAGCCATGCTCGCCGCCATCCCCACGCACATCGTGCTGACCGGGGCGCGCAGATATTGCATGGTGTCGTAGATCGCGAGTCCGGCTGTGATCACGCCACCTGGGGAGTTAACGTAAAGGTTGATGTCCTTCTCAGGGTCCTCGGACTCTAGGAAGAGCAGCTGCGCGATGATGAGGTTCGCGATGTGATCCTCGATCGCATCGCCCAGGAACACGATCCGGTCGCGCAGGAGCCGACTGTAGATGTCATAGGCTCGTTCTCCCCGGCTTGACGTCTCGATCACCATCGGGACGAGCATCGCCGTGGTCTCCTGCGCGGCACGCAGAACCGCCGACCGGCTGGGAACGACCATGCGGCTCATGCCCCACCCTCCTCGACCGCCGCCGCGACCATGCGCTCGGCGTCCCCATCCCCGACGGCGTCCCCTGAGGCTTCGCCGGCTGCTGCCGCTCTTCCAACCGGCCCTATGTGACGGCCGGCGGCCGCGGCCTCCCTTGCGGTTGCTGCCTCGGCGATCGTGCTCGCATCGCCGGCGAGCACACTCCCAGCGGCAGAGTCGTCCTCAAGGTGCGGCAGCGCCCCCACCTCAGGGTGCGCCTCGAGCCAGCGATCCACGAGACGCTCAACCACCTGGGTTCGCCGCATCGTCGAGCGCAGGTACGAGCGGCCGCGCTCCGACTCGAAGTAGCCCAGCAGCCTGGGATTGTCGGCGTACCGGGTGCGGGCTCGGGCGATCTCGGCGTCGATGTCAGAGTCCGGGACCGCGAGCCCCTCCTGATCGGCGATCTTCGAGAGCACTAGGAGGACCTTTACCCGGTGCTCCGCCGGCTCCCGGTATTCCGCGTGCAGCACGGCTTCGTCCTTGCCGGTCACCCGCTGGTACTCGGCGTAGGGAATCCCCTGCTCGGCGAGCCGCAGCCGCAACTCGTCGTGCATGACTTCGACCTCCTGGTCGACCAGGATGTCGGGAACGTCGAGCGTCGCGTTGGCAACCGCGTATTCGATCACGCGGTCGGCGAACTGGTGGCGGGCCTGGTCCCGCGCGCCCGCCTCGAGCCGCTTGCGGACATCCACGCGGAGCGCGTCCATATCCTTGAACGCCGGCCCGATCTCCTGCGCGAACGTCGCGTCCGCGTCGGGTAGGACCTTCTCGCGGACCTCCCGGACGGTGGTGTGGAAGTGCGCGGGCGTCCCGGCCATTGCCTTGTCGGGGTAATCGTCCGGGAAGGTGACGTCGAAATCCTTCTCCTCGCCGGCAGAGAGCCCCACCAGTGCTGCCTCGAACTCGGGGATCATGCGGCCGCCGCCGACCACCAAGGGGAAGCGCTCGGCGCGCCCTCCGTCGAACGGCTGGCCGTCGCGGGTTCCCTCGAACGAGACGACGACCCAGTCCTCCATCCGGATGGGCCGGTCCTCGACGGCGCGGAGGCTGGCGTGCTGATCGCGCAGCTCGTCGATGACCCGCTCCACCTTGGCGTCGTCGACGGCCTCGATGTCGACGCCGAAGGGGTAGTCGGTGTAGTCGCCCAGGCGGACGTCCGGCCGCACGGGGACGGTCACCCGGTACGTGGCCCCCTGCCCCTCCTCAAACCGGACCCATTCGGGGTCCGGGATCGTCAAGGCGTCGAGGCTCGCCTGGTCGAGCGCCGCGCCCATGGTGCCGCTGAAGAGTTGGTCTTTGGCCTCGTCGTAGATCGGGTTGGTCCCCGGGCTGCCCCGTTGCACGCCGAGCGCTCGTTCGAGCATCACCCGGGGGGCCCGTCCGGGCCGGAACCCGGCGACGCGAGTACGTCGTCCGAGGCGCCGCACGGACTCGTCGATCGCCAGCTGCAGCCGGTCCGCGGGAAGCTCCACCTCGAGCACGACCGTGCTGCGCGGGGCGGGAGTCGTGGTCACGTTCATCGCGGGTGAGTATAGGGGCGCCGTTCGGCCGGCGCCCCGATCACTGACGGCTACTGGAGGAGCAGGCGCTCCAGCCGCCGCGACACGACCGCCAGACCGATCACGCCCATCGTGAGCAGGTACGCCACGTCCGCGCCCTGCGACTGCCCGATGAAGCCGGTCGTCAACCCGCGCAGCAGGTCCACCCCGTGGTAAAGCGGGGTTAGTTCGACGAGGAACCGCAGGGCGGGCGGGTAGGCTGTGATGGGATAGAACGTGGCCGAGAAGAGGAACATCGGGAGCAGCACCATCTGCAGCTTGTCGAAGTCGGCCCAGCTGCGGATCCACGTCGAG
Organism: Candidatus Limnocylindrales bacterium; assembly: GCA_052144055.1. Taxonomy (GTDB): domain Bacteria; phylum Chloroflexota; class Limnocylindria; order Limnocylindrales; family CSP1-4; genus JAJYNJ01. Next base: position 30,138 of record JBKQRF010000138.1, read on the forward strand.
AGCGCCATGCCCACCGACGCGAACGCGAAGCCGATGAGGACCGACCCGGGGAAGGCGAGCAGCCAGGCGGGCGACGAGACGAGCCCCAGCACGAGCATGACGACCATGAAACCCAGCGCGTACAGAGTGCCCCGGAAGAGCGCCCAGGCGATTTCCCCCACCGCCACGTCGGGCACGCCGACCGGCGTCGTCAGCACCGCCTCGTAGGTGTGCGCGTACTTCAGCTTGAAGAACACGTTGGTGGTGCTGTCGTAGATGGCACCGTTCATGGCCGACGAGGCGAGCAGCGCCGGCGCGACAAACACCTGGTAGGGCACCGCGTGCCCGTTCGGGCCGGCCACGCTGCCCACGAGCGACCCGATCCCGAACCCGATCGCAAGCAGGTAAAAGAGCGGCTCGAAGAACCCAGACAGGATCACCATCCAGGTCCGGCGGTAGACCATCAGGTTCCGTTCGAAGAGTCGGCCGGGGCGGCTCGCGCCACCTAGCGGAGCGATGCGGGCGAATCCGCTCACCTCACACCACCAGCCGCCGGCGAAACGAGGCTGCCGTGAGGACAGCCCCCGCGGCGACGAACCCGAGGAGCACCGCCAGGTGCGCCAAAGCAGCAAATGGGTCGACCGTCCCCAAGGTGAGCGCCCGAGCAAGCGCGACGCCGTGATAGAGAGGTGTCAGGAGGGCGAGGGGCCGTACGAACTGCGGCAGCTCGTCGAGCGGGAAGAACGTGCCGGAGAGCAGGAAAAGCGGGGTGATGCCGAAACGGAAGAGGACATTGAAGCCCGAGTCGCGCCGCTGGGTCGCGGAGAACGCCATGATCGGGGTTGCAAACGCGAGTCCGGTAAGGACCGCCACGGGAAGCGCCAGCACCCCGAGCGGCGAGCGGACCGCGCCAAACGCAGTCATGACGGCCAGGAAGGCGGTGCAGACGATGCACAGCCTGACGACCAGCCACTCGAGCTCCCCTGCGAGCAGGTCGCGCACGGTCAGGGGCGTGGCCAGCATCGCCTCGTAGAGCTTGTCCCAGACGATCTTGCCCATGATCGGGTACGTGGTCTCGAAGGCGGCCGTCTGCATCGCCTGCGCGGCCAGCAGCCCGGGTGCCAGGAACGCGAGATAGGGGACCCCACCGAGTGCGGCAGCGCCGCCGGCCCGGTTCACATACCCCCCGAGCCCGATCCCCATCGCTGCCAGGAACAGGATCGGCGACACGAGCGAGCTCAGCACCGAGCCATGCCACGTGCGACGATAGACCATGGCGTTGTGCTCGAGAACCCGCACACCGGTCGTCACGCTACGGTCTCCTCAATCGACCAGCGAGCGGCCCGTGAGCCGGAGGAACACGTCCTCGAGGCTGCTGCGTCGGACCAGCACACTCTCAGGCCGCACGCCACAAGCGTGTACCGCCTCGGCAGCTGCCTCGCCGTCGTCCGCGTACAGCAGCACGCGGTCCGGCAGCCATTCGACGCGGTCGGCCAGCGCATCGAGCTGACCGACGAGCGACTCTTGCTCCCCGGGCCGGAAGCGAAGCTCCGTGACTTCGCGTGTCGAGTAGCGCTCGATCAGCTCGCGCGGCGAACCTGCCGCGACGATGCGCGCCTTGTCCATGATGACCAGCCGGTCGCACAACTGCTCCGCCTCGTCCATGTAGTGGGTGGTCAGCACGAGGGTGACGCCTCGCTGCTTGAGTCGATAGAGGCGGTCCCAGAGGAGGTGGCGCGCCTGCGGATCCAGGCCCGTCGTGGGCTCGTCGAGCAACAGCAAGTCGGGCTCGTTGATCAGCGCCCGCGCGATCGTCAGCCGCCGCTTCATGCCGCCCGACAGCGGCTCCACCTCGTCGTCGGCGCGGTCGCTGAGCTGCACGAATTCGAGCAGCTCGCCAGCACGGCGCAGTGCCTCGCGGCGACTCAGGTCGAAGTAGCGACCGTAGATCAGAAGGTTCTCCCGGACCGTCAGCTCCATGTCGAGGGTGTCGGCCTGAGGGACCACGCCGAGGCGCGCCCTGATCCGGGGACCGTCGACGCGGGGGTCCAGCCCGAGCACACGCAGCGACCCGCCCGTGGCGGGCGACACACACCCGATCATCCGCATAGTCGACGTCTTCCCGGCGCCGTTGGGGCCGAGGAACCCGAAGGCTTCGCCCGGCGCCACCTCGAAGTCGATCGCATCGACGGCCGTGAACGAGCCGAACCGTTTCACGAGGCCGTGGGCCTCAATCAGGGGCGGTACGAGGTCAGCCTGGGTCGGCGCAAGCGCGTCCAGCAGCGCTCGCGCCTCCGGCACGTCGGAGTTGGGCATCGAAGCGCGATGGTACCGCAGCCCGCTTGCGCCGAGCGAAGGTCTGGCTGGGGCACGAGCGGGGCGACGCCGGACCCACGGGCCCGGCGCTAGTAGACGACGTAGCGCTCCAGCGGGCTCCAGAAGCTGTTCGCATTCGTCTGGGTCGGGTCGGCCTCGGCACGCACGTACCACTGCCCGATGGAGGTGAACGCCCACGTCCAGCTGGCACGTCCCTGGGCGTCGACGTACACGTCGCGCTTCGTGACGAACTGCCAGCGCCCGTTCAGCTGGTGCCAGAACCCGAAGGTCACCTCCGTCGGGTCCCGGCTCGGCCCCATCGGGCGGACCGTGGCTGTGAAGGTGACCGCCGCCCGTGGCGGGACCGACTTGACGCGCCCGAGTCCAGTCGGCCGCAGCACGACGAGCTGTCGTACCACGACTCGCACCGGGGGGCTCGTGCCGGCGCCCAGGACGGGCCCGCCCGCGTAGACGGCCCGGAACTGCGTGTTGAGGGACGGCGCGTAGCTGAGGCTGGCATGCCCGGACGTGTCGGTCGTGACGGTCCCGATGGCGGACCACCCGGACTCGTTGGCCTGCATGCGCTGCAGGGTGAGTGTGAGGTTCGCACCAGCCTGCGCAACGTGGATTGGTAGCGTCACGGGCTGACCCCAGGAGATCGCGTTTGTGCTCGGCGCCACGCTGACCTGCACGGCAGGGAGCGTGACCGTGAAGGGGATGGACCCGCTGACGGCACCTGGGGGTTGATTGCGGACCGTCACAGAGCTCGTCCCGGGCGTGGCGGAGAGGGCGGCCGGCACGACCGCGGTGAGCTGCGTTGGCGAGACGTACGTGGTGGCCAGCGGGGTCCCGTTCCAGTCGGCGATGGAAACGCCCGAGGCGAAATTCGTACCCTCGATCGTGATCGTCAGGTCACCGCCGCCGGCGGGCGCGGTGGCGGGTGTGATGCCTGCCAGGGCGGGCGGCCCAGCCGGCGGCGGGGGCACGTACGTGTAGTGGAAGGCCAGGGCGGACAGGTTCATGCCGTTGTACCAGTCCAGATCGACGCACCCCGAGATCCCCGTCACGTAGCCGCAGTTGCTGTACTGCCAGAAAGTCCAGCCGTGCCCACCCCAGGTGTTGCCGGGGACCGGCGGGTCCGAGGTGAACCAGTAGGCGACCCACAGGACCGCGTACCCCTGGTCGGCGAACATTGACGTATCGCCCATGGCGTCCGCCCAGAATGTCGGGTCCGTGTAGATCATGGGCCGCACACCGAGCTTGGCGTACACCTCGCCGAGCCACGCGCCGACCCACACCTGGAGCGCGGCCACGGACAGCCCGCCGGTCTCCTCGAGATCGAGCGCCGGCACCAGGTCACCCGGGAGCAGCGCGGCGTTCTCGGCGTACCAGTCGGCCTGGAGGATCGCGTCATTCGGGTCGCTCGAGGGCTTCGCGTAGTGGTAGGCGGCCACCGGCAGCCCGGCGGCCCGGGCAGCTGCGTG
>JBKQRF010000139.1:0-14110 GCA_052144055.1 Candidatus Limnocylindrales bacterium
CGTCCCCGCGAGCCCCGTGCTGGCCGAAGCGACGCCCGTGGAGCGTGCCGTCCCCCCCCCCGCCGACACGCCCGACGAGCCGCCGCCCCTCACGCTGCTCAAGGGCGCCTGACGCGCGGTGGCGGACAGGCGGACCAGCAGGATGTGAGCGGAGGGTTCTGCGCTGAGCGCAACCCCTACCGGACGACAGAGAGGGGCCGAATCAGACCGGTAGGCGACCGGCTGGCGTGCAGCCCGCTGCGGGCCTCCACTGTTGCGGCGCCTCAGCGGATCAGGAGACCGACGAGGTGGCCGATCCCGAACGTGACGGCGGCGGCGGCGAGTCCGAACGCGACCTGGCGCAGCCCCGAGCGGAGCGCGCTTTGGGCCGTGACGATCGTGATCGCCGCGCCCACACCGAACAGGGCGAAACCGGCCAAGACCAGCGAGGCCACTATCGCCGGCGTGCCGCTCGAAACCAGGAACGGCAGGAGCGGCACCAGCGCGCCCGATCCGAAAAGCAGGAACGACGTGAAGGCCGCTTCATAGGCCGATCCACCGAGATCCTGCGGGTCGATACCTAGCTCCTCGCGGGAGAGCGTGTCCAGCGCGATGCGCGGATCGCCGCCGATGATCTGCTTCGCCAGCCGGCGCGCCTGGTCCTCGGGGACACCCTTCGACTGGTAGATCAGGGCGAGCTCGACCTCCTCCTCCTCGGGGATCGCCTCGAGTTCCTCGCGCTCCACGCGGATCTGGTGCGAGTAGAGCTCGCGCGCACTCTGGACCGACACCCACTCGCCCACGCCCATGGAGAAGGCGCCGGCCAGCAGGCCAGCCAGGCCTGCCACGACCACTGCTCCGTGGCTGACGGCCGCCCCCGCCACGCCCATGATCAGGCTGGTGTTCGAGAGCACGCCGTCGCTGGCCCCGAGCACGGCGGCGCGGAGCGCGTTGCCACCGGTCGAGCGGTGCCGGCCCTCGATGCGGGCAAGCTCGCTGCCGGCGAGTCCCTTGCCACCCGCCAACTCGCGGAAGAGGCGAGCGTGCGACCGCTCGTCCTGCGGCAGTGACGTGCCGGCCGCCTCGGGCTGGGCGTCGTACATGCCCTGCGAGCGGCCCTCCTGCTCGGCCACGGTCGGCGCGACCACGCCGGCGCCCAGCCGCCTGGCCACAATCATCAGGACACGCGCCCGCCAGGATGGCCCCAGCCGGGACGTATCGACCCCGGCCGCACGCAGCCGCTGCTCCCACACCGCGCCGTGACGCTGCTCGGTCTCGGCGAGGCGCTGGTACAGCTCTTTGAGCGGCGGATCCTTCTCCCCGTCGGCCATCGCCAGGTAAAGGGCCGTGCCGTCGATCTCGCCCTGGAGGTTCTCGCGGTAGCGACGGATGTCGCTCGGGGTCGCAGCGGGCATGGATCAGAGTGTAGGGGCGGCCTGCACCTCATGGTCCGCGAAGTACCCGCGCCACGGACCGCTGCCGGCGATGAACGGCTGCATGATGGCGCGCTCGGCCTGCACGGTGTGCATCAGGTCATGGCCGGCCCACTCGTTCAGTAGCTGGTCCAGGGTCACCAGCCCGAGCTCGGCGTGCCGCGCCGTGCGCCCGAGATCATTTGGGGTCAGTGCCGCCACGGCCTGCAGGCTCTGCCCGCGCAGCGCCTCGAACTCAGCCACCATCTCTGAGGGGTCGGCGGCCTCTGCAGTCGCCCCGGCAGCGTCGGAGTCGAAGGCCTCGAAATCGCGTCCCACCATGATCGCCGCGACGCGGACGGGGAACACGTCGCGCTCGGTTGCGAGGAGGTGACGCAGGCACCCGAGAGCCGACCACTCTCTGGACGCCGGGGCGCGCGAGAGCAGGTCACGCTGCACCGTGGCAGCCAAAGCGCGCCACCGTTCCGGCGTCGTCGAGAGCACCGACAGGACGTGCGGCAGCAGGTCGTCCATGGCCCGTTCCTCCTTCGTTGCGATCAGCGGCCGCTTATGTCGGCGGTTGGCCCGCCCGGTTCGCCTGCTCGCCTGCCGGCGTCCGTGGCGACGACCGCCTCGGCCTCAATCTCGACTCTCCATCTCGGGTCCAGCAACCCGGCAACGATCACCATCGTGCTGGCCGGGCGAGTGTCGCCAAACACCTCGCCATGCACGCGACCGACGGTCTCCCAATCGCTGCCCTCGACCAGGTAAGTCCGCGTACGGACGACGTCGGAACGCTCGGCTCCGGCCTCGTGGAACGCCGACTCGATGATCTCGAGACACCGGCGAGCCGGTACCGCGGGGTCTGGATCGCACCAGCCGTCAGGCCAGATGGGGGCCGTTCCGCTGACGAGCACCCGGTCACCCACTCGGACGGCTCGGCTGAACCCGACGGCGGGCTCGAACGGCGACCCGGACGAGACGCGACGACGGTCCATAGCCGCAGCGTAGCAGGAAGCCGCCCGCGGCCCGCGCGCTCGCCACATCGTGGATGACTGTCTGGGACAGCACGCGATGCCTCCCTCACTCGCCGCCTTGCGCCGTGGTCGGAGCGAAGCGAGTAAACGGTCGCGTCGACTGAGTGAACTGCGCCGGATTGAAGGCAGTCGGCGAGAACCGCGATCGGACCGTCTTCGTCGTCACACGTCAGTTGCCGTACGACTGGATCAACGCAAGCTCTTCGTGTGGGGTGGATGGGCGACGGGCACACCCGGAGATGCGGAGGGACAGGCGGGCTCGCTGCGCGTGCAGAGCAGATCCGTCCAGCCCAAGGTCCCACAGACCAGATCCGTCAGCGGGCAGCGAGCAGATCACGAAGCTGGACGGCGTGCTCCTCCAGATGCTCCACCACCACGTGGTCCAGGATGGCTTCGACAGTGATGGAACCGCCTGCGGGGTGCAGGCCGCGCCTGGCAAGATCAGCCGCGGTGAGTGCGCCCAGCCGGTGACCGTAGCGCGTGACGTCCGCCTCGACCAGGTCGAGCAGCTCACGCAGGGGAACCGTCCGGTCGCGGCCAATGATCGCGCCACGGACCTCGTCTGTGGCTACCCGGCCGAAGGGCACTGGGTCGGGCGAACCGGCCAGGATGCGCTCGACTTCACCCAGCCAGTAGGGCAGCATCTCGGTCACGTGAACGAGCACCTCGGGTGGCCCCCAGGTGGCCTCGGGACGGTGCCCAAACACGACGGCGAGCGGCCAGGGCTCCCCGGCCTGTGCGGCGGGCCGCTGCGCGAGGAACGCATCGGCGGTCTCGCGGAGGCAGGCGCGGACGTCAGCTGGCTCGGTCATCGTGGTCGGCCTCGTGAATCGGGTGAGAGGGTCACACACAGCGTCGCAGGTTGCCAACCACCGAGCACAAGACATCCCTGCTGTGGGCGCAGCGGAGGTCCTCGGCCTCCGTGCACTGATGCGGACTACTGAATCGCCGGCCTGAAATGCAGCGGCTCCAGCACGATCGCGCTCGGCAACCCGGCTTCTAGGCTCTGTCTAAACGATGTGGCCAGCGTGGCTGAGACCACGTTGCCCTTGCGCTGGAAACGCTCTCGCGCCTGTTCTGCCGCATCCGTCGCTTCGCGCCTCCGACCGCATAGACAAAAGACCTCTGCCAGGCTCATCAGGGCGTTGCCCTGAGACTCGATGTCGTCCGACTCGCCGATGACACGGACGCTCTCGGTCGCCAGTGTCACGGCTTCGTCGCAGTCGCCGCGCCTGGCGAGAACCTTGGCTCGGACGTGGCGCCACAGAAACTGCGTGGAGACATCGTCCGGCGCGGCGATTTCCTGGCTGAAGGTCGTCATCGCCTCAGCCTCGTCGTAGCGACCCTGGCGGTAGAGCGCCTCGGACAGCGACGCCGACGTCGTGGAGATGTACATCCGCTCGCCCATCGCGTTAAGCGTCTCGTAGTCGCCACGGAGTTCCCGCTCGGCGGCCACCGGGTCGCCGGCGATCATCTCGACCCAACCAGAGTCGAGCGAGGTAAGGGCGGCAAGGAGCTTGACGCCCAACTCCTCGAGCGTCGCCCGGCTGCGCCGGTAGAGATCTCGCGCCCGCCCGGTCTCGCCCCGCATTGCCTCGAGGTGTGCGAGAACGGCGAGGATGAGCGACTCCGACTTCCGGTCCCCTTCTGCCTGGACAAGTAGCTCCTCGCATCGCTCGATCGCCTGCGGGACGGGCGTCTGTCCCAGCAGGGCGCACATGGCCAGCGAGGACCGCGAGCGCGTCTCGATGAGTCGATCTTCGGCCAGCCGAGCGTGCTCAATGGCCCGCTCGGCGGCGTTCTCAGTAAAGACGTACCGACCGATCCCGAACCCTATCATCGTCAGCAGGCGCCACGCGCGCGCCAGACCGTCGTGGTTGGCGTCCGCCTCGAGGACCGGCAGGAGAGCCTGCACCTCGGAGATGGCGTCGGTCCCACCGTCAGCCGATCCGGTTTGGTAGAAGCGGAGCTGCATCCGCATGATGGTCGCCGTCGTCTCCATCCCGCCGTCGGCCAATGCGGCGGCGCCCGCGCGGGCGGCCACCAAAGCCTCGTCGGCCGCCGTGAACTCCCCTAGCTCCATCAGGGCCTCGCCGGCGTCACGCAGCAACCGTGGCCGAGTCTGATGGTCCTCGAGCACCAGAGAGGCGGCCCGCCTCAGGAGACTCGCCGCGGCGGGCATGTCGCCGCGGGCCATCGCCCGTCGACCGGCTGAGGACAGCCGGCGCGAGGCGTCGATGCCGACGGCAATGCCGTGCTCGTCGAGCGGCCCGAGGTCCTTACGGTATCGGTGGGCTTGCTCCAGATGCCAACCCAGGATTTCTTCGAATTCAGTGGTGCGGCCTGCATCGGCGTTGACCCGGTCAGCCCAGATGACGAACCGCTCGTGGAAGATAGCGCGCGAACGCTTGAGCAGGCCCTGGTAAGCGGCGTCCTTGATCAGGATGTGCTGGAACCGATAGCTCGGGTCCGACTCCGACTCAGCCTGCCCGGCCTTGACCAGTTGTTTCGCGGCGAGTGACGACAGGTGCGTCCATAGGTCTGCCTTCACGTCGTCCGGCGCGAGCTCCCACACCGCGGACGGCGCGAAACTCAGCCCAATCACCGAGGCCGGCTCGACGACGGAGCGCTCCAGGGGCGGGAGTTGGTCCAGACGGGAGGCAAGCAAGGCGTGAATGGTGGGCGGGATCGAGATGTCGGACAGATCGACCGCGGGCGCCCATCGGCCGTCCGCAAACCGAAGCGATCTGTTGTCGATGAGCATAGAAAGAAGCTGTTCGACGAAGAGCGGGTTGCCCTCCGCCGCGGCGACCACCCGCGTGCGGACGCTCTGCGCGAGCCCGGCTTGTCCGAGAAGGTTCTCCACCACCAGCCCGGCGTCGGCGTCGGAGAGTGGTGCCAACACGATGCGGGCTTGCCTAGAGTCCTGGGCCCAGCCGGCATGGCGCTCAAGAAGCTCGTTGCGAGCCGTGCAGAGCAGGAGCACGGCCCCGTCCTCGCTCGTGTCGGTCAGGTAGCCGATGAGGTCGAGGAAGGTCGCCTCGGCCCAGTGGATGTCATCGATGTGCACGACGACGGGGCCGTCGTGCGCCAAGACTTCGAGGAACTTGCGGATGCCCCAGAAGAGCTCGGAGACGGGAAACGGGGTGTCAAGAAGGCCGACGGCCGAGGCCACCCGCTCGGCCACGTCTTCCCCATCGTGTCCGAGTAGCGAGACGAGGCGACCGCGCGCGCTCTCCGGCGGATCCCCGTCCCGGATGTTGGCGGCCTCACGGACGACTTCCACGATCGGCCAGAAGGTGATGCCGTCGCCGTAGGGGAGACAGCGCCCTCGGATGACGCGCGCCCGTCCCCGAACGGAATCGAGGAACTCCTTCGTCAGTCGCGTCTTGCCAACACCTGCGTCGCCAACGAGTGTGACCATCCGGGCTCTGCGCTCCCTGATCGAGGCCGTCAACATCTCGTCGAGCTGTGCCATCTCGCGTTCCCGGCCGACCATCGGGGCGTCCTGCCGGCGGGCCACCGCGTCACCGCTGCGGACCGCGATGAGCCGGTAAGCAGGGACGGGCCGTGCTTTGCCCTTGAGGGTGAGCGGTTCGACTTCCTCGACGTCGACCGCGTCGCGCACGAGCCCGTACGTAAGGTCCCCGATCAGGACCTCATGGCGCGGCGCGGCCTGCTCGAGTCGAGCGGCGACGTTGACGGCGTCGCCCGTCACGAGTCGCTGCCCAAGGCTGGCGTCGCCGGCTACGACTTCGCCGGTATTGACGCCGATTGCAACGTCGAGCCTGATGGCTTGATCGCGCGCGAGCGACTCAGCCAGCGTTGCCAAGCTGGCCTTCATGTCGAGCGCCGAACGGACGGCCCGCAGGCCGTCGTCCTCGTGACGAACGGGGAGGCCGAAGACGGCCATCACCGCGTCACCGATGAATTTCTCGACTGTGCCGCCGTGCTTCTCGATGACATGCCTGGCCTCGGCGAAGGCAGTCGCCATCACGTCGCGCAGTCGCTCTGGGATCAGCGCTTCGCCGTCGAGCGTGGTGGCCTTCAGGTCGGAGAAGACGATAGTCACGGTCTTGCGGCTCTCCTGGACCCGGACCTGTCCCGCGAGCCCGCCCCCGCACGCGCCGCAGTACGTGAAGGCCTCGGGGTTGTCTTCGCCGCAGTTCGGACAGATGCGGGCACCGGATAACCCGCCAGGCGTCGACAGCGGTGCCAGCACCTCGGCGTCAGTGTTGACGCAGACGAGCCGATAGGCGGCCACGGGGTCGGTGGCGCCCTTCGGCAGCACCGGGTCGACGGCCTCCACCTCGATGTCGTCGCCGACCTCCATCAGCGTCGGCGCACCGACCAGCACTTCGTTCACCGGGGCCGATTGCTCGAGCTTGTTGGCCAGCTGCATGACGTCGCCGGTCAGGATGTGCTCGCCGGCACTCGCCTCACCAATAATCGCCCGGCCGGTGGCGATCCCTGTTCGATTGTTGAGTTCGACCCCCCAGGTTCGCTGCAGTTGCTCGTTGAGGGCCGCAAGCGCGCGCTGGCTCTCCGCGGCCGCGGAGAGCGCTCGCAGGGCGTCGCCCTCGCGCGGCAGGGGCAGCCCGAAGACGGCCACAATGGCGTCGCCGATGATCTTCTCGATCGTGCCGCCATGCGACTCGAAGACGGCGCGCATCTCATCGAAATAGAGAGTCAGGACCTCGCGAAGTGACTCCGGGTCGAGCTTCTCGCCGAGGCTCGTGGAGCCCTTCAGGTCCGAAGTGACGATGGTGACCTTACGGCGGACTTCCTGGGGCGGGCGATTGGCGACCAACTGCGCGCGGCAGTAGCCGCACACGCGGTAGCGCAGATCGACCGTCCGGTGGCAGTTGGGGCAGGACGCCATCGGCGAAGTTTACGAGATGGGCGCGCGACACCAGTGTGTGGCCCGGCTCCGCGCACCCAACGGCGCCGCCCCGGGTCGTCCCCGAGGCGGCGTTCTCATCGGTCAAGGATGCTGAAGACGGCTAGCGTGCCCGGGTTATCGCCCGAACGGATCCCCGCCTGCGGCCCACACCGTCACCGTCAGGCCGGCGGCACCGTAGACCCGGCTCGCGACGCAGGGCTTGTACTGCTGCACTTGGCTAAGTTGGCTGACGCCCACGTCCTGGCAGTCGGGCAGCAACCCTCGGTAGTACGGGACCCCCATGACTCCGCTGACTTGTGGGTCGGGATTCGCTGTTGGGTAATAAGTTGGAGGAGTTGAGGTCACGAATGCGGCTGGTGTCCAGGCGACTGAGAATGCGTACGGCGCACTGACGCAGACCATGTAGTGAGCGGCGAGAAGTGGATCGAAAGAACCGTTGGTCGCCGGATTCAGAAGCGAGTTCGGGATCGACAGTTGGAGGATCTTGCCCGCCGAGAGACCGTTCGAGGTCCATGTGACCGTATCCGTGCCGGGGAGCCCGGCCACGCCGCCGAACTCAGTGGCCGAACAGTCGATTGAAAGAATGTCGAGCGAAGCTCCGATGCCGCCGGAGTCCGAATTGGACGCGACATTGACGGTTTCACCACCGGAGCCGGTCAGCGGCGGCGTCGCGCAGCCCGACGTGCACGCTGCGGCAGCGCCCCAGATCCTGAACGAGCCAGAGGTAATGGATGAGATGCCCGCCATGGACGCCGTCGCCGTCAGGGTGTAGCTACCCGGGTCGTTCACGTTGAGCGTGACAAATGTCGCGACGCCAGGGATGGTGGACGTCGCGGTTGCCGTCACGGCCGCGCCGCCGTTGAGCATGGGGCTGGTGGTGGAGCCGGGATCCAAGGAGACCTTGTTGAGCGACAGCGTGATGACTGGCGTCAAGACAACGCTGTTCGTGTCCGTCACGTCAACTGCGACTGGGGCACCACTCGGTGTCAGGGCGACGCTGGTGATGTTGAGGGTCTTGCCAGCATCGGCCGGCCCGGGAATGAATGTGAGCGCGCAGCCAAGGGCGACCGTCGTGGTCGGCAGAGTCGGCGCGTAGTAGTCATCGCCGCCGGGCGTGTCGTTGTCGGGCTTGGAATCGTTGCCGGTCTCGCCTTCGAGCTTCCAGCTCGCGGTCCCGCCTGCGCTGGACTCAGTGGCACTGAAGGTCACGGTCACGGATGAGCCGACGACTAGCTTAAGGCCGCCCACCCGGATATAGTTGGTCGAGCTGACGGTGAGAACGCTCGGCGTGCCAGCCGACGCAGTGACGCTGCCGCTAACGGTGTAGCCGCTCGGCACCGTCACGAACAGGGTCCTCAGCGCCCCCTTGGCAGCCAACTTACTCACATCGACGGTCAGGGCGAAGCTCTGCGCCGCGCTTGTGTAACAGACCGTTGACGGACTGAAGGACGCGGTTACGGTTCCTGGCGTTCCACCCTCCACGGTGGGGCCAGCGGTTACTGTTCCTGGCGTTCCACCATCCACGGTGGGGCTGGCGGCAACGGCAGGGGCAAGGGCCAGGCCGGCGGCGATCATGGACGTCACCAGAGCCCCTGAAGTTAGGACGACAACAACTCTGCCGCGACCCCGCCGCAGGGACGCCATGGCGGTGTGGTTCAACGTGGTACTCCCCTTCGAACTACGCCTACGGCTGAGTACTTTGGTACCGCGTCGCCTAAGAGTCAATGGGGGAAGGAACCAACGCGGTGCCACTTGTCAAGGGCCGAGAGACACATTATACAGTACTTTCCGCCCGGTGCCTCCCCAGCGGTGCCCGCCACCGTCAGGTCAGTAAGTCCGGCAGCCGCGGGAGCGAGCCTGTCGTCAGTTGCCAGCGACTGGTCTTCAGTCAAGAGCGCTCGGAGCGTGGTTAGCCCGTTGCTGAGACCAACCTGACCATTGGGACCCCGCCCAGGTTGAGGCCATCGACCTCGCCATCGGTTCCCCGGAGGAACAAGGCGGTCTCACCGGACTGGCGGCCGCCACGGACGGTGAACGCGAGCGGATCGGGAGTGGGCTCCAGGGCACAAGGTGTCTCGAGGGTCTCAGGAGTCGCGCACACAAGATCCGCGCCGCGACACTCGATCCGGACGTCCCAGGCGAACTCGACTTCCTGGTAGGCCCCCTGCAATTCCTGCCAGGCAGGGGGCGCGGGATCCGGTGGGGCGGCTGCGGCCTGCTTCGCATCAGCGGCATCGCGGTGGACCGGTAGGACCTCCGCGGCGAGGTTTCGCGCGAGCTTGTCGGCCGGCCCGATCCCGTTCAGCAGCACGATGGCGCCAAGCCCTTCCTCCGGCTCGAACGAGATGTTGGTCGTGAACCCGTAAATCGTGCCGGAATGGCCGACCCAGCTCACGCCGTCCTCGCGCGTCGTGTACCAGCCAAGTCCCTGGGCCTCGATCCAGGCCGTGTCGTTCAGCGCCACCGCCCGATGCATCTCGCGCAAGGTCGAGCCGTGAAGCACCTGGCCGCCCTGAGGGACCGAGTCGGTACCGCGCCGAAACTGCTGGGAGACCCAGAGGGCTAGGTCCTCGACCGACGACCAGAGGCCGGCGTCGCCCTCCACGGACAGCGAGTCAATCTCGCGGGCAACCGCCATTCGGTCATCGAAGTGACGGGCGTCGTAGCCGACCGCGCAGCGGGCAGCGAGCTGGCCCTTCGCCTCATGCACGGTCGATGCCATTCCCAGCGGGCCAGTGATCCGGTCCGCGACGTACTCGGTTAGCGGGAGCCCGCTCAACCTGCGCACCGCCTCGCCGAGGAACTCGTAGCCGAGGTTGGAGTACTTGAACGCCGACTCAGGCGGCATGGCGACGCGCACCCGGTCGAGCATCCCCAGGACTTCGTCGGCCCGCAGGAACGTTGCCTTCCTCGGATCCACCACCGGCTGCTCACTTTGCAGGCCGGAGCGATGCAGGAGCAGCCGCCGGATCGTCACGTCCTCGATCGGCCCGAACGGGTCGGCCACCACCGCGAACTCGGGCACGTACTTGGTCAACGCGTCATCGAGGCGAAGGCGCCCCGCATCACGTAGCTGCAGCACGGCCGTCGCGGTGAAGGTCTTGGTGATGGAGGCGATGCGGTAGAGCGTCCGCTCGTTTGGGCGGGCGCCTGTTACGAGATCGGCGAAGCCCACGCCCGCGGCCCAGGCGAGACTTCCATCGCGAACGATCCCCACCGACGCTCCCGGCAGGCGATGCTCGCGAACGAAGCGAGCTACCTGAGCCGTCAGCCTTTGTTCCAGGGGCGCGATGACGGGATCGATCTCGACGGTCCTCCATGCGGCCCGGCCCGCTCGCCTGGGCGTGCGCCTAGCTCGTGGCGCGAGAGTACATCGTGAGCAGGTCCGAGAACAGCGTCGCGCTGTCCAGCTTCTGACTCCCGGACCCCACGCCCCTCGGACGCAGCGACCGTCTGGCTGCCGGGGGACGCTCCGAGGCTGGTGGCGGTCGACGGGTCGCCGAAGCCTGCACACGTCACGCACTGGAGGCGAACCCAGGCGGTGCGGGGGACTCCCGAAGGGCGAGGGCCCGAACGCCCGCGCGGCGGGCCCACCTCGTATCCTGCGGCCATGGTGCAACGTCTCCTGAGTCGCCGAACGAGAAGCTCCGATGCCGCCACATTGCTCGAGACCTTCTTCGTGGCCGCCGTGGTCTCGTTCCTCGGGATCCGGGCGTTCCTCGCCGTGACGGGCTACCCGCGGGTCGGCGGCGGCGGCCTGCATATCGCGCACATGCTCTGGGGCGGTCTGCTGATGCTGGTTGCGCTGGGCATGCTGCTGATCTTCCTCGATCGTCCCGTCCAGCACGCCGCGGCCGTCGTCGCCGGGCTCGGGTTCGGGACCTTCATCGACGAGATCGGAAAGTTCCTCACGTCGGATAACAACTACTTCTTCCGCCCCGCAGTCGCACTCGTGTACGTCATCTTCGTGATCCTGTTCCTCGTCGGCCGGGCCGTCGTCGGCCGCCGCCGGCTCACGCCGCGCGAGTCGCTGGCAAACGCGCTCGAGCTCGTGGCGGGGCACCTCGAACGGCCGATCGAACCCCGCGATCGGGCGCGGATCCGCGCCTTGCTCCGGCACGCGCCGCGGGACTCGTCGCTCGTCCACGACGTGCGCCGCTACCTCGACGAGCTGCCGACAGCCGTTGAGCACGACTCGTGGATCGAGGCGATCCCGGCGCGACTGGCGCGGAGGTACGAGCGGCTGACGGCGAACGCGTGGTTCGATCGCGCGCTGGTGGTGGCCGTCGTCGCGTACACGGTCGCCGCCATCGCGGGCGTCTTGGCGCTGGCGTTGACGACCGGCTCGGGGTCCAGCGCGGACACGTGGACCGTATCGCACTTCGGCGAGAGCACATCGACCCTGGCCGGTGCGGTACTAGTGGCGCGCGGCGTCCTCGCACTGCCGGGCTCGAGGGCGGGCGCCTACCGCTGGTTCCTGCACGGCCTGCTGGTCTGGATCCTGGTCACGCAGGTGTTCGTGTTCTACAGCTCACAGCTCGCAGGACTGGGCGGCCTCGCCGTGGACCTCGTGGCGTACGCGAGCCTACGGCTGGCGCTGGCGAGCGAGGCCTCGGAGGAGGCAAAGACGGTGGGAGCGACATGAGCGACGCGCTGTCGGCCGCCCGGGTGGTCGAGCTCTTGGGCTTGACCCCGCTGATGCCCGAGGGCGGGCACGTCAGGCAAACCTGGCGCGACACCTGCTCCAGCGCCATCTACTACCTCATGGCGCGTCCCGATTTCTCTGGCATCCACCGGCTGGGACACCCGGAGATCTGGGCGCACCATCTAGGCGCACCGGTGCACATGCTGCTGATTGACCCCGACGGGGCGGTTTCCGAGCCGGTTCTCGGCCCCGATCTCGAAGCCGGCCAGCGCCCCCAGGTGGTCGTTCCGCCCGGCACGTGGCAGGCAGCCGAACCGCTGGGTCCGTGGAGCCTCGTCTCGACCTTCATGGCGCCGCCGTACGCGGACGACGCCGTCACGTTCGCGAGGTGGCCGGACCTGGCGGGGCGGCATCCCACCCACGACGCACGGATCCGGCGCCTGTGCCGGTTCTAGAGTCATGGGGAGGGAACCCCCGATGACCAGCGACACGTCGCACGAACCCCCGCCTGTCGGTCGCCTGCTCGACCTGGCCGGCACGGTCGCGATCGTGACGGGCGCCAGCCGCGGGATCGGGGCGGGCATCGCTGAGCGCCTCGCGCAGGCTGGGGCGGATGTCGCAGTCGCCGCACGCGCGGCTGACGACGGGCCGGGGAGCACCGTTGCGCGGATCCGCGCGCTCGGACGGCGGGCCGTCCCGGTTCGCCTGGACGTGAGGGACGCGGCGCAGGTGGCGGCCGCGATGGACGCAACGGTCGACGCGCTTGGGAGACTCGACATCCTCGTCAACTGCGCCGGGGTTCAGCCGACCAGCCCGCTTACGGAGTTGTCGGCGGACGACTGGGACGCCCTGTTCGCTACCAACGCGCGGGGCGTCTTCCTGTGCACGCGCGAAGCGGCCCGCGTGTTTGTCGCTCAGGGTGGCAGTGGCGTCGTGGTCAACGTCGCTTCGATCGAGGGCCTCCAGCCCGCGTGGGGACACAGCCACTACAGCGCGAGCAAGGCCGCGGTGATCATGCACACCCGCGCCGCAGCACTCGAGCTCGGCGCGCACGGCATCCGCGTGAACGCCGTGTCGCCGGGACTGGTCTGGGGCCCGGACCTCGAGCAGGGCTGGCCGGACGGGATCCGCCGCTGGCTGGCGCACGTACCGCTCGGCCGTATGGGCCGGCCTGACGATGTGGCCGATGCGGTGCTCTACCTCGCCTCGCCAATGGCGCGCTTCGTCTCGGGGATCAACCTCGTGGTGGACGGCGGGATCCTGACGCACCCGACCTGGTAGGCCGGCGCGGGATGCGCAGTCTCCTCAGGGGGCGGTTGGAGGCACCGCCACCGCTACCAGCGGCGCCGGTTCTCCGGACGCAGCGGCCTCCTCCGCCACTGGTCGCGGCCGTTCGACCACCCGTCCGACGCCACCGGACGGGTTGACGGCCTCCCAGCGCAGACCTCCGGCCTCTCCCGGAACCGCCCGCATCGAGCTGGCCAGATCGCGATTGACGATCAGCGTAGCGACCTCGTCCGTCGCCTCGCCCGCCTCCCGACGGTAGGCAATGGCGGCGTTGGTCAGCGGCACCCAGGTGGGCCGGCGCAGCACCATGCCCAGCGCGTCCCCGGCCGGGAACCCGTGCAGCTCCCCCTCCACGTGATACGGACCCAGCGCGACCTCGACGCGCGTGACGTGCGTCCTCACCCGGCGGGAAGACTCGCCCCGCGGTCCAGCTGCGACGACGGCGTACAGCTCGTCCCAGCCCACCGTGATCTCCGGAGTCTCTAGGATGTGCCCATCCGAGAGGCCCTTAAGCCGGACGTCCTCGATGCGAAGCTCTCTGGCCCCGTTGAGGAGGTCGGTGAGGCGACCGTCGCCAGCGTCGGTATTGCCGAAGACTCGGCAATCCGCGGCGTAGGCCTCGATCTCGACCATGTTGCGGACATCCTACGGTGTCCGTCCAGCTTCTTCGCGCCCAGCTTGCTGCCGGTTCGGCTGGTTCCTGCGGCTGGGTCCATCGGCCCTAGCTGTTCTTCCCCGTCAGGTTGTTGACGGGCACGCGGCTGATCGGCGGCTGCCCGGCGAGTGACCAGTGCGGTCGACGTCGATTGTAGAAGTCGATGAAGCGGGCGAGACTCGCGACTCGCGC